>JAEUHA010000649.1 GCA_016793535.1 Opitutaceae bacterium | reverse complement strand
GGTGCCCGAACCGCTGCAGGGCGCATCGACCAGCACCCCGTCGTAGCTGCCGTCCGCCGACGCCTCCGGCGCGGCGGGGAGGACCCGGATCGCGCCCAGGCCCCGGTCCGCCGTGGGATGACCAAGGCCCCGGGCGACGCGCGTGGCGCGAAGGCGGAGTTCGTCGAGGGCCGACGGCCGGACGTCGTAGGCGTCGACGGCGCCGGCGGCGCCGACGAGCTGCGCCAGTTGCAGCGTCTTGCCGCCGGCGCCGGCGCACGCGTCGAGCCAGCGTCCGCCCGGTTCGAGACCGACGGACGCGAGGATCAGTTGGGAGCCGAGGTCCTGGATTTCGATCCGCCCCTCCTGCCAGGCGGCGGTCGTGGTGACGTCGGCTTCGGTGCGCAGCGCGAGGGCGTCCGGCAGGACCGGTGTGCGCTCCCACGTCCACCCGCGTGCGGCAAACTCCGCCTCCACCGCGGCGGCGCCGCGGGCGTCAGTTTGCAGTCGGAGCCAGAGCGGCGCGCGGCGGAGGAGCGCGGCGGCTTCGACGGCGGTGAAGGCTTCCGGGCAATGCGGCCGAAACCAGGCGGGCAGCAATTCCGCGGGATCGCCGTCCGGCGGAGTGCCCGTCGCGAACGCGGCGCGAAACGCGGCGGTGGCCGGGAGCGCCGCGGCGAGCCAGGCCAGGCGGCGCACGGCCTCGTCCGGATCGGAGGCGAGGCATGGCTCGATCCAGGGCAGGTAGCGCAGCGCGGTGTAGAGGAGTTCGCGGTAGAGCCGGCGGTAGCGCGAACCGAAGGCGCGTTCACGGGTCAGCAAGGACTGGATACGCGCCGGGAGTGCGCGGTCGTGGCGCCAGTGCGGCTGCAGCGTGGCGAGCAGCCGCAGGACGGTGCGTTGCTGGTTGGCGGTGATGCTCACGGGCGTGGAGGCGGGATGCCCGCGGATTGCCGCGCCAGAGTGGGCCAAAGCGTCCGTCCCACTGCTTGAAGCCTGGGGTTTAGACAGGATGGGCAGGATGGAAAGGATGGGGAATTCAATTCAAACGAAGGCATCGCGCCTACCGATCCGATCCGTAGTCCATCCTGTAAATCCGGTTCATCCTGTCGACCGATTGCTTTGGATTACGACCGAAGGTCGCGGTGGATTCGGTTGGGCTAGAAGCCGAGGGCATCGACGCGCACGTTGAAACCGAAGCTGCTCTCGCGGCGGCGGCCGGAATAGAGGCTCACGTTGTAGGAAACCAGCCACATGTTGCCGAGATTCTGCGCGATGCCGTACGTCTGCTCGTTGAACCGGCGCCGGCGGGCGTCGTAGTGCAGCCGGGTGAGGGCCTCGAAGCGTTCGGTAAGCCGCACCCGGCCGTCGATCGAGTAGTCCTCGATCTCGCGCCGGAGAAAATTGTTCGCGAACCGCAGCGACCAGATCGTGCCGTCGCGGAGCGTGATGCCGGCGTTGAACTCCCGCATCGTGAACGTGCGCGGGGCGAAGCTCTGGTAGAGGTCGACCTGCAGCCAGCGGGCGGGCAGCAGCGCGAGTTCGGTGTGAATCTCGGACACGTCGCGTTCGCCCGGCCGGCGCCGGAAGCGAAAATCGTTCGCGACGTTCAGGACCACGAGGTCGCGGCTGCCGAGGACCGGGTCGCGGGTCTGCAGCGTGTTGTCGAGGCTGAGCCGCAGCGTGTTCGTCGGGTGGAGATCGTCGACGTTGCGGCCGTCGCCCAGCCCGAGCGGCTGGAGATAGGTCGAGAAAACCTCGCGGTCGATCCGCGGAATCCGGGCCCGGCCGCGATCGGCCTGGGGCAGGTAACGGTAACTCAGGCGCGGCGTGAGCAGGTGCCGCAGGCCGTCGATCTTCCATTGCGGATTCCGATAGTCGAACGTGCCGCTCGAGCGCAGCACGACGTCGGCTCCGAGTTCGCCGAGCGTGCGGGTATAGTCTCCGGCACGCACCGTGCCCTCGGTGTTGGCGTAGTGCGTGAGCCGGCCGCCCGCGACCGGCGTGAACGTCAACCACTCCCGCGGCGTGAAAGGCCGCATCAGCGCGTAATAGGCGTCGAGGCGGTTGCTGCGCAGCTTCGTGCCGGTGACGAGCGGGTCCTCACGCAGGACGGCGGCGCTCGCGTTGAACCGATGGTAGAAGCCCTGGCCGAGGGCGACGGGCAGCAGGTCGAAACGGATTTCCGGGAGCCGTTCCTGCACGCGGTGAAACCGGTTGGGCTGCAGCCGGGTGAAGGCGGAGACGAAATAGTTCGGGCCGGTGTACACGGACTCGACGAAGGTGTCCGGCTCCTGCACGGGGAAGAACGCGCGCGGACGAAAGTCACGGACGACCTCGGAATCCTTCCACCAGTTCACCTGCGCGTTGAGCGTGAGTCCGGGCGCGACGACCTGCTGGTGCCGCCACTCCGCAAATGCGCGTTCCTCGGGCACCGGCCGGCCGAGCAGATCGGTGGACTTGTCGCCGTGGTCGTTGATGAAGCCGGTGTGCAGGCTGCCGCGCAGACGGTCCGGATTGTCGGGCGAGGAGTAGGCGGCCGCCGGGCCGAACATCACCCCGCGTTGCGTGTAGATCCCGAGGTCGCCGCCCAGGCGCGCGAGGCGCGAGACCGGCACGAGGACGCCGATATCGGCGAACACGCCCAGCGAGCGGCGGAAGCCGCCGCCCAGCGAGACGGCACCCGAAAAGGGCTGGTTGAAATCGTGCTGAAATTTTGGAAACGGAAAGAACTGGATGCGGCCGAGGCCGGCGGACGCGTGCTCGGTCCGGATCCGCTGGCCGGGCGCGATCACGATCGTGTCGGCGGTGATCGTCGGTTGCCAGCGCCCCGGCTCACCGTAGCTGACCCGCGCCTGCCGCACCGTGATCTCGCTGGCCGTGCCTTCGGCGGAAGCGCCCTCGGCGAAGTAGGGATAGCTGCCGAGCCGGATGTTCTCCGCGCGGAACGAGCCGTCGCGCTGCGTGTAGACGAGGTGGTCGGCCAGCAGGCGCGCCTCGCCGCGGGTGAAGGCCACGTGGCCGGTCGCCGTGGCGGTGGTCGTCTGCGGGTTGTAGCGAATTTCGTCGGCCTTCAGCAGCAGGTTCTCTCCGGCGACGCGGGCGTTGCCCTTGGCGACGATGACGGTGCCCGCGTCCGTCTGCACCGCCTGGACATCATCCGCTTCGATGTTGGGCGCCACGGCGGCGCGGCCGGCGAGGGCGAGACCGAAAAGAAGAGAGAGGACGCAGCGACGGATCACGCGCGGAGCAAAGGCCGCGGTCCGGAGGCAAGCAAGCGCGCGGTGACGGCCGTCCGCGACAGGTTTCGCCGCCGGCGCGAGAGTTCGGCCGTATCCGGGCTAGACGCCGCCCTGCTCCTCGCCCACGTTACGCGTAATCCCCTTAACGTGTGATTCTTTCCAAGACCGATCTCACCGCCCTCCTCGAGGCGAAGCACGCTTCGCCCCATTCCGTCCTGGGCATGCATCCGGTCACCTACCGGCGTTCCCTCAGCGTCGTGGCGCGCGCCTTCCTGCGGGGGGCCACGGCCTGCGAGGTGGTGGAACTCGACGCCCCGGTGCCGACGGCGCACCCGATGACGCAACTGGCGCCCGAGGGAGTGTTCGAGGGCGTGATTGCCCGGCGGAAGAGCGTGTTCCGCTATCAGCTGCGGGCGACGTATGCCAACGGCGAGATCCGCCAGTTCTTCGACCCGTACTGCTTCCTGCCCACGCTGAGCGGCCAGGACCTTTACCTTTTCAACGAGGGCAACGAGCACCGCGCCTTCGACAAGCTGGGCGCACATGTCCGGAACCTGGGCGGGGTCATCGGCGTTTCCTTCGCCGTGTGGGCCCCCGCGGCCGCCCGGGTGTCGGTGGTGGGCAACTTCAACCACTGGGATGGACGCTGCCACCCGATGCGCTCGCTCGGCGCCTCGGGCGTATGGGAATTGTTCATACCGGGGCTGGGCGAGGGCGAGCTGTACAAGTTCGAGTTGCGGGACCAGCGCGGGCACGTGCGGCTGAAGACGGACCCGTACGGGACGTATTTCGAGGGGCCGCCGAACAATGCGGCGATCGTCTTCAATCCGAACAAGTTCACCTGGACCGATGCGGCGTGGCTCGAGCGCCGCCGCAGCCAGGCGCACCGGCCGGACCGGCCGATGTCGATCTACGAGGTCCACTGCGGCTCCTGGCGGCGCAAGCCCGAGGATGCCAACCGCCCGCTGACCTACCGCGAGCTGGCGGTGCAGCTCGCCGACTACGCCGTCGAGATGGGCTTCACGCACATCGAGGTCATGCCGCTCGCGGAGCATCCGTTCGACGGTTCCTGGGGTTACCAGGTCACGGGGTTCTTCGCGCCGACGCATCGCTTCGGCACGCCGGAGGACTTCGCGTGGTTCGTCGACTATCTGCACAGCCGCGGGCTCGGGGTGATCCTGGACTGGGTGCCGGCCCATTTCCCGCGCGACAGCTTCGCGCTGGCGGAGTTCGACGGCACGCACCTGTACGAGCACGCCGATCCGCGCCAGGGGGCGCACATGGATTGGGGTACGCTGATCTTCAACTATGGCCGCAACGAGGTGCGCTGCTTCCTGATCGCGAACGCGCTCGCCTGGCTGGAGCGCTATCATCTCGACGGACTGCGCGTCGACGCCGTGGCCTCGATGCTGTACCTCGACTACTCACGCCGCGAGGGGCAGTGGGTGCCGAACCAGTACGGCGGACGCGAGAACCTCGAGGCGATCGACTTCCTCCGCAAGGTGAACGACCTCGTGCACCACTATCACCCCGGCGTGATGATGATCGCGGAGGAGAGCACGTCGTTTGCGGGCGTGAGCAAGCCGACGCGCGAGGGTGGACTGGGGTTCGACTACAAGTGGAACATGGGCTGGATGAATGACACGCTCCGGTACTTCGCCAAGGAGCCGATCGTCCGCCGCCACCACCACAACGACCTTACCTTCGGCATGCTGTATCAGTATGCCGAACACTTCATCACCGTCTTTTCCCACGACGAGGTCGTGCACGGTAAGGCGTCCATGCTTTTCAAGATGGGGGCGTGGCACATCGCGGAGAAGGCCGCGAACCTCCGCGCGCTCTATGCGCACACCTGGATGTGGCCCGGAAAGAAACTGCTCTTCATGGGCAGCGAGTTTGGCCAGTCACGCGAATGGGCTCATGATGGCAGCCTGGACTGGCACCTTTGCCAGTACCTGGACCACGAGGGCATCCGGCTCCTGGTGCGCGACCTCAACCGGCTGTACACGAGCGAGCCGGTCCTGAGCCGGAACGATTACAACCCGCAGGGATTCCGCTGGCTGACGTGTCACGATGCGGACGCCAACCTCATCGCCTTCCTGCGCAGCGACCCGGCCGAGGAGGTCCTGTTCGCCGTCGTCTGCCACTTCGGCGGGGCGCAGCGCGACTACCGGATCGGCGTCCCGCGCCAGGGCTTCTGGCGCGAGATCGTGAACACCAACAGCCAGTACTACGGCGGGAGCGGACTGGGCAACGATGGCGGCCGCGGCACGGAGAACGTCGAGCGCGACGGCTTCGCGCAGTCGATCGTGGTGAAGCTGCCGCCACTGAGCGCGTTCGTGTTCAAGTGGAGCGGCGGACAGTGAGTGCGCGGGCGGGTCGTTGACTCAGGGGCGCGTCGCGCGCGCGTAGTCGGAGAACGTCACTGTCAGATCACCGTCGAGCGACTTGAACCAGAACGCGGTGCCGCGCACGCGGGTCGTGACCTGGTGCGGCAGCGCGGGACGCCCGTCCTGGGGAAGTGAATACGTCATGAGCGTCCGCAGTTCCGCGATCTTCACCCCGAACGCCGGGCTGAACGGACCCTGGCTGGCGAGTTCGACCGATTCGATGGCGCCGGTGGCGCGGTGCACGACGAGGGTGGCGCGCAGGTGCAGCGCGGTCTGGTCGCGCGACTCCCCCTGGCGCAGCGGACACCGGTAGGTGAGGCGTTCCGGGGTGGTCGACACGAGTTCGACGGCGGCGAGCAGGAACTGGTCCTTGAGATCGGGCGCGGTGCCGGTCCGGGAGCGGCGCGAGCGGCCCTCGCCGTACTCCTGGAGCTCCGCGGCGGTGGGGGCGCGGTCGTCCTTGCGCACGAGCGACCAGCGGGCGAACTCGGGGCGGGCGGCGTCGAAGCGTTCGACGGTCGAGCGCCCCTCGGCCACCGTGGTCTGCGTGAAGGACCAGCCGCGCGGCGGCTCGGAGCGAAAATGCTCGAGCGCGGCGGCCAGCTCGCGCGGAACTTCCGCCCGGAGCGGAAACGCGAGCACGCAGAGCAGGAAGAGGAATCGCATCGCGTCGTGAAAACGCATCGCGCGGCGCAACGCAACCGGTCTTAAACCCGCGCCCCCGGCCTAAGAAGTTCTCCGCTGGATCGTCTTACCGATGAACCTCAACCCCGGAGGCATCATGAACCCCAGGTATGTCTGGCCCGTGTGTATCGCCGCCGCCGTCCATGGCGGGCTGCTGTTTGGTTTCCCCAAGTCCACCCGGCCGGCGCCGTCGCGGCCGGAGGAGATCTTCGTTGGCTGTCGGTTGACCATGCCTCCGCCCGAGGAGGAACTCCTGGCGCTCGTGGCGGACGAGCCGCCTGCGCTCCCGTCAGTCCTGGAGCGGGCGGCGCTGCCGCAGCCGGACGTAGCTCCGTCCGTGGAGCGCGACCCTCGCGTGGCGATCACGCGGCCCGACGTGGCGACTCCGTCGATGGGCGAGTGGCCCTTGGTCGAGGTACCGTCGTTAACGGGGCCGATCGGTGAAGGCCACGGTCCCGGGCGGGCAGGGGTGGCGTGGAGCGACTCGCTCGACCGCTCGCCCCGGACCCGGCTGCAAACCGCCCCGCTGTATCCGGCGGAGGCGAGGCGGGACGGGCGGTCGGGCACGGTGACGGTGGAGTTCGTCGTCAACGAAGCCGGCGAAGTGATCACTCCGCGCGTCACTCACTCGTCCGACCGGGTGTTCGAGGAAGCCGCGCTGCGGGCGGTGGCGAAGTGGCGGTTCGAGCCGGGCCGCCGGAACGGACAGATCGTGCGGTTCCGGATGGCGGTGCCGATCCACTTCAGCCTGAACGAGTGATGGGGCGCGGACGGGGGCGCAGCCGGGAGCGCGCCCCTGTCCTTAGGTTACGGATACGATCCGCTGTGCCGTCGCCGCGCCGCGGCCGGGCGTAGTGACGGGATCGCCCGTGCGTTTGCCGAGCAGCTGCCGGCCCAGCGGCGAGTGCGGGGTCACGACCAGGAGGGTGTGGCCGGCAAACGCAATCTCCAGTCCGCCGGCGCGCGGGCCGATGAAGTACCACGAGCGGCGGCGGCGCGGATCCTCGAGCTCGACCACGGCGCCGACCGCAATGGCGGCGCCTGGTGGAAACTCCGGCAGCGGCAGAGTCTGGTAGAGCTCGATGCTGCCGCCGATTGTCGCCGCCTGGCGGGCCTGTCCCTCCGCGAGGTACGCCGCCTCCTGGGAGTGGGTGTCCCACTTGTTTTCCGCCCGGCTTTCCTCGCTGATCGCCTCGTCGCGGGCGAGGGCGGCCGCTCCGGAGGAGCGGTCCAGCTCCTGATGGAGTTGCTGCAGAATGGCGGCGCGCAGATCTGATTTGTTCACGGCTGCAAAAATTTTGGTAAAACCCGGTGATTGTCCTTTGGTCTGGTACCCACCGGAGCCGAAGAACATGGAAGGACGTTACTCGTCCAAAATGACCTCCGGGCTCCAAGCATGGCGCGAAAAATCAGTTTCATCAACTACAAGGGCGGCGTCGGCAAGACGTCGCTCATTGTAAACACCGCGGCCGCGCTGGCGAAGCTCGGGAAACGGGTCCTGCTTTTCGATTTCGACACCCAGTCCAATGCCAGCATCTGGCTGCTGAAGCTCGAGCGCTGGAACAAGCTGAACGCGACCGGCGAAGGCGCGGTGTATTCGATCTTCGACCCGGGGCAGGCGCAGGTGAAGGATCTCATCATCAAGGATGTCATCGAGGGCAAGGCGGGCGAGAAGCTGCTCCCGGGCCTCGATCTGGTCCCGACGACCTTCAATCTCGTCGACCTCGAGAACGAATACAACGGCGACCCGAAGCGGCCGCCGTACCAGCTTTTCTACGAGCAGCTCGCCGCGGTGGAGTCGAACTACGACTTCATCCTCTTCGACTGCCCGCCCAACATCCTGCGCGCCTCGCAGTGCGGCGTGTTCTCCTCGAACGAAATCTACGTGCCCGCCAATCCCGATGCGCTGAGCCTGATCGGCTTCACGCTGCTGGTGGAAAAACTGCAGAAATTTCACCAGCTCACGGCGAGCTTCCGCCGCGGCAGCATGGGACCGCCGGCCCAGGTGCAGGGCATCATCTTCAACTCGATCAAGACCGGCGTGGACATCGAGGTGCCCAAGATGCGCATGCAGCTTCGCCTGAACCAGTTCAAGGCGGCGAAGCGTTCGGCCCCGACGGCCAAGATTTTCGAGTCGCAGATCCGCGATGCCATGGTGGTCCGTCGCTCGGTGGCCCTCGGGCTTCCGGTCGTCCTCGTCAGCGGCGAGGCCGCCGATCCCGGCAGCACCGGGGACAACGTCGTCAACGACTACCGCCGTCTGGCCCACGAACTCATCCAGCACGTCCGGGCCTGATCCCGGCGGGCGTATCTTGAACTCCATTACATGAAAACCGAGAATGCTATCGCGAAGGAATGGGACGAAGTGCGGAGTGCGTTTGCCGCCTCGATCATGGTCGACACTTCGATCAACAGCCTGGCCCAGAATCTCGACGGTCCGGAGTGGCCGATCAAGAGCAAGGAGGACACTCCCTCGAAGTACATCGATCTCACCTACGAAGAAGTCGTCGAGCTGCTCCTCCTGAAGGGACAGAAGGAGGAACTCGTCGAGCAACTCGTGGGCATTCTTCGCGGGACCCTGGCGTTCGACACGCCCTATGGCGACATGGTGGCGCAGGCCGAGGCGGCCTCGGAGCGCGAGAATCCCATCCTCCGCAACCTGTCCAAGCTCGGCATTCCCGAGAACTTTCCGATCGCCCTCACGGCGCTCGACAAGGCCACCCAGGAGTTCTGTGAGCTCGAGAAGCTCACCACGCTCGCGGAGTTCGCCATTTTTTCCCAGGGCATGTCGCAGAGCGTCATCGTCGGCGGCGATTTCCGGCGCCTGCTGAACGCCCTTTCGCACGTCGACGAGAAGTCACTCGCCGAGGTCCTGCCGTACCGGCCGGGTCAGAAGGGGCTGCACCTCGTCGAGGCCATCGGCCAGGCGGCGCGTTCGGCCGACGGTCCGGGGCGGACGGAGCTCGCCACGACGTGGTTCCGGGACGAACTCGCCACGATCGAGCGGGACATCCGCAACGGTGGTTCCATCGAGCGCTACTTTGTCGCGCTGGGGAACCCGGAGCTGGAAAAGCGCGCCGTCGATCTGCTGCGCCCCTATCTGCGACTGCCGGAACCGCCGAAAAAGAAGTCTGGCTGGTTCAGCTGGTTTAGTCGCAAATAGGAGGCATGTCAGAACCGGGTCCGATCAAGTTCCCGCGGCCACGCGACACGCTGCCGCCGCTCATCCTGCCGCGACGGCGTGCCGCCGCCGGTCCTGCGGTCACGAATGTGCTGGATGCGACCGCCGCGGCCCGGGAATCGATTCAGGCGATCGTGGCCGCGACGCGGTCGCCCTTCGGCGTGGGGCCGGACCTCTCGCTCGAGAAGGTGCTCGAGCTCGAACGCACGTTGCGTGTGCTCGAACGGTCGCTGGCGGAACGCGAGCGGGTGATCGCGGAAACCGAGGGCAAACTGGCCGAGCGCGAGCGCGACGTCGCCGAGGCGGAGGCGTTGCTCACCGCGCGCGAGCAGCTCAACGCGGCCTCCCGTCAGACCGCCGCCGCCGGCGGTTCGGGTTCTCCCGAGGAGCGCGCCGCCCTCGAGCTCTTGAAGTCGGAGCTGGAGCGGCAGGAGGCGAACCTCCTCGAGGCCAAACAGGCCGTCCGTGAACGCGAACTTTTCCTCGACGAGTCGGAAACCCGCCTTTTTGAGAAGGTGCAGGCGCAGCAGGACAAGGAGAACGAGCTCGAGCAGCGGGAGGAAGACCTGCGGATCCGGATGCGCCGCCTGCGGGAGCACGAGGCGCAGTATGACCCGAAGGTGGCCGCGGCGCTCAAGGCCGAGGACGAGGCGGCGAAGAAACGCGACGAGTTCAACGAGTAGGGAAAGTGCCCCGGAAAATTTGGGGTAAACTTTGCGCCGGTTCGTCCGATGCTGAAAGGCAGCCGCTGTTGTTGCGGACCGCTGATGCCTGAACCAATCGCCCACGTTCCCGCCCCTGCCGTTCGCCCAGCCACGTTCCGTGCGAACGGCGGCCAGGTGACGCCTGTCTGACGCATGTCCTCGAAAACTGCGAAGCTGCCGGGCAAGCCCCCGACCCTGGCCGAAGTGTGCGAACGCGCGCTGCGCCTGCCGTGTTCACCTGCCATTCTGCCCCGACTCACCGCCGTGCTTTCGGATGGAGAGAGTTCGTGCGACGACATCGCGGACATCATCAAGCTGGACGCGGCGCTGGCGGCATCGACGCTTCGCCTGGCCAACTCCGCCTATTTCGCCGCGGGCGGTCCGGCCGAGACCGTGGCCGATGCCGTCGTGCGGCTCGGAGCGCGCGAACTGTATCGACTGGCGGCCCTGGCGCTGGTGAGCCGATGGGAAGCGGGTTCGTCGACGCGGGGAGAGCCGGGCGACTTCTGCCGTCATGCCCTGTGCACCGCGCTCGCGGCCGAGGCGCTGGCGGAAACCAGTGAGCGGGTCGATCCGCAGATCGCCTACACCGCGGGCCTCGTGTGCGACCTCGGGAAGCTGGCCGTGGCGCATGCCTGCGCGGGATTTTTTCCGGCGATTCGCACGTATTGTTCGACCCGGGGCAGCACCTGGTCGCTGGCCGAGTACGCGGTCCTCGGCTACACGAATGCCGAAGTCGGCGCGCGCTTGCTCGGCGCGTGGAGTTTTCCTCCCGTGCTCGCCACGGTGACGCAGTACTGCGAGCGGCTATCCGAGGCGCCCGAGGCGGCGCTGCCGTTGATCGCCCACCTCCATGCGGGGAAGTACATCGCGACATCGTTCGGCCCCGGCGTTGCGGAGGAGGGGTTTCTCTTCGGTCTCAACACCGAGTTCCTTTCGGAGTGGGGTTTCACGCCGGAAGTGCTCCAGGAGACCATGGCCGTCGTGCATGACCGCGCGAAGATGCGGTTGCAGGACAAGCTGACTCACGGCGCGGTGCTGATGTAACGCGGCCAGGCGGCGGCGATGGCGATCGTGCCGCTGGCGCAGCACGTCTCGCGCAGCCGACGGTGAACGGACGAGTCGGGCGGAGGCGGCGCTGGCAGGGGAACGGACCGGCGGCCGCTGTTCGCCTTCGCGGGGGACCTCCGCTCAGGCTGCGAGCAGGAACGAATCGTTCGCGACGGGCGTCTTGAGCGTGATCTCGCCGTTCGCGATTTTGAGATGCACGGTCCGGTTGATCGTGCCACCCACGGCGGTTTGGCGGACCACGAGGCCGCGTTGGGAAAGGTAGTCGGCGGTGACGCGCACGTTGCGTTCCCCGATCCGGAAGCTGTCGTCCGCGCAGCGCACGCTGGCGCCGCCCGCGACGAAAATGCGCAGTCGCCGGGGCTCGGTCTTGAGTGCCGCCAGCGCGTTGAAGAGCAGGGGCAGTCCCGTATCCACGAACATCGCCGGCTGGGCGAGCGCCTTGGTGGGTGAGATCTTTGAATCCGGCAGCATCATGTGCAGCATGCCGCCGGCCTTCGCGAAGGCGTCGTAGACCACGACCGCGACGCAGGAGCCGAGCGCGTAGGTGCTGAGCGTGATCGCCGGGTTGTCGGAGACGAACATTTCTCCCACACCCACGATGACGCGTTGCGGAAAGGCCGCGGCTTTGTCGGGCGGTGGCATCGCGCGTCAGAGAAACACGAGCAGCCGCTGGCTGATCGGCGCCACCTGATTGTGGCTGCGGATTTTCAGGATGGTGGCGGGACTCAAGGGCTGGCCTTCGCCGATGAGCAGGAGTCCGTGCGGACTGTAGATTCCGTTCGCGAGCACCATGCCGGGTTCGAGCTCGTTCAGAGTGACCTCGCGCACCTGCTTGGGCAGTTGGGAAAGGCTGCTGACCTTGAGGAAAAGCCGCACCGCCTCCGGGTCGTAGGCCTTGCCGGATTCCGCGAGGATCGCCTCGATCGCGGCGGTCTTGGCCAGGCCCGACTCCACATAGCCGACGGCCACCGCGAGGCACCGGGCCGGCCAGGGAATCGCGTTCCCGGCGAGACCGTCCGGGTAGCCGAGGCCGTCGAAACGTTCGTGATGGGCGCGGATGACTTCGCCGACCTCGGGGCGGTGGTCGACGAGGCTGGCGAGCGTCTGGCCGTAGAGCGGATGACTGTGCAGCAGGCCGCGCTCATGCTCGGAGAGCTGGTCGGACCGGGACCGGAAGGCCCGCATCATCTCGCGCGGTACGCCGATGAGTCCGAGGTCGCAGAGCCCGGCGGCGGTGCGCAGCGCGTGGCGCTCCCCGTCCGAAAAATGATCGGTGCGGGCCATCAGTGCGGCGAAATCCACGATCGCCCGGGTCTGTCCGCCCAGCACCGGATCGTAGGTCGTGAGGATGCGGCGGCAGAGTTCCAGCGAGTTCTCGTAGCTGGCGGCCAGCTCGCGGTTCGCCGCGTCGAAGCGCCGCGTCTGCTGTTCGAGGTCGCGCACCTTCGACTCGAGTTGGGAATTGGTTTCACGCAGCTGCTGATTGAGCCGCTCGGTCTCCGCCCGCAGTTCGTCGTTGTGCGTGACGAGGTCGTGCCGCTGCACCGCATTGCGGACGGTCGCGATGAGCTCCTCCCGGAGCCAGGGCTTGGCGACGAAGCGGAAGATTTCGCCCTTGTTGATCGCGTCGACGATCGTCGGCAGCGCGAGCACCGCGGTGATCAGGATGCGCGAGGCGTAGGGCCGGAGGCGCCGGCTCTCGATGAGGAATTCGAGTCCCATCATCTCGGGCATGCGCTGATCGGAGATGATCACGGCGAAGTCGCGCTCGTTGAGAATCGCGAGTGCCTTCAGCGGGCTCGTGCAACCCACGACGTGGAAACCCTCGCGTTCCAGCGTGAAACTCAGCGCGTTCAGGACCACCGGCTCGTCATCGACCACGAGAATCGTGGCCGGGGAGCGCGGCGGTGCGGCCGGGGCCGCGCTGGGGCCCGGCACCGCGGACAAGTCAGTCGGATGGACCGCGATCATCGGCGGACCTTCGCGCCGGGCATGACCAAGTCCGGCTGCCGGGCCCGGTCAGGGCGGCGCAGGGCAGCAGAGAGGCGGATGATTTCGAACACACTGTCCCTCATGAGTCAGTATCCTTGGAATAATCGGCGCAAATGGGGTGAAGTGAAGGTCGCCCCCGGGAATTCGGCCGGGGCGGGTCCGGCGGTCCGACCACGGAGGCCGCGGATACCGACCCCGGCGGCAATTTCTGCCGGCCGCCGTTCTGCCGGAGCAATGCGACCCCCGCTGGCCGGTTCCGTAAAGACGTAGTCGCCGTTCAAACATGCACTTGCGCCGCCGCGAAACCCCATGGCACCGCCCTTGCTAAAGGCAGGGGCCATGATCGATCCCATTTTCCAGACCGACAACTACCAGTTGGCGCGGAAGCTTCTCGACGCGGCGGTGCTGCGTCACGAAGCGGTGGCGACCAACATCGCGAACGCGGAAACGCCCGGGTTCCGCCGGCTGGACCTGGCGCCTGATTTCGGCGCGCAGCTCAAGGCCCGCATGGCCGCGGGTGACTTCGGCAAGCATGCCGCCAGCGTGCAGCCCAAGCTCGCCGAGGATTCGACCGCGCGCACGGTCCGGCCCGACGGCAACTCCGTCGAGTTGGAGCGCGAGCTGATGATCATGAACCGCAATTCGGTGGAGCATGAGTTCCTGAGCGAACTCGTCTCCAGCAATCTCAAGCAACTCCGCCTGGCGATCACCGGCCGGGTGACCTGAGCCGCGTCCCCGCCACCGTCGCCCCCGCCACCATGAACCTCATCTCCGGCATCGAAGTCACCGCAGGCGCGCTGAACGCGCAAAAGACGCGACTCGACGTGGTCGCGCAGAATATTGCGAATGCCCAGACCACGCGCGGAGCGGACGGCGCGCCGTATCAGCGGCAGGTCGTTTCCTTTGAGTCCGAGCTGGTGCGGCGCACCGGCGCCAACGGCCATTCGCTTCAGTCCGTGCGCGTCGCCGGCATCTCGCCGGACCGTTCGCCGGGGCAGCAGGTTTACAATCCGCAGCATCCAGATGCCGGCCCGGACGGCCTCGTCACCATGCCGAACGTCAACATGGCCTTCGAAATGGTCGACCTCATCACGGCGTCGCGGGCCTACGAGGCCAATCTCTCCGTGGTGAAGAACGCGCGCCAGATGGCGCTCAAGACGATGCAGATCGGGAAATAAGCCTGACGTATCCACTTTTCCATGTCGCCCATCGGCTCCGTCAACCCCTTTTCCGCCCCGGCGCTGACGCGTCCGGATGCGCTGCCGCCGAAGCTCAGCCTTCCGCCGCTGCCCGCCAACATCGCGGGCCCGCAGGAGGGTTTCGGCACGATGCTCGACGGGCTCGTCGGCAGCGTCGAGGCCAAGCGGGCCGCGGCGCAGGCGGAGACGCGCAAGGTGCTGCTCGGAGATTCCGATCAGCTCCACCAGAGCGTCATCGCCATGCAGGAGGCCTCGGTCGCTTTCACCATGATGGTCGAGGTGCGCAACAAGCTGGTCGAATCCTACCAGGAACTGATGCGCATGCAGGTGTGAGTCCGCCCCCGCCGTTTCCTCCGCTCCTGATCGTCCTCCTTTTCTAGATGAAGAACTTTTCCCAGTCCCTGCTCGACCTCTGGAACCAGCTTGGTCTCAACCAGCGGGTTTCCCTGATTGTCGCGGCCATCGCGGTCGTCGGCGGGCTCTTCGGCGTGGTGATGTGGTCGCAGCGGCCCGATTACCAGCTGCTCTACGGTCGCATGGGCGAGAAGGACGCCGCGGCCGTCATCAGCCATTTGCAGTCGCAGAACATCCCGCACCAGGTGACGGCCGGCGGCAGCGCCGTGCAGGTGCCGAGCAAGCTGGTGCACAAGATCCGCATGGACCTCGCGGGCAAGGGACTCCCGAGCGGCGACGGCGTCGGCTTCGAGATCTTCGACAAGGGCCAGTTCGGACTTTCCGACTTCGTCCAGCGCACGAACTACCTCCGCGCCCTCCAGGGCGAGCTCGCCCGCACGATCGCGCAGCTGCACGGCGTGCGCTCGTCGCGGGTAATGATCGTGCAGCCGGAGAACCGGCTCCTGCTCACCGAGCAGGGCGTGAAGTCCACGGCTTCGGTCTTCGTCGATGTCGGCGGCGGGCGGCTCGAGGCCGACCAGGTCAACGCCATCCGGCACCTCGTCGCGAACGCGGTCCAGGGTCTGGCTCCCGACCAGGTCGCGGTCGTCGACAACCGCGGCCGGACGCTCTCGGAAGAGCTGAAGCAGGACCCCGCGCTCGGCAGCGCGACGTCCCAGATGCGCTATCGCCAGCAGGTGGAGGATTATCTTTCCAAGAAGGTCGAGACGATGCTCGCGACCGTGATCGGCCCGGGCAACGCGGTCGTGCGCGTGTCCGCCGAAATCGAGACCGAGGCGACCACCCAGGTCTCGGAAAAGTATGATCCGGACGGGCAGGTCGTGCGCACCCAGACGCAGACCGACGATGTCACGAATTCCTCCGAGACCCGCGCCAACGGTGGCGCGACCGGAGTCAGCGCCAACGTGCCGGAAAAATCGACCGGTGCCGCCGGCGATGCGGCCCGCCCGATCTCGACCTCCGAGCAGCAGCGGAAGAACCGCTCCACCACCTACGAAATCAACCGCACGACGACGAACATCACGCGCAATCCCGGCACGGTGAAGAGCGTGACGGCGGCGGTGTTCATCGCGCCGCGGCCCGCACCAGCCGCCGCCGCTCCGGCGCCCGGCCAGCCCGCTCCCGCGGCGCCGGCGGTGCAGAAGCGTTCGCCGCAGGAGCTCGAAGCGCTCCGCCAGGTC
>JAEUHA010000648.1 GCA_016793535.1 Opitutaceae bacterium | reverse complement strand
AAAAGGCGGACGAGGGCGTCCGCGCTCCCAGGAAGACCTGGCGTCACTCCGGAAAACCCGCCGACGAAAGCGTGGGGAAGATCCGCAGGGCGTTCTTGTAGTAGACCTTTTTCAGGACGTCGTCCGGCAGATCGAGCCCGTAGATTTTCCAGATGCCGTGGTATTTTCGGATCGGGTCGAAGAAATCGTCGTCGGTCTCGAAGAGCCGGAAATAGACGTAGTACTCCGGCACGCTGTAGGCGTCCTTGCCGAACAGAATCCGGTCGGCGTACTTGACGAAGAACCGGCGTGCGGCCCGGGGCTGGCGCCCCAGTTCACTCGTGATCGCGCCGACCTCGGCGTAGACGTTGGGCAGCCGATCGAGCAAGGCGCCCAGCCGGCCGAGGTCGTTCCCGAGCCAGCCGAGGTGGGCGTTGATGAAGGTCGTCTTCGGATGCCGGGCGAAAAGGTTGTGCTGTTCTTCGATGAGCTGCTCCCAGGTGAAGTTGGTCTGCTGGGACTGGTTGCGCCGTGACTGGATCTTCAACTCCAGCCAGCGCTCGTTGTACTTGTCCATCGGCTGAAACAACCCCCACGGATCGGCGGTGTGGATCATCACCGGGATCTTGTGCTTGGCGCACATTTCCCAAACGGGATCGAAGCGCGGGTCATCGACTTTGATCCGACCCTTGCTGTCGTTCATCATCATGCCGAAATTTTTCCAGACCTTGAGTCCGATCGCGCCCGCCTTGATGTCGGCCTCCAGCTGGGCGGCCGCCCGCGCGCCGTAGTTCGGATCCTCGAGGTTCGTAAAGTCGATGTTGGTCATCGCCGCGAAGCGGGCGGCGTCTTTCTCCTTCATGGCGGTCACGGCGTTGGCGACCCACTTGCCGCTGCCGCCGTTGACGGGCGAGTTGATCAGGATCCGCATGTTCAGGCTGTCCATGTCCTTGATCAGCTGGTCGAGCTTCTGCGGGGAGACGTCGCGCTGGTGATTGTGGACGTCGATGAAGGGAAACTTCGCCCGCGTCAGCTTGTGCTCGGGCACGCGCAGGGTCGACTTGGGTTCGTATTCCTCGATTGAAACCGAGGGAGCGGTGTCGGCCGCGAACGTGGAAACGGCGATCAGGGGCAGGGCGAGCAGGCGGGTCGGGCGCATGAGAGGGAAGGGGAAGGCGGGCGGCGGGAAATGTTTCTATGACGGCTCTGCGGTTCCGGTCCAATCACGAAACGTGTGGATCCGACTGGACGAGCCGCTGCGGCCTTCGGGGCCGAGTTTTCCTGCATCTCCGGACGACGCCATGCGTCCTGCCCGCCAGCCGGCGACGTTCGTTCTGGATTGGATTTCTGACCCGAACCTGTCCACGGTTGCGCCCCCGCCATGAAGAAACCCCCGCTCCTGACGCTGAACCTGACGAAGCAGGGTCAATGTGCCCCGGGTTTCACCGGGTCGGAAGCCGGACGGAGCGGCGGCGTTGCCTGATGGCCGAGCTGCCCCCCGAGTCGACTGACGCCGAGGCGCCGCGCGTGCCGGGATTCCGGACCTGGCGTAGCGTGTACATTTTCGTGTTCGGGGCGTTCCTGCTGCTGGTGGTGGCCCTCGCGCTGTTTTCGCGCGTTTTCGCATGAACGCGCTCGATTGGATCGTGCTCCTTGGGACGATGCTCGGCATCGCGGCCTACGGCACCTGGCGCACGCGGCATACCGATCACCTCGACACCTACCTCAAGGGCAACCGCAACACGAGTTGGATCACGATCGGCATTTCGGTGGCCGCGACGCAGGCGAGCGCGATCACGTTTCTCTCGATCCCGGGCCAGGGCTTCGAGAGCGGAATCGGTTTCGTGCAGAACTATTTCGGCCTGCCGCTCGCGCTGATCATCGTCTGCGCCGTCTTCCTGCCGATCTACCGGCGGCTCGGCGTCTATACGGCGTACGAGTACCTCGGCAACCGTTTCGACCAGAAGACGCGTTTGCTCGGCGCAATTTTCTTTCTCCTGCAGCGCGGCGTGCAGAGCGGCATCACGATCTATGCGCCCGCCATCATCCTCTCCACGGTCATGGACTGGCCCGTCAAGGTCACGATCATCCTGATCGGCGTCGTGGTGGTCATCTACACCGTGACCGGCGGCAGCGCCGCGGTGAACCTCACCCAGAAGTGGCAGATGGGGGTGATCTTCGGCGGCATGGTGACGGCGTTCATCGTGCTCGTCACGAAGCTGCCCGCCGACTCGCTGCACATCGCGGGCGCGCTCGGCAAGCTGGAGGCGGTCGACTTCTCGTTTGATCCCGACAAGCGCTATACGTTTTGGACGGGGTTGTTTGGCGGCCTGTTTCTGTCGCTGTCGTATTTCGGCACCGACCAGTCGCAGGTGCAGCGCTACATCGGCGGCGCCGCGCTGCGCGAGGGCCGGCTCGGATTGATGTTCAACGCGCTGCTCAAGATCCCGATGCAGCTCTTCATCCTGCTGCTGGGCGCGCTGGTGTTCGTGTTCTATCAGTTCCAGCCTGACACGCCGGTCTTCTTCAATCGTGTCGAATGGCAACGCTACGTCGACGGACCGGACGGCGCGAAGTTCCGCGCCCTCGAGGACAAGCACGCGGCCCTGCACCGCGACCGCCAGGAGAAGCTCCGCGCCTGGACCGCGGTGCGCACGGGTGAGAATGCCGCGGCCGAGACCGCCGCGCGGACCGCGCTGCTGGGCGCGCAAAAGGCGGTCGACGACGTGCGCCGGGAGGCCAAGGCGGCGCTCACCGCGGCCAATCCGCGCGTAAACGTGAAGGATTCCGACTACGTGTTCATCGGCTTCATCATGACCCAGCTGCCGCACGGCATCATCGGCCTGCTGATCGCGGTGATGTTCGCCGCGGCGCTCGGCTCGAAGGCGGGGGAGCTCAACGCGCTCGGGACGACCACGACCATCGACCTCTGGCGGCATTTTCGTCCGCTCGCCGAGCACGACGAAGCGCGCAACATCCGCAACGCGAAAGGCTGGACCGCGTTCTGGGGCGCGTTCGCGATCCTCTTCGCGGTGTTCGTCAGCTTCGAGGAGAACCTCATCGAGGCCACCAACATCATCGCGTCGCTGTTCTACGGGGTCGTGCTGGGCATCTTCCTCGTGGCCTTTTTCCTCAAGCACGTCCGCGGCACCGCCGTCTTCTGGTCGGCGCTCGGCGCCGAGGGGCTCATCATCGCGCTGTTCTTCCTGCGCAACGCCTTCCCGGCGCTTAAATTCTCCTACCTCTGGTACAATCTCATCGGCTGCGCGGCCTGCGTGGTGTTCAGCCTCCTGCTGCAGGCGGTGCTCGGTGACCGTTCGCGCCGCACCGCGGCGACCGACGCATGAGCAGCCCGGTGATTTGTTTCGGCCAGCAGCCGTGCGGCTTCTTCCCCCGCCGGTTCCTCTACGCCAAGTTCCAGACCGCGCGCCGGCTGCAGGCGGAGCTGGGCGGCGAGATCGTGTTCTTCTTCCACGACAGCGACCACGATCCGCGCGAGACCCAGACCATCCTGCGCCACCGGAAGACCGGCGAGCCCGCGACGCTCAATTTCACGGTCGAGAACAAGGTGCAGCGCAAGTGGTCGCCCCTGTTTCTCAAGCGCATCGCGCCCGCGTGGCACGCCACGACGGCCCGCCAGCTCGGCGCGTACGTCGAGCCGCGCTGGATCGAGGCGTTCAAGCAGACACCGGTGACGAACGTGGCCGACTTCTGCCTCGAGATGTACCGGCACCTGGGCCTGCTCGAGGGCGTCCGCGTGGTGCGTTCCGGCGATCCGGCCGTGCGGCGGGCGGCGTGCGCGGTGGACGAGTATTTTGCCGACGTGCCGTACGCGGGGCAGATCGTGCGCGCGCGCTGGCTCGACGGGGCGTTCAAGCTCCACGAGGGCGGGGAGTCGTACGTGACGCTGCCGCCGGTCGACGTGACGAAGGAGCAGATCACGCCCACGCGTGACTCGCGGTTGCGCTGGATGCAGTCGGTGATCCACTGCACGCACTACATCGCCGGCGCCGGCGAACAAGCGTACTTGCGGAAGGAGGACGCGCCTGAGATTAACTTCGTCAACCGTGACTCGATTGAGCGTTCCGATGAAGCCTACTCCTGAACCCGGACTGCTGCTGGCCTTCGGGGCGCATCCCGACGACATCGAGTTCGGCTGCGGCGGAGTGATCGCGCGGGAAACGCAGGCGGGGCGCAAGGCGCACTTCGTGGTCTGCTCGCGCGGCGAGGCCGCGACCAACGGCACGCCGCGGCAGCGCACCGCCGAGGCGCAGCAGGGCGCGAAGCTCCTCGGGGCCGCGCTCGAGTTCCTCGACCTCGGCGGCGATGCGCATTTCGAGGTGCGGATCGCTCATGTCCTGAAGCTCGCGGCGATCATTCGGCGGCTGCGGCCGGAGATCGTGCTCGCGCCGACCACGGTGGAGAACCAGCACCCGGATCACGTCGTGCTCGGCCGGATGGTGCGCGATGCCGCGCGGCTCGCCCGTTACGGCGGCGTGAAGGAGCTGCGTTCGCGGCCGCCGCACGCGATCGGTGCGCTGTTGTTCTACTCCGTCGCCGTCGAGGGCGACCCCGCCGGGGTCCAGCCGGTCTGGATCGATGTCTCCGCCGCCCCCGTGATGGAAGCCTGGATACAGGCGATGCGCGCCCACGAAAGCCAGGCGAAGACCCGGCCCTATTCGACCCTGCAGCTCGCCCGGGCCGGCGTGAACGGCGCCCGGTGCGGTGTGCCGGCGGCGATTGCCCTTTATCCGAACGACCCGCTGGTCTTCGACTCGCTCGCGTCCCTCCGCCGCACGGCCCGGCGGTTCTGATCATGGCGGACTCCCGCGCGCTCCGCCTCGGCATCACCTGCTATCCGTCCGTCGGCGGCAGCGGCATCCTCGCCTCCGCTCTCGGGGAGGAACTCGCGCAACGGGGGCACGAGGTGCACTTCATCAGTTACGGGCGGCCGTTCCGGATGCCCGTGGACGCACCGCGGCTGTTTTTTCACCCGGTCGTCATTAACGATTACGAGCTCTTCAAGTATCCCGACTACACGCTGCCGCTCTCGGTCAAGATGGCGGAGGTCGCGCGCGACCACGCCCTCGACGTGCTCCACGTGCACTATGCCGTGCCGCACGCGACCGCCGCGATTCTCGCCCGTTCCATGCTGCCGGCGGACCGGCGGCCGTTCGTGGTCACGACCCTGCACGGGACCGACACCACGCTTCTGGGCCGGGATCCCGGGTACGGGCCGGCCATCCGGCATGCGCTGCAGCAATCGGATGCGGTGACGGCGGTGTCGGGCTGGCTGCGGGACGAGACGCACCGCCTGCTCGAGGTGGACCGGCCGGTCGACGTGATCCACAATTTCTATTCGCCGAAGCCCCCGCGCCGGACGCGCGCCGAGGTGCGCCGCGAATTGGGTTTCGCCGACGAGGCGATGATCCTGCACCTCTCGAATCTGCGGCCGGTGAAACGGATCGACCTGCTGCTCGAGACGGTGGCCCGGGTGCGTCCGGCGCACGCCTTCAAGCTCGTGATCCTCGCGGGCGGGGACTTTGCGCCGTTTGCGGAGAAGGTCCGGCAGCTCGGGCTCGGTGACCGGGTGCTCGTGCGGGAAAACGTGCTGGATATCGAGGACTACCTGCAGGCCGCCGACCTCGGGCTGTTCACGTCGGCGTCGGAGAGTTTCTGCCTCAGCCTGCTGGAAGCGATGTGGTTCGGCTGCCCGAGCGTGTCGACGGCGGTCGGCGGTATCCCGGAAGTGGTGACATCGGGCGAGACCGGCGTGCTGGTCCAGGTGCCGGAGGCGGAGGCGCTCGCGCGGGCCGTCGAGGGGTTGCTGGGTGATCCGGACGCCCGGCGGCGCATGGGAGCCGCCGCCCGGCAGCGGGCCCAAACGCGATTTTCCGCGTCCGCAATCGTGCCGCAGTATGAGGCGCTTTATCGGCGGGTTTGCGGTTGTGGAGCGTGACCGGCCCCGTCGCGCGCGGAGGCCCTGGCAGGAGCGGCTTCGCCCCGCGACCGAACGTCTCCCCGGCCGAGGGGTCGCGGCGTGAAGTCACTGTGCCGGTCGATCGTTCGCCATCCGTTCACCGGTTAGTGCATTTCACCGCTCGCATTCCGAAGCGGGTGCGCTTTCGTTCTCCGCTTCCATGTCCTCCCCGCATGCCGCCTCCGGCCGGTGCTTATCCGGCGCCCTGCTTGCCCTCCTTTTCGCCCCGTGGCTGACCGCGCAGACGCCGGCGGCCAAGGGCGCGCGCGTTCCGTCCGACACGTCGGCTGCCACGGGCGAACTGATCCTGCACAAATGGTCGGGTGCGCTCAACGTGCCCGATCCCGTGGCGGTGGGCGTTGATCCGCAGGGCCGCGTCTACGTCGCCGCGACCACGCGCCGCAAGGTGGGTGACCTCGATATCCGCGAGCACACCCTGTGGATTCCCGACGACGTCGGACTGACGAGCGTGGCGGACAAGTCCGCGTTCTTCCGCCGCGAACTCGCGCCCGGCAAGATGCGCGCACCCCGCGGTTCGCTGCGCGATCACAATGGCGATGGGTCGATCGACTGGCAGGACCTCACGCATCACACGGAGCGGATCTACCAGCTCCGCGACACGGACGGCGACGGCACGGCCGACCGGATGACGGTCTTCGCCGAGGGGTTCAAGACCGACGTCACCGGCATCGCCGCCGGCGTGATGTATCACGACGGCTGGGTCTACGCGACCATCGCGCCCGACCTGTGGCGGTTCAAGGACACGAACGACGACGGCGTGGCCGACCTCCGCGAGGTCGTGGCCCACGGCTTCGGCGTGCACATCGCCTATGCCGGTCACGACATGCACGGGCCCATCGTTGGTCCCGACGGCCGCATCTACTGGACGATCGGCGACAAGGGCCTGAACGTCACCTCGAAGGAGGGCCGGAACTTCGCGTTTCCCAACGAGGGCGCGATGATGCGGGTCGAGCCCGATGGCTCGCACTTCGAGGTTTTCGCCCGGGGCCAGCGCAACGTGCAGGAGCCGGCGATCAGCGAGTTCGGCGACGTCATCGGGGTCGACAACGACGCCGACCAGCCCGGTGAGCGCGAGCGCTTCGTGCACATCATCGAGGCGAGCGACACCGGGTGGCGCTGCAATTTCCAATACATGCGGACTGACAGTCCCTGGATCCGGGAAGGCCTGTGGAAACCGAAGTTCCCGGGCCAGGCCGCGTACCTTCTGCCGGCCCTGCTGAGCTACTCCGACGGTCCCGCGGGCTTCAAGCACGACCCCGGCACAGCGCTCGGCGAGCGTCAGCGCGGCATCTACCTGCTGAATGAATTTCCCTCCGGGAAGATGAAGGGCTTTCGGGTCGAGCGCGACGGCGCGACGTTCAAGATGGTGGACGCCCGGATCGTGAACGACGGCGTCATGGGCATCGGCTCGGGCTGGCATCCGGACGGCTCGCTGTTCATGGCCGACTGGATCGGCGGCTACCCGCTCGACGAACTCGGCGCGGTCTGGCGGATCGACACGAAGGATACCGCGATCAGTCCGCTCCGCGCGGAGACCCACGGACTGCTCAAGGCGGGCTTCGCTCAACGCGCCGACGCCGAACTCGTGACGCAGCTCGGTCATCGCGACCAGCGTGTGCGGCAGGGCGCCCAGCTCGAGCTGGCCAAGCGCGGGCGCCAGGACGCCTTCCTCGGTGTCGCCCGCGACACCCGGGCGGCGCTGCTCGCCCGCGTGCACGCGCTCTGGGGCTACGGACAACTGCTGCGTCGCAGCGCGGCGGAGGCGGTCCCGCTGGTGGCGCTGTTGCGGGATGCGGACGCGGAAGTACGCGCGCAGACGGCCAAGGTCCTGGGCGATGCCGCCGCGACCGGGGCGAAAGGCCAGGGGGCGGCGCTGGTGGCCCTGCTGGGTGATGCGTCCCCGCGGACGCGCCTGCAGGCCGCGATCGCGGTCGCAAAGTTTCGCGAACCTTCGGCGGTGGCGCCGCTTTTCGCGCTCGCGGCAAAGGAGGGCGACGACCCGGTGATGCGCCACGCGGCGGTCACGGGGCTGGCCGGCTGCGCGACGGCCGAGCAGCTGGCGGCCAAGGCGACGGATGCGTCGGTGCCGGTCCGGCTTGCCGCGGTGGTGGCTCTGCGCCGCCAGGCCGCGCCGGCGGTGATGCGTTTTCTCGGCGACTCCGAGGTGCGCGTGGTGGAGGAAGCCGCGCGGGCGATCCATGATGACCTTTCGATTCCAGCAGCGTTGCCCGCGCTGGCGGCGGTGCTCGCTTCGCCCGCGCGGAGCGACGTCGTGACGCGCCGCGCAATGAATGCGGGCCTGCGCCTGGGCACGGCCGAGGCCGCGAGCCGCTTGCTGGACTTTGCGCTGAACAACGACGCCCCGCTTGCAATGCGCCGCGAGGCGCTCGTGACCCTGCGGGTGTGGCGGGAGCCACCGCGGCTGGATCTGGTCGACGGCTACGCCCGCACGTTCAAGCCGGCGGCGATCGACGGCGTGCTGGCGCCGAAACTCGATGCGCTGCTGGGGCTCGGTGACGCGGGACTCAAGACCCTCGCGATCGAGATCATGATCGCGCATCGGCTGAAAGCCCGGCCCGAGCAGATCGCGGCCATCGTGGCTGATGCGAACGCGTCCGGCGAACTGCGGGCAAAATCGCTTCGCCTCATGGGCGGCGACGCGCGGGCGCATCCGGCGTTCGAGCGCGCGTTGGAGGCGGGACTTGCCGCGAATGCCCCGGCGGCGCTGCACCAGGCGGCGCTCGATCTCCTGCTGACGGCCGATCCGGCGCGACTGGCGCGGGCGGTGGCCGATACCCTCCAGCGTCCGGGCGTACCCGAGAAGCAACATGCCATCGCGCTGCTCGCGCGGGCGGCCCATCCCGACGCGGACGCGATCCTCGGCCGCGAAGCCGAGGCGTTGACGGCCGGCCGCCTTGCGCCGGCGTTGAAGCTCGACGTGATCGAGGCGCTGCGGGTGCGGGCGCCGGCCCATGCCGGGCTCGCGGCCAAGTTGAAGGCGTACGAGGCGCAGCCGGATTCCGTCCGGCAGGTGGAACTGCTGACCGGAGGCGATGTGCTGCGCGGCCGTGAGATCGTAGCGAACCACCTCGCGGCGAACTGCACCGCCTGCCACAGCGTGGAGGCCGGAGCCGGCAGCGAAGTCGGGCCGAACCTCCGCACCATCGGGGCGCAGCGGGACGCGGCCTACCTGCTGGAGGCGTTGCTCAATCCGTCGGCCACCATCGCCACCGGCTACGGCATCGTGAACGTGACGCTCAAGAACAAGTCGGAGGTGACGGGCACGCTGGCGAAGGAAACGTCCGAGGCCGTGACGGTGCGGCTTTTCGACGGCCGGCAGCAGACGATCGCGCGTGCGGAGATCGCGACGCAGACGCCGCCTGTGTCGATCATGCCGCCGATGACCGGCATCCTGAAGCCGGCGGAATTGCGCGATGTCGTCAGCTATCTCGCGAGCTTGAAGGGTGGCGGCCGCGGCGGGCGCCCGCCGGCGAAATCCGGCGGCGAGTGACCCGCGTGAACGGGCTCCACGGCGCATCGTACCCATGACATCATCCGCAGGAAAGGGATTGGTTGTAGGCGGGGTGCCCTCACCCCGCGGGGTACAACTTTCCAACCTATTCAGGCGCGGGGTGGGGGCACCCCGCCTACAACTGAGGCGGGCGGCGACGTTCGCGGGCCTGATCGCGCTGGCCGTCAGCGTATCCGCCGCGGGCGTACACGTGGCCGACGCCGCCGGTTTCCGGGCGGCGGTGGCGGCGGCGAAGCCGGGCACGCGCATCCTGCTCGCGGGCGGGACGTACCGCGGCGGGTTTCATTTCGTCGACCTGCGC
>JAEUHA010000641.1 GCA_016793535.1 Opitutaceae bacterium | reverse complement strand
ATGCGGATCCGCGGCGCACGAATGTCGCGGCCGGCTTCTAAGTCTCCGTCGGGAAAGAGTGTCGACTGGCGGTTGGCGCAGTTTTACGGCGAGAACGCACGCAAGGCCGCTCAGTCTTGGCGCGGCCTAAAGTCGTACCCGCCACACCGACAAAAGCCTTGCCAATAGGCGGTCGGATCTCTGTTTTCGACCGCTCTCCATGCAAAAGACAAAGAAGTCCATTGCCAAGCGGTTCAAACTCACCGCCACCGGCAAGCTCGTGCGGCGCACGCCCGGCTTTCGTCACTTGCTTGGCGCGAAGAGCACGAAGCAAAAGCGACGTGCCTCCCGCGACAAGCTGGTGGCCGAGGGTCACGCCAAGCCGCTCAAGCGCGCCCTGCCGTTCGGTCTCTAAGTTAGGTCAGACCGACGCGCATCAACCGAAACCTCGCTCGCGGGTGAAATCTTAAGCCGACCTGCGCGCGATTAAACCAAAAGGAATAAAACAACATGGCTCGTGCAACTAATGGTCCCGCTTCCCGCAAGCGGCGCAAAAAAGTGCTGAAGTATGCCAAGGGCTACTTCGGCAACAAATCGAAGCTCTTTCGCTACGCGAAGGAAGCCGTTCAACACGCGTGGCAGTACGCCTACGCCGCCCGCCGCAAGAAGAAGGGCGATTTCCGCGGACTCTGGATCGTCCGCCTGAACGCGGCCTGCCGCAACGCCGGCATCAGCTACAGCCGCTTCATCGAAGGCCTCAAGGCCGCGAAGATCGAACTCGACCGCAAGGTTCTGAGCGATCTCGCGATCCGCGACGAGGTCGCCTTTAACGCGCTGGTCAAGACCGCCCAGCACGCGTTGATGGAAAAGGCCGCGGCCAGCAAGGCCGCCGCCAAGAAGGCCTGATTCAACTTCAACGCGAGCCGGCCCAGGCTCGCCTCCCAGTTCAGTTTTCCCCGGAGGACGGGCCTCGCATGAGGTTCGTCCTCCTTTTTTTCGCCCCCGGAACACTCCGACGACCCGGCAGATCCTGCCCGCGCCCACGGATTTTCCGTGTCTTCCGGGTGTTCCGTGGGCCACTCTTTTCCCTTCTCGTTCATGCAAGACCAACTTTCCGCCCTCCTGGCCAAGGCCGCCGCCGAATTGCCCGCGGTGGCGACGCGCCCCGAATTCGAGGCCGCCAAGGCCCGCTACGTCGGTCCCCACGGCGAGCTGACCGGCCTCATGAAACAGATGGGTACCGTGCCGAAGGAGCAGCGGCCCGCGGTGGGCAAGCTGATCAACGAGGCCAAGACCCAGCTCACCGCCCAGCTCGACACCGCGCTTGCCCGGATCGCCGCCGCGGAACTCGCCGCACAACTCGGGCCCGCGGTCGACCCGACGCTGCCGTCGCCCGATGCCGGACCGGGCACGTTCCATCCACTGACGCTCGTGCGCGAGGAGATGTGCCGCATCCTGCGCAAGGTGGGTTTCGTCGTCGCCGACGGACCGGAGGTCGAGACGGAGTATTACTGCTTCGACGCGCTCAACACGCCGAGCGATCACCCCGCCCGCGACGAGAAGGACACGTTCTATTTTCCTGCCTCCGCCCGCTTCGGCAATGTCTCGAAAAAGGTCGCCGATGAGAAATACCTGCTCCGGACGCACACGTCGTCGGTCCAGATCCGCACGATGCTCAAGGGACCGCCGCCCATCCGGATCGTCTCGCCGGGACGCGTCTATCGCCGCGATACGACCGATGCGACGCACAGCGCGAACTTCCACCAGCTCGAGTGTCTCTACGTGGACAAGAACGTCACGGTCCGCGACCTCAAAGCTCTGCTCGACTATATCTTCGCGTCCTTGCTCGGCAAGGACACCAAGACCCGGTTTCGCCCGCACTACTTCGGCTACACCGAGCCGAGCTTCGAAGTCGACCTCACGGCCACGCACCTGCCCAAGGTGAAGAAGCCGTGGATCGAGATCGGCGGCTGCGGCATGGTCGATCCCACGGTCTTCGAGGCGGTCGGGTACGATCCGGAAGTGTGGAGTGGATACGCCTTCGGCATGGGCCTCGAGCGTCTCGCCATGCTCCTCTACGGGATCGATGACATCCGTTACTTCTACCAGAACGACCTCCGCTTCCTGAAACAATTCGCCTGAACCTGAACCAGACCTAAGCGCAAAGACGCAAAGAGCGCGAAGAAGCGCGACGTTCCAATCTTTGCGGGCCTTTGCGCTCCTTGGCCTCTTTGCGCTTCGCTTTTCCGAGATGAAAATTTCCCTCAACTGGCTCCGCGACTACGTTCAGCTCGACGCGTCCGTCGACGAGATCTCCCGGGCGGTGACGTTCCTTGGTTTCGAGGTGGAGTCGGTCCATGTCACCGGCGCGCCGAAACTCGAACAGGTGGTCGTCGGCGAGATCCTCACCCGCGCCAAGCATCCCAATGCCGACAAGCTCTCCGTCTGCACCGTCGACGTCGGCCCCGCGGGCGGGGTGAAGACGATCGTCTGCGGTGCGCACAATTGCGACGCCGGCAACCGGGTGCTCGTCGCGCTGCCGGGCGCGATCCTCCCGGGCAACTTCCAGATCAAGCAGTCCAAGATCCGCGGCCAGTCGTCCGATGGCATGATGTGTTCGCCCGACGAACTCGGCATGGGTGGTGATC
>JAEUHA010000620.1 GCA_016793535.1 Opitutaceae bacterium | reverse complement strand
CCGTGCCGGCGGTGCGGGCGTCGCCAGGCGAAGCGCGCCCAGGCGAGCCTCCAACCGGTCAATCAGCCCTTTTTTTTTTCGTCCGCCGGACCCGACTCGTCGGCCAGCGCGGCCAGTTCCTTGATCAGGCTGTCGATCGCGCGCGACCGACTGGCTTCGACCGCCTTCAGCAGCGTGACCTCGAAATTGATTTTCTCCGCCAGCCCGAGCTTCACCGCCCCTTCGCCCTCCCGCAGGCCGTCGAGGAGTCGGGTGATTTGCTCCGTGGTCATGGCGACACCCCCGAGCCGTTCACTGGAACCGCCCTGCGCGATCGCGTCGAGCAGTGCGCCCCGGACGAGCGCCTGCAGATCCACCAGCAGGCGAACGAGGTCGCGGCCGGCGGCATCGCACTCGTCGACGATCGCGACGATCTTCTGATGATCGCCTGCCGCGAGGGCGCCGGCGAGCGCAGCGATCGTCTCGCCCGCGACGAGACCGTAGACATCGAGCACGTCGGGCTCGGTGATCTCGCTGCCGCAGAAGGAAATCATCTGATCGAAGATCGACTGCGCGTCGCGCATGCCTCCGTCCGCCAGCCGCGCAATGCAGTCGAGGGCGGCCGCGGACACCTTGATCTTCTCCTCCACCGCAATCTTCCTGAGGCGCTCGACGATCAGGTCGTTGGGAATCGGCTTGAGGTCGAAGCGCTGGCAGCGCGAGACGATGGTCGGCAGCACCTTTTGCGGATCGGTGGTCGCGAAGACGAACTTCACGTGCGCGGGCGGCTCCTCGAGCGTCTTCAGCAGCGCGTTGAACGCCGCGGCCGAGAGCATGTGCACCTCGTCGATGATGTAGACCTTGAACTTGCCCTGCGCCGGAGCGTAGCGGACGGTCTCGCGCAGATCGCGCACCTGGTCGACGCCGTTGTTCGACGCACCATCGATCTCAATCACGTCGAGGTGCGAGCCCTCGGCGATCGCCTTGCAGGCGGGGTCATTGACGTCGAAATCGGCGTTCGGCCCGTTTGTGCAGTTCAGGGCCTTGGCGAAAATGCGTGCCGTCGACGTCTTTCCCGTCCCGCGCGGTCCCACGAAGAGATAGGCGTGGGCGATCCGCTGCCGGTTGATCGCGTTCCGCAGGGTGCGCACCACGTGATCCTGGCCCACGACGTCGTCGAACGTCTGCGGCCGCCATTTGCGGGCGATGACTTGGTAGGGAGAAGACAAGGCCGAGGTTGAAGGTTTAACGTGTAAATTGAAGGGCTGCCAGCCGCGCGGGGAGCGCCGTCCACGCGCGACGACCCGGAACTCATCGCCGCGGCTTTCAACTTTCAACCTTCATCTTAAAACAATTTGCCCCGCCGAAGCGGGGCAAAAAAGTGGCCAGGCACTCCACGGCACTAGGAGAACGTCGTTACCGTTGCTACCTTCCGGTCCTGGCGGAGTTCACGCGCCTGCCCATGCATGGCACCTGGCCGCCGCGAACCATGTGCCGCACTCACCTCAGCGCAACCACTATTTCCAGTGCCGGGCCACTTAGGGCGCCTTGTTGGCGCCGGCATTGGGTCGCGCCACGGGCGCAGCCTTGCTGGCCTTTTCGGCTTTTTCCGCGGCGGCCGCCTCTTCCCGCTTCTTGCGGTCTGCCAGCATCCGTTCCTCAAACTGACGGCGCATCTTCTCGAGCTCCGACCGTTGTTCGAGGGTCAGCACGCCGGAAACGTCCGCGTACATCCGCTCCGTCACCCGGGTCACATCGGCGAGATTCTCCTGCCGCAACCGCTGCAGGTCTTCGCCCGCGCGACCGAGGATCCGCCGCAGGTCATCGCGCTGCGCGGGCGTCGGCGAAAGCCGGCGCGTAAACTGGGTCATCAACTGGACGGTGATGGGATTCATCCGCGGCGCCGGGGCTGGCGCCGCCGCGCCGCCTGCCTGCGCCACCGGGGCCGGTCCCGCCGGCGGCGTCTGCCCACCGGCGCGATCAACCCACTGGGGCTGACGAGGCGGGACGTTGAAGCGACGCGCCGTCACCCCGATGGTGAAAACGCCGCCGAAGACGGCCCCCGCGACAAAAACCCCGAGAAACGCGAAGATGACTTTCCAAGGAACGTCCATCCTCAGTCCGCCAGATCGAGCACGATCGCCACGGCATCGTCGGTCGGAGCCAGTTCATACTCCTCAACGCTGCCGCTGACCGGCGCACTCGACACCGGGGAAGGGGCCAGAACCTCGTAATTCAACGCCACGCTGCAAATCGCAAGCAGCGACGCCAGCCCCACGGCGCGCAGCGCCATGCGCTCCAGCACCGACGCCACCCGTGTCTCCTGCAGCTGGGACAGCGCCGCCACCCGTGTGGCAAAACCATAGGGCGCCGCGACATCCCGCTCATCGCGCGCCTGCCGGGCGGCAGAGGCGAGCCGCATCCACGCACTTCGCGGGTCGTTCACGTTGTGGTTCATGATCGTTCCTTTCGTTGTAGTTCCTGAAAGAGTTTCTGCAACTTCCGTCTCGCGCGAAAGGCGCGAACCTTGATCAGCGACTGATTCCAGCCGGTGAGCTCCGCGATCTCCGCGATCGTCTTTTGCTCCAGATCCAGCAGCCGGATCACGAGCTGATCGTCGGGCTTCAATTCGCCCAGCAGCTTGTGCACGAGTTCGTGGGCAGCCATCGCATCGTTCGCCGCGACGTCATTCTCGTTCGTCATCACCGCATCGAGGACGTCCGCCTCATTCTCGGAAAGATCCGCCCACCGGAACTCCGGCCGGCGCTTCTGCGCCCGCAGGTGGTCGATGCACGTCGTCACCGCAATCCGCGACACC
>JAEUHA010000616.1 GCA_016793535.1 Opitutaceae bacterium | reverse complement strand
CTCCGCGCATGAACGCCGCCCGGTTTCGTCTCGGCTTCCTGGTTCTTGTCTCGGTCCTGTCGCTCCGGCTCTCGGCCGCGGTCGAACGCAGTGAGATCGCCGCCGGCCTCACTGCCCTGCCGCGGACGCACCCGCGGCTGTGGCTCGATGCCGCGGGTGAGACCGCGCTCCGACAGCGGGTCGCGGACGACCGGTTTCTCCAGTCGATCCAGGCCGGCATCGTCGCCGAGGCGGACCGGCAGCTGACGGCACCACCGGTCCAACGCGTGCTCATCGGCCGGCGGTTGCTCGACAAGTCGCGCACCGCCCTCTCGCGCGTCCTCCATCTCGCGATGGCCTGGCGCCTGACGGGCCGTCCGGCGTACCGCGATCGCGCCCGCGCCGAACTGGTGGCGGCCGCGGGGTTCAGTGATTGGAATCCCAGTCACTTCCTCGACGTGGCCGAGATGACCACCGCCGTGGCGATCGGTTACGACTGGCTGTATCCCGCCCTCGACGAACCCACGCGCGCCCTCCTGCGCACCGCCATCGTGGAAAAGGGCCTCAAGCCGAGTCTCACCGCGAATTCCTGGACGCGCGCGACCAACAACTGGAACCAGGTGTGCAATGCCGGCATGGCGATCGGCGCGCTGGCGGTCGCCGAGTCGGAGCCCGCGCTCGCCGCCGATCTCATCACCCGTGCGATCAACACCGTGCCGCTGGCCATGGGCGAGTACGCCCCGGACGGCGCCTATCCCGAGGGCCCCAGCTACTGGGTGTACGGCACGACGTTCAACGTGCTGCTCATTTCCGCGCTCGAGACGACGTTCGGTCGGGACTTCGGGCTCTCGGCCCGGCCCGGATTTCTGTCCACCGCGGACTACTACCTGCACGTCGTCGGGCCGTCCGGCCTGCCGTTCAACTACGCCGACGCCGGTCGCAGCAGCCTGCCGGTCTCCGCCGCCATGTTCTGGTTCGCCGCCCGCCGGCAGCAGCCACACCTCCTGTGGCACGAGTGGCCGGGCCTCGAAGCCCGCGCCGCGGCCGGAGCAGGCGGCCGCCGCGACCGCACTGATCCGATGCTCCTCCTCTGGCTGGCCCCGGGAGCCACGCGCCCCACTCCGCCGCCTGCCCGCTCCTGGAGCGGCGGCGGACCGAATCCGGTGGCGTTCCACCGCAGCGGGTGGGATCGCGAGGCGACGTTCGTCGCCGTGAAGGGCGGTTCCCCGTCGGTGAACCACGCGCACATGGACGTCGGCGCGTTCGTCATGGACGCCGGCGGGCTGCGCTGGGCGGACGACCTGGGCATGCAGGACTACCATTCGCTCGAATCGAAAGGCATCAAACTCTGGGGCAAGACGCAGGACGCCGAACGCTGGAACGTGTTTCGCCTCGGCACCTCGAGTCACAACGTGCTGCAGGTCGACGGCCAGCAGCAACGCGTCGAAGGTCACGCGCCCCTCGCGCTGCGCCGCGACGATCGCACCATCGTCGATCTCACTCCGGTTTACGCGGGGCAGCTCGCGACCGCCCGCCGCGGCGTGGTCCTCGAGGCGGATCGCAGCGTCCGCGTGCAGGACGAGTTCACCGCACTCGACCGGGAGGCGCGCGTGCGCTGGGCGATGGTCACCCGCGCCGCGGTGAAGATCGACGGCCCCGGCCGCGCGACCCTGACGCAGCAGGGCCGGACCCTGGCCTTTCGCGTCATCGAACCGGCCGGCGCCACGCTCGCGATCTACCCGACGGATCCGCCGCCGGCTCCCACCGACGCCCGCAACGAGGGCACGCGGCTGCTCGGCTTCGAAGTCCGCGCCGCTCCCCGCCAAAGCCAGCGCCTGATCGTGCAGCTCATCCCCGGCGAGCCGTCCTCCACCCCGACGGTTCCGGCGCCCCTGGCCACGTGGTGAAGGGGCGCAGCCTGGCTCCCGGCGGCATTTCCCACTCGCTCCGCGTCCAGCCACGCCGCCGCATGCCTACTCCACGCCCCTGGACCATCGGATCGCGCCCGCGGCCGGTAATATTTTCCCGCCGCCGGGGTTTCATACCCGGATGACCTCATCCCTCACCTTCCTCGCGATCACCGGGTGGCTGCGCTGGCTGCTACCGCTGCCGGCCGACGAGCCGGCGGAGCCTGTGACGTCGGCGGAGGAGGAGACGGCCTGGCTCGCGCGGGTGGCGGGCGGCGATGACACCGGACTCCAGCACCTCTTCGACAAGTGGAAGCTGCCGCTGTTGAGTTTCTTTTACCGGGAGCTCGGTTCGCACGCCGACGCGGAGGACCTGACCCTCGAGGTGTTCGTCCGGCTCCACCGGGCCGCGGCCGGTTACCGACCGACGGCAAAGTTCTCGACCTACCTGTTTCACATCGCCCGCAACCTCATCCGCAACGAGCACCGCCGGCGGCACCGCAAGCCCGCGCAGACGGTACCGCCCGAGTTGCTCGAAACCATGGACGTACCGGCGGACGAGTCGCCCCAGCGGGTGAGCGAACTGGAGGAAGTGCTCCAGCGCGCCCTCGCCCGGCTGCCGAAAAAGCAGCGGACCGCGCTGCTGTTGATCCAGCAGCAGCAGATGGACTACCCGGAGGCGGCCGCCGCGCTGCACCTGACCGAAAATGCCTTTCGCGTGCTGGTTCACCGTGCACGCCAGCTGTTGAAATCAGAAATGGAGGCCCAGCCATGAAACCCCGGAAGCCCATCCGCGACGACGAAATCGACACCCTGCTTGCCCGGCGCTACCGCGACACCACACCGGAATTCGAAGCCCGCTGGGTCGCGTTGCGACGTGATCTCCGGCAAACGCCCGTCCGCCGCCGCTGGTCGTGGTCGGGCGGGACGGCGTGGATCGCACTCGGCGCGGCGGTCGCCGCCCTCCTCGTGGTGGCCTCGTTCGATCTGCGCCGCGTTCCGCCACCCGCGATCGAGCCCTCGCCCGCCCTGGCCGAGCTGTTCGCCATGGAGTCGGTGCTCAGCCGCGGTTCCGCGCTGCTCGACGCCGAAAACCGCGAGGCCCTCCTGCACCTGCCGGCGCCCGCTCCCGCCCAACGCCTGTGAAACTCAACTCCCAACCTGTGGGAGCGGTTCGACACCGCGACCTCCCGCGCCGTCGCGGTCTGAAGCCGCTCCTGCCATTCAAGCCCATGAAAACTATTCCGGTCCTTCTCCTGGCGGGCTCGCTCGTCCTCTGCACCGCCACCCTTTCCGCCGCGGATTCTCCGGCCGCCCCGGCCCGTCCCCCGGCGGAACTCAAAGAACTGTTCAACGTGGAGCAGTTCCTCGGGCTCTCGGACGCCGAGCTCGAAGTGATCCAGCAGGTCATCGCACGAATTCGCGCGATGAAGCCGGCGGAGCGCGCCGCGTTGCGGACCGAAATCGAAAAGTACCGGCAACTGCCCGAGGGCCAGCGGCAGGAACTGCGGCAGGGCTGGGGTGGGATGCCGCGCGAGGTGCAGGACGGCTGGCGCGAGATGATGCAGGCCGCGACGCCCGAGCGCCGGAACGAAATCCAGCAGAAACTCCAGGCAATGGAACCGGACGCCCGCCTCGCCTACCGACGGCAGCTGGTGGACGAATACCTGAAGCAGAAAGCGTCCAGGAAGTGAGCCGTTGCCGGCGCACGGCAGGATTTCGCTCCCAATCGGTCCCCGGCCTGTAATCGAAACCGCCCGCCGGGGTTTCATGAGGTGAACCCAACAGTACTCATGAAAACGAAAGCCCACTCGTACGGTTTGATCATCAGTCTCGCGCTGGCGCCCCTGGCGCTCGCCGCTCCCGCCCAGCGCGGCCCGGTCACGCGCGGTCCCGCGAACTCACCGGGCAACGGCCCGGGCGGCAACTCCGCGGTCGCGGTGTGTGACGGTTCCGGTCCGGGATCCAATGCCGCCTGTCCCCGCGACGGCGCGTCCTGCCCGGCCCCGGGCAGCGGCCAGGGCACGTGTGTGACGTCCACCGCCGACGCGACGCCACTCGCCCTGGGCGCGGCGGCGCAGGCCGCCCTGGTCTTCCAGATCGACGAGGAGCGGATGGCGCGCGAGCTCTACACCGCGTTCGCGGAGAAATGGGGCCTGCAGCCGTTCAAGATGATTCCGCGGTCGGAAGCGCGGCACGAGGCCGTGCTGCGGCAACTCGGCGTTCGCGCCGGCGTGACGGCCCCTTCGGCCCTGCCGGGTCGCTTCGACACGGGCGAGGTCCAGCTCCGCTACGAGGCGCTGCTGGCACTCGGACTTGAGTCCGCCGACAGCGCCCTGCGCGCCTCCGCTTTCGTGGAGGAGCAGGATATCGCCGATCTGGATACGCTGATCGCCGCCACGGACAGTGCCGACCTGAAGGGGGCCGCGACGGCCCTGCGCCAGGCCTCGACGAATCACCTGCGGGCCTACGTCGCCACCCTCAAGGCCCGCGGCGTGACCTACGAGCCCAAGCTCCTCAAGGCGGAGGAATTCACCGCCATCGTCGGTGACGTCACCCGCGGCATGGGCCCGGGGCGCGGGCAGGGCAACGGGTTCGGCCGGCGTTGAAACGGACGCCACCGGTGGAGTCAGGGCGGGGTGCGATCACCCTGCCCTTCGTCGTTTCGGTGCCAAGGGGGAGCGGGGTGAGGGCACCCCGCCGACAACGGGGCTCAGAACCGGACTCCGATCGACGCGATGATCGTCCGCGGTTCGCCGTACTGGAAGGTCCCGTTCAGGTATTCCTTGTCGAGAAGGTTGCGGATGTTCACGCGCGCGTTGACGGGCAGGTCGCCCAGCCTCGTCTCATAGCCGACCATCGCGTCCAACAGCGTCACCGTCCCGCTCTTGATCGGGATCGTCCAGCTCGGGTGCATGTAGGTCTCACCCATCACATTCACGCCGCCGCCGACGTACGCTCCCTTCAGGGCCCCGGTCGTGACAGTGTACTTGTTCCACAGGTTGACGGTGAAGCGCGGGACCGATTCGAGATGCGAGCCGACCTCGCGGGCGTCGGACAGGTTGGAGACCTCGTTCTTCTCGAAAAAGTAGCTGCCGCTCACCAGCGCCTGGTAGTGACGGCCGGGGGTCCAGACCCACTCGGTTTCCAATCCTTCCGTCCGTGTGCGGCCGCCGGGCGTGCGCACGGTCGCACCCGGAAGCTGGTACAGCACCTGGTTGGTCGTATCCACATCGAGGCGACCCGACTCCTGATTGGAGAAGTAGGTGAACGTGCCGAAGATCCGGCCGCGCCCGAGCTCAACCTTCGAGCCCACCTCCCAGCCGCGTCCGAGTTGATCAGCGGTGAGGAAGCGCGTGGGGACGACCGAGGGCGGCCGGTAGTTCGGCGAGGTCGGATCACCCTGCGTCGCGCGAATGGCCGCGAGATCGGCGGTCTGCTGCCGCTGCGGCACGAAGGTCCGGCTGAAGCTGCCGTAGAGGCTCACCGCCGGGGTGATGCGCAGCAGTGCGGCGTAATGCGGCAGGATCTTCCGGATCCGGAAATCCTGATCGATGCCGTCGCGGTTGTCGTCCGTCGGCCGGTAATTCGTCACCTGCCGGCCGCCGACGAGCGTGCGCACGCGGTCCTGGAGGAACGACGACTGCAGCACGCCGTAGTAGGCGTTCGAGTGCCCGCCACCCTTGCGCACGACGCCGGGCTCATTGTAGGCGGGCCCATACTGGTCGCGCAACAGCTGCAGCAGGCTCGGGATCGGTCCGGTGGCGGGATCGTAGTTGAGCACGCGCGAGGTCGCGATCGTGTTCGGGTTGATCATGTCCTTGCCGCCATCGTGCTGAAAGCCGGCGAGCAGGTCGTGTTTGCCGAACCGCCCGAGGTCGTGCTTGTACACGCCCTCGAGCTTGGCCGCGAACGTGACCGCGGCCGGCTTGAAGTCGGAGATCGAGCTGCGTATCCGCTGACCGGCGACAGGACGCAGTCCGTTGAACTCGCGCCGCATGCGGTGGCTGTCGACCTGCTGGAACACGGCGCGCAGGGCGAATTCCCGCGACGCCACCCACTCGCCCTCGAACGACGTGGTCTTGTTCTGGTAGCTGTCGCGACCGTCGGGCCCGTTGTAGTTGAAGGAATCGCTGGGGAAGAAGTCGCGCGAGAAGACGCCGGGATACGGCGGCACGTTCGGTCCGAGCGTGCGGGCGATGAACGCATCGACGCCTTCGGGCACCGTGCGCCCGGTCGCGATCGGCTGGCCCGCGGCGTTGCGCACGAAGCCGTTCTCCACCTGGGGATACGAGGCCGGCCGCGCCAGGCCCAGCCGGTCGAAGAGCCGGATCGCCTCCTGGTCGCGTTCCTGGAACAGCGGGTGGCTCACCACCGTGTGCGGCCGCCGTCCGGCATCGCGGTCCAGGTTGGCGTAGCGCGCGGTGAAGGAGAGGCTCGACGTCGGACGGACGGTGAGCGCCCCGCTGTAGAACCGCTCCCGCGTGAACATGTAGTCGATGTTGCTCTCCTCGTCGGTCTGCCCGTACACGAAACTGTACGCGACCTTGTCCTTCAGCAGCGGCGCCGAGGTGCGGAAAACGAAGCGCCGGTGGTCGGCCGTGCCGAAGCTGGCGTCGAACGAATGCCGCGGGAAGAAGCTGGGCTTGAGCTTGATCAGGTTGACCGTGCCACCCGGATTCGAGATGCCCGCGAACACGGCGTTCGGACCCTTCACGACCTCCACGCGGTCGACGTCGTACAGGGTCAAGCCCTGTCCGGCCGGCAGCCCGTTGACGAACTGGGGCCCCGTGTAGCCGCGGATCAGGATCATCCACTCGTCCTTCACCTGCAGCGCGACCGAGCTGGCGGAGCGCAGGACGTCGATCAGCTGGTTGCCGGCCTGGTCGGCAATGAGTTCCTGCGACACGATGCTGATGTTCAGCGGCGTGTCCTTGATCAGGCCGGCGGTCCCGGTGCCGGTGATCGCCGCTGCCACCCGGTAGCCTTCATCCTGCGGGCTGGTCACCTCGAACGGGCTGAGCAGGACCGGGCTGTTGTTTCCCACCACGGGAGCCGGCGCGGCGGCCCGCGCGCCCGGACTCGAGAGCAGGCCGACCACGACGGCGAGGAACAGGAGGCCACGGATCCGGAGGCGAGACAGGCGGTGAGAAACAGGCATGAGTGGATAACGGTAGGGTGAAGGGGGCGAGGCGCGAGAAAAAGCGGGTGCCGGCGTGGGTCGGAGCAAAGAAGAATAGCGGGGCGGACGCGGCCGCAAGTCGCGTCGACCGATTGGAACGTTGCTCAAAATTTCCACGGAACCGAACGGATCGACATTTTCGACCCGGGAGGCACGCTGGCGGCACCCCATGAAGACTCGATTCCGCTGGCTCCTGGTTCCCTTCCTGCCCGCTGTCGTCGCATCCGTCCTGACCGCGGCGCTCCCGGCGAAACCCAACGTGTTGTTCATCGCCGTCGACGACCTCCGGGACTGGGTTGGGTACTTCGGCCACAACCCGCAGGCCAAGACGCCCAACTACGATCGCCTTGCCCGCATGGGCACGTCGTTCACGCGCGCCTACTGCGCGTCACCGGTCTGCAATCCGTCGCGCGCGGCCCTGATGTCCGGCCTGCGGCCGTCGACCACGGCCGTGTACGAGAACAACATCGATTTCCGTCCGCTCATCGGACCGGAGAAGATGCTCACCACCGCGTTTCGCCAGGCGGGCTACTACGTCCACGGTGCCGGCAAGATTTACCACGAGGCCTATCGCCGGCCGACCGAGTGGGACCATTATCTCGAAAAGGAAGGCCGCTATCCGCGCGTTCCCGCCGGTCAGAGCGAAGGGGTCGGGGGCATCAAGTTCGCGCCGCTCGATTGCCGCGACAACGAGATCCCCGACTGGGCGATCGCCGACTACGGCATCGAGTCGCTGGGGAAGAAGCACGACAAGCCGTTCTTCCTCGCCGTCGGCTTCCACAAGCCGCACATGCCGTGGAATGTGCCGCGCAAGTGGTTCGATCTCTTCCCGCTCGAAAGCATCAAGCTGCCGCCGCACCTCGAGAACGACCTCAACGACGTCCCGCCCGCCGGCGTGCGGATGGCACGGCCGGAAGGCGACCACGCGGCGATGCTGCAATCCGGCCGCTGGAAGGAAGCGGTGCAGGCGTACCTGGCCACGATCGCGTACTGCGACATGAACCTCGGCCGGCTGCTCGACGCGTTCGAGAAGTCCGCCTACCGCGACAACACCATCATCGTGCTCTGGGGCGATCACGGCTGGCACCTCGGCGAGAAGAGCCACTGGCGTAAGTTCGCCCTCTGGGAGGAAGCCACACGGGCGCCGTTGATGTGGGTCGTGCCCGGCCTGACGAAACCCGGCACGATCAGCCACCGCACGGTCGATTTCATGAGCATCTATCCGACGCTCACCGATCTCTGCGGCCTGCCCACGCCGAAGCACGTCGAGGGAGTCAGCCTTCGCCCGCTGCTCGCCGATCCGAGCGCCGCCTGGTCCATCCCCGCCGTCACGACGTATCGCTACAAGAACCACACGGTCCGCTCCGCCGACTGGCGCTACATCCGGTACGCGAACGGCGACGAGGAACTCTACGACGAGGCCAGGGATCCGAACGAATACGTGAACCTCGCCGGCAAAGCCGAGTTCACCGCCCGCAAGGCCGAACTCGCGAAGTTCCTGCCCCGTACGAACGCGCCGGATCTCGAACCGACGGGCGGCGACGGGGCGAAAAAGGGCGGCGGCCGGAAGAACAAGAAATAGCCGCTGCCCCCTCGCTGGGAGCGCGGCCGTCCCCGGCCGCACGGATCAAACTGCGGCCGGGGACGGCCGCGCTCCCAAGGAAGGGGAATGATCCCGCTCAGCCTTCCAGCTCCGACCACCGCGCGTACGCCCGGGCGAGCTCGGCCTCAATCTCGTGCAATCGCACGGTGGCCTGCGTGACTTCCGTCGCGGGTTTCTTGAAGAAGTGCGGATCCGCGAGCTTGGCGGTCAGGACCGTCTGCTCGGCTTCGAGCGCCTCGATCGTCCTGGGCAATGCATCCAGCTCGGCGCGCTCCTTGTTGTTCAGCTTGCGCGCCTTTTTCGCCGGCGCCGCATCGTTGCTTCCCCGTGTGGGCGGGGTGCCCTCACCCCGCTTGTCCGCGCCGCGGGGTGAAGGCACTCCGCCTCCAACGGCCCGCCGGGTGCGTTCCTTCTGCCAGTCATCGTAGCCGCCGATGTACTCGGAAATGCGTCCGTCCCCCTCGAACACCAGCAGGCTCGTGCAGACTTCGTTCAGGAACGCGCGATCGTGGCTGACCAGCAGCACCGTGCCACCGAATTCCACCAGCATGTCCTCGAGCAGCTCCAGCGTCTCCGCGTCGAGATCGTTCGTGGGTTCGTCGAGCACGAGCACGTTGGCCGGCTTGGTGAAGAGCCGCGCGAGCAGCAGGCGGTTTCGTTCGCCGCCGGAGAGCGCCTTGATCGGCGTCCGCGCGCGCGTCGGATCGAAGAGGAAATCCTCGAGGTAGGAAATCACGTGCCGCGTGCGGCCGTTGATCGTCACGGTCGCATTGCCGTCGGCGACCGCGTCCTGCACGCGCATCGTCTCGTCGAGCTGCGCGCGCAGCTGGTCAAAGTAGACGATCTCGAGCCGCGTGCCCTGTTCAACCAGGCCCTCCTGCGGCGCGAGCTGGCCCAGCAGCAGGCGCAGCAGGGTCGTTTTCCCGGCGCCATTGGGCCCGACGATCCCGATCTTGTCCCCGCGCTCGATCCGCGTCGTGAGGTCGCGCACGATCCAGCGTTCGTTGTAGCGGAAACCGGCGCCTTCGCAGGCGATGACCTTGAAGCCGCTGCGGTCCGCCTCCTGCGCGGTCATCTTGGCGGTGCCCACGCGGTCGCGCCGGGCGGCCCGCTCGGCCCGCATTTTCTCCAGCGCATGGATGCGGTTGCTGGCCCGCGAGCGCTGCGCCTTCACGCCGCGCCGGATCCACACTTCCTCCTGCGCGAGCTTCTTGTCGAACTGCGCGCGCTCCACTTCCTCCGCCTCGAGCACGGCCTCCTTGCGGACGAGAAACGTGTCGTAGTCGCACTGCCAGCCGATGAGCTTGCCGCGATCCACCTCGACGATGCGGGTGGAGATCTTGCGCAGGAACGCGCGATCGTGCGTCACGAACAACAGCGCGCCGCCCCATTCGAGCAGGAATTCCTCGAGCCACAGGATCGACTCGAGATCGAGATGGTTCGTCGGCTCATCCAACAGGAGGAGCTGCGGATCCTCGACCAGCCCGCGCGCGAGCAGCACGCGGCGTTTCTGTCCGGCCGACAACGCGGCGAACTCGGACTCCACCGGCAGCTTCATCTGCTCGAGCAGCCGTTCCACGCGATCGTGCCGCTCCCAGTCGTTGTGCACCTCGTAGGCGCCCCCCTCGCCTTCGACCACGGTGCGGACGGAGCCGGTCAACCCGGCCGGCACTTCCTGGCGCAGCGTCGAAATGACTGCCGCCGGCTGCCGGAACACCTGGCCCGTGTCGGGATTCAGCTCGCCGGCGATCACCTTCATCAAGGTGGACTTCCCGGCGCCGTTGCGGCCGACGAGGCACACGCGTTCGCCCCGGTCGATCTGGAGATTGACGTGGTCGAGCAGCGGTGCGCCACCGAAGCTCAGGCTGACATCGAGAAGACTGACGAGGGCCATGGAACCGGAAACCTTCGCGGGCGCGCTGCGCGAGCGCAAGGGCGACGTTGGGTGCGTGCACCCGGGTACCTGCCCACGGAACACACGGACCACACGGAAAACCAGCGAACCCTTCCGTGTCTTCCGTGTGTTCCGTGGGCAGCTCAGCTCGGCGCAGCAACGAAAGTACCTGAGAGATCCGCGCTTTACTGCCCGGGGGTTTCGGTCGAAAGACTACCTCGATGCCCGCGTCTCCCGTCGCCCGTTACAACGTGCTGGGCACCGGCGTGTCCGCGCTGACGCTCACCCAGGCGCGTGATCTGGTGCTCGGGGTCCGGGGAGGGAAGCCGCGCGGCTACATCTGCCTCGGGACGGCGCACGGCCTCACGGCGGCGCGGCGCGACGCCGATCTCCGCCGGATCTACAACGAGTCTTGGCTCACGACACCCGACGGCATGCCGCTGGTCTGGCTAGGTCCCGGCGGGGTCGAGCGCGTCTATGGTCCCGACCTCATGCTCGAGGTCTGCGCCGCCGGGCGCGCCGTGGGCCTGCGCCATTATTTTTTCGGCGGCGTGCCCGGGGTCGCCGCGGCCCTGAGCCAGCGACTGCAGGCGCGGTTTCCCGGGCTCGACGTCGTCGGGACGTTCACGCCGCCGTTTCGCGACCTGGATCCGGCGGAGACGGCCGCGTTGCGGGCCGAGGTGGCGCGCACGCGGCCCGACGTGATCTGGGTGGGGTTGAGCACGCCGAAACAGGAGAAGTTCATGGCCCGGCACTGGCGCGAACTCGAAGCCGGCGTGATGATCGGCGTCGGAGCCGCGTTTGATTTTCACTCCGGGCGTGTCCGCCAGGCGCCGCGCTGGATCCAGCGCAGCGGCTTCGAGTGGTTCTTCCGGCTCTGCACCGAACCGCGCCGGCTCGGCCCCCGCTACCTCACCACCACGCCGCTGTTCGCCCTGCGCGTGCTCGCGCAGAAGACCGGTTTGCGCCGCTACCCGCTCGACTAAGGTGTCGCCCACTCGCGAGCGCGGCCGGCCCCGGCCGCGACTCGATCCGATGCGGACGAGGACGTCCGCGCTCCCCGGGGCCCTACGGCTGCACCACGCGCTGGATCGCCGCGAGCAGGGCCGCCTCGGCGCCGGGCGCGACCCAGGACCAGTCGCCCAGATTCGTGTCCTTTTCCTTTACCGCCTGTTCGGTCGGCACGTAGCCGGTGGCCGATTCGCCGAACCCGGCGACCATGACAAAGCTCCCGGGCTTCATCCGCTGCGCGGCGAGTTGAAACTCCACATAGCTCTCGCCGGGCAGCAGCAGCAGCTGGGCGACGCCGAAATCGAGCAGCGGCACGTCGATCGGCTGGCCGGCGTCGACGCGCTTCCACCAACTGAGGCCCATCGCGGCCAGGTTGCGCTCCCGCGGGAGCCGCGCGGGGACGAGGACGGCGAGCAGGTCATCGCGCCGGTGCCCCGGTTCGTCGCGCGGCGCGAGCCGGACCGTGGTGTTCCGGAAATCCAGCGCGGTCAGCGGCACGCGTTTGGTCTCCCGCCACGCCGCCGCCATCGCGGCATGCAGCCGATCCGCGAGCACGGCGCGCGTGGCGCGTGCGCCGTCGTTGTATTTTCCCGCGGTCACATTGCCGCTCGCGCCGCTGACATAGATCTGCAGGCAATCCGGCGTCTCCCGCTGGCGCCGGTCGCGTGCCAGGCCGGGAAAGTCGGCGGAGATTTCACCGGTGCGATAGTAGCTCATCGGATGCACCGCGTACGCATTCAGCGCCGCCACCGGCTCCGCGTCGTGCCAGAAGCTGAGGGTCTTGAGCCACGGATCGATCACCCCTTCGGGCGCCTCCCGGGCGAGGACGTTGGCCGCGCTGGCGCTGCCCCGGTTGAAGGACGGTCGGCCGTCAGGCAGCAGGTAGCGGCGGTTCGACGCCACGCGCTCGACCTTTGCCTGGCCCAGGCCGAGATGCGTGATCGGGCGTTTCCGCGTCGCCGCTGTCCGGACTGCGGCCGCGACACGCTGCACCGCCTGTTCGTGAAACTCCACGTCGCACACGCCGTCCTCGAGCCCGCGCTCTTCGAGGAAACGCTGGGCGGTGAGATCCGCCACCGGGGCCTCATGCTGGTGAATGCTGCTCACGAGCACGCGTTCCCGCGTCGTCCCGACCGCCGCGGCGATGACTTCGCGCCAGCGGTCGTAGGCATCGTTGCGGATCTCGCACCAGTCGACCGAGACAAACACGACCGGCTGCGCGCCGCCCCAGAGCACGACACCTTTCGCGTACAGGGGATCCGCGACCGAGGTTGCCCGCCAGTAACCGCCCATCATGCCGTGACCGATCGGCACGGTCACATCCACCGAGAACGTGGCGATGGCGAACGGCGCGTCGGCGGCGCACGCGGGGCCCGGCCGGCCCGCCGCGAACAGGATCAGGGCAAACAGGGCGCGGTTGAGGAATCCAGGCGCGGGCATGGTCGCAGCCTTGGCGGATTCGTCGCGCCCGACAAGGCGCATCCCGCGTTGCCGCCCTTCTCCGTGCCTGAAACGGCCGCGGGTCGGCGGTGTCAAAACAGCTCCCGCTGCTGCAGCGCGTCGCGTTTCACCGGATCAAGGGTGCTCAGCGCGAGCACCTGCAGCAGCGTGAGGCCGGCCAGCTGCGGATCGCGGGCCAGCCGGGCCAGCAACAGCGCTCCCGCGAGCGCGTCGTACAAGGCACAGTGATACTGACGACGCCCGGACGGGCAGTGCACCGCGGCGGCGCGTTCGAGCTCGGGTTCGAGGCCGAACGCGGACACCACCGCGGCGAGCTGGCCGGAATCCAAGGTCGGGAAAAGTTGCGCGTAGACTCGCGCCGAGTCGATCCACGGGCCCCAGTCGACCACCCATTCGCCGGGCCGGGCGAAGTCCGGAGAGCTGCGCGGATAGGGCCACACCGACTTGAGCAGCGCGTTTTCCACGCCCGCGTAATGGGCCGCGAGCGGACCGCGTTCCCGCAGGCCGGCGAAGAAGTCCCACTCTTCGGTGAACGGCGCGCGTTCCGCGAGGACGGCCGGCTCCAAACCGTGCACCGCCGTGTCCTCCGGCCGCACCCGGCCCGTGGGCCGGCACAATCGCGTATGCGCGTCGACCACCTCGCCCCGCAGCACGGTGACGACGCCGTACTCAAGGATGCCGGAGGTCCGGCTGCCCTCGAAATCGACGAAGAAGATCGGTTGATCAGACCAATTGGGGCCCACGGAACACACGGAATACACGGAGGACTGAAATCCGAGTCTTTTTCCGTGTCTTCCGGGTGTTCCGTGGGCAATTCTTCGCGCCGTGGATCTGTCGCCTTACCGCACGTTCATGACCGAACTTTGCCGCGAGAGCGGGGACTTCATCGTGCCGCTCTACCGCCAGCCGGGCGTCGCCGTCGAGCGCAAGTCCGACGAGTCTCCGGTCACGCTCGCGGACCGTGGAGCCGAGGAGTTGATGCGCGCGCGGATCGCGCAGGCG
>JAEUHA010000602.1 GCA_016793535.1 Opitutaceae bacterium | reverse complement strand
CGGGACGAACAACCGTTTGGCAGACGGAAGGCGAAGGCACCTTTCGGTGCGGGCTGCCGGCAGACCGCGATTTCAGCCCGCGCCCGCGGCGTCGTGTCTTTCAACTCTCATCTTTCAACTTTCAACTGCATGAGCCCGACTGAGGCGCAGCCCTCCGCGTTCGGTCACCCGGCACTCTGCTACACGCTACGGTCGCGCGGGTAGCGGAAGGCGCAGTGCGGGTTCGGGTTCCGCTACGGGGGCTTTGTCCGTCGGGGTCGGCTCAGGCGGCTTGGGCGTGGCCTCGGCGCCGGGAGCGAGCGAGCGGAGCAGGTTTGTTGGCCCCATCACGAAGGACCATTCCGGTTTGGCGAGGGTACCGACGAGTTTGACCTCGAACGCGTTGGAGAGCGGCGAAAGGAACGCGCCCACCACGGTCTTGAGGAGATTGTCGCTGTCCTGAAACGGGAAGAGCTTGGCGTTGAAGTCCAGCGTCCGCGTATCGAACCCATAGCTCCCGTGCGCGTCCACTGCCGCATTGGCCCCGCGAAGCGTGACTTCGGGGAACACCACCTTGGGTCCTTCGAGCCGGAAGTTGGTGCGCGCTTCGGTGAAACGGAGCGAGGTGAACCTCAGCAGTTCCGACAGCGTGCCCAGCAGGGGCACTTCGCCCAGGCCGGCTCCGGCGAGGAGGGCATGGCCGGTGCCGCGGTAACTCATGGGGTCGTCGTACCGGCCCTCGGCGGACGCTGCCAGCGCCAGGCGGACGTTCGCCTTTTCCTGGACGAACTTGTCCGGCGGGGCGTCGGGCTCGCCCCGGCGGGCCGCGAAGAAGCCGCCGATTTCGGCGGCCACCTGGCCGAGACTCGCATCGTCGAGGGTGAAGTCGAAGCCGAGCCTGCGCTGGGCATCGATGCCCCACACCCGCGCCTTGCCGCTCAACGCGCCGCCGGCGAAGCGCCCGGCGAACTTCTCGAGCAGGATTTCGTCCCGGTTCAGCGTGGCGAGAAAGGACACGTCCTGCAGGGGAAATTGTTGAAAGCGAAACAGGCCCTGCGTGCTGGCGTCGATGCGCAGCTGGACGTTCGCGCCGCCTTCGGCCGCCGGGCTGGAGAAACGACCGGCGATCGTGACGTTCGGCGCGCCGGTCACCTGGAACGGCGCAAAGATCCGCGTCCCGATCGGGCCGACGAGTTCCGCCACCAACGCGAGGTCGAGCGTGGAATCAAACGCGAGGTCGACCGTCTGCCAGGTGTTGGCGACCGGCTCGATCACGTACGTGAAGCGTCCGCGGGCGTTGCCCTGGTCGCGCGCCAGCAGCAGTTCGAGTCCGTCGAAAAATCCGGGACGAATGAAGAGCCGCGTGCGCGCCCGGTCCAATTCCGTCCCCCGGACGATGGGGCGCGTCACATCCGCAAAGACGAAGACCCGGGACTGACGCGGGTCGCGCCACGAGCCCTGGACGTCGACACTGGCGTCCGGCGCGGCGACGGGAAACTCGAGCTGCGCGAAGAAGCCGCTCCACCAGGGCCGAAACCAGCGCGCGATCTCCAGCGGCCGCAGCCGGCCGTCGAGCAGGAAACGGTACTCGTGCGTGGTCAGGTCGTGATCGTAGGAGCCGCGGGCAAAATACTCGCCGACCCGCGCAAAGGCGTCGGGCGAATGGAAACGCCGGGGCGTGAGCTCCACCGTCGTCCGACCGTCCTCCATGATGACCCCGAACGAGTTCATCCGCGGCACCCGGACCCGGGCGGTGAGCGACTCGAATTTCCAGCCTTCGCCGAAGCGGACGTCGCCGCGTTCCGCGGTCAGGGACTCGAAACTGTAAAACCGGCGGACGTCCGTCTTCACCCGCGCGCTGACGACGTCGAGCACGCGCGGCGAGATGTCGCCGGCAAACGACACCCGCGCCTGCCTGGCACCCACGTCCACGTCACCTTGCACGGCGAGCGGGGCTCCGAGCAACCGCAGGACGGCGGACGCCTCGAGCCGCGGCCAGCCCCGGGGAAAGAGCCGCACCGCCAGGGAGCCGACCCCGCCGTTGCCGACGTCGGCCGTGTCGACCGCGTCGGCCGTGAGCGCCAGTTCCCGCAGGTCGAAGCCGCCCCCGTCGAGCCGGATCCGCCCGAGCACGCGGGCCTGCACGCCGCGCCCGGTGACCGTGCCGGGCACCCGGATCTCCGCCGCGGAAACCTCGAGATCGGACGGCGGGGCCTCGCCGAACAGCAGGAACCGGGTGCGCGCCACCACCGCCGTGGCTTCGGCGGCCGGCGGACCGGGCCACCGGACGGTGCGGGCCAGGGCCTGGACGTCGATCGTGGCGGCGCCGCCTTCCGACGGTGAAAATTCGAGGTGGACCGCCGGATCCTCCAGCGACTCGAGCCGGCTCGTCGCGGCCAGCGCCTGCCGGCAGGTATCGGCGAAGCGTTCGGTGATCAGTTCACGAACGGCGTTGCTCGCCGGTTGCGTGCCGACGGTGGGGGCGATCATGAGCTGGCCGTGGGCGGTCAGGACGGCGTTGCCCACCCGGGCGCTCAGTTGGCGCACGTGGACCGAGCGACGGTCCGGCTCGAAGGTGGCGTCGAGACCGGTCACGATCGGTGCGGGGCGGCCGGTGGGGGACAGGATGGCTGGGACGGAAAGGGCCACGTCCGTGACGCGAATCTCGCGGGGCTCGACCTGGCCCATGGCCAGCCACCAGAGGTTCAGTTTAATATAAACCGAACGCGCGGTCACGACCGGCTCGTCAAACGATCGCGGCGAGAGGCGGACATCTTCGAAATGAAGCTGCCCGGCGGGGTCGAACAGCGTGCGCTTGAACGTGGCGCGGAGCCCGGACTCGGCGAGTTTCGACTCGAAGTGCCGAAGGACGAACTCGGGCATGGCGAGTTCGTTGGCCGACAGCACGTACAGTTGCAGGGCGAGCAGGAGGGTCAGCGCGAGCCACACCGTCCAGAGCACGAAGGAAAGGCAGCCGTCGACGAGCGAGCGGACGCCGCGCCAGCACAACTCAGCCCATGGGCGCATGGGAGAAGGGTGCGGTTGCTGGACGCAAAGGTGTCATCGGCTCGTGGCGGCAGCCCCCACGACACGGATCCTACCGCTTTTGTTCGACGCGGGGTCCCGGATCGCGCGCACCGTAGGTCAGTGCCCACAGCGCGTCGACGAGCGGCTGCTCCAGGGCGAACACCAGGTCGAGGTCCTTGACGCCGGCGAACTGCTGGTTGCCGCCGAGCCGTTCAGTGAGTGTCCAGACCGAGGCGCCGGGTTGCTCCACGCCGCCCAGGCCGGGCACGACGAGCGCCGCCTCGAGCTGGAAACGCCAGGGTCGCTCGTCGCCCGCCGCGGTCACGCGGTCGGAGTAGCCTCCGGGGACGAACGCCTTCGCCCGCGGGGCGCGCAGCGCGGCGATCACGCCGGCCAGGGCCTTGGGGTCGCGCGGCGGCGTGGCGGGTTCGCCGGCGGGATTGAAGGTGGTCTCGAACACCACCTGGCGGGTTTCCAGGTCGGTCAGTTTCAGCGCCGTGATGCGGGCGGCGGCGGGCAGCGGGTCGGTGACCGCCCGGTCCCGCCATGCGAGGGTCGAGAGCTGGAGCTCCGGCTCGAATTCGGCGCCGATCTCGTAGATCGACGTGCCGGGATCCGCAGGTGTGCCCACCCGGGCATAGTAGGCGGTGCGGTTGGCGTCCGTGCCGATGCGCAGCACGACGGGCGGGGTATTGCCCGCCAGGGTGAGGGTGACTTCGCGGAGCGGCCGGTTGAAGCCCCAGTCCTCGAGGTCCGCGCTGGTCGGGGCGTCGCTCTTGAAGGTGCGGGCCGTCAGCAGCGTGAGCTGCTCGAGCAGCCGCTGCACGGCGCCGCGGTCGGCGGGGAGGGTCTGCGGACCCTGCGTGCCTTCTCCCCGGCGCACGACCTGCCAGGGCGCGGCGGCGGCGGTCGTCTGGCCGGCGGGGAGCTCGAGCCGCTGCAGCGTGACCGGCGGCTGGTTCGGCTGCATCGGCGACGCCAGGTCGATCTTGGAGACGGCCGCGGCGTCGAAATCCAGGATGCGCGTTTCACGGAGGTCCTTTTGCGCGTTGCGCAGGTCGGACAGGAGCTTGGCCGGAATCGCAAGGGTGAACACGGTGCTGCGGCCTTCGAGCTGCGCGTAGTGCTCGACCGTATCCGGCGGAGTCGCGGGAGGGGCGGGAGCCGGTGTCGGGGCCGCGCCGGCGGCCGGCGGCGTGGGCGCGCCCGCGGGCGCGGCGGCGGCGCGGACCGGCTCGCCGATGAACAGCGTCTCGTGCCGGCTGTTCCCCTCGAGAGTGATCCGCAGCAGCGGCGCGGTGGCCGGAGACGGGGCGGGCGAGGGGAACGCGCGGGCGCGGAGCGCGTTGAGGTCGTTGATCGCGACCTCGACGGCGGTCTTGCTGGCGAGCGCGGTGTGCGGCGATTCGAAGCGCCAGCGCGTACCGTCCTTGCGGATACGCACCCGGACGCCCGGGGCGGCGGCGCGGGCGGGGTCGGGGCTCGCGGTCTGCACGATGCTGAGCGAGCGGGCCTCGAAGACGCGGACGGAGAGCAGCGTGTCGGCGCGGAGCTGTTCCGGCGGGATCGACAGGCTGTCGAGCAGGCTGCGGTTGACGATGTGCACGCGCTCGCGATCCGGGGAGAGGATGTAGAGCCGCTTGCCGTCCTTGGTCATGTCGCCGATCTGCAGCACGGTGGTGCCGCGGCCGGTCAGGCCGGGCGTCGCGGGATCGCGGGAGGTGAACTCGACCGTCACCTTCGGCTTGTCGAGGCCGTAGTCGGTGAGCGAGAGGTTGTTCTTCGCCAGGTCGGCGACGGCGAACGACGTCTCGTGCTCGAGGAGCTGGAGCTCGTTGACGATCGTGCTGGCGGCGTGCGGGTTCGCGGGCCAGTCGAGCGGCGCGGTCAGCGACCAGGAGTCGCGCTGGCGCACGAGCGTGAACGAGCCGGTGGCGGCGGTGCTCTTGACCTGCAGGAAACGAATGTCGGCCGCCTCGGGGCCGAGCACGCGGCGCCGCGCTTCCCGTCCCGCCTCCTCCGTGCGCCACTTGCGCTCGAATTTGAAGATGAAGAAGAACAGCGCGACGTTCAGGAAAATCAGGA
>JAEUHA010000528.1 GCA_016793535.1 Opitutaceae bacterium | reverse complement strand
TCACTCATGCCCCTTCCTCTCGCCCCTAGCCTCTCGCCTCACGCCTCTAGCCTCACAAAACGACGTTATCGATCAACCGCACCTCATTGACCCAGACCGCGATCGCGAAAAGCGTGCGGCCGGGGGTCAGTTCGCGGACCGGCTCCATCGAGACCGCGTCGACCATCGACACGTAGATCACCCGGATCTGGCGCCGTTCGCCGAGCAGGTGGGTCGCCTCGGCGATGATCCGGTCGGTGCTGCGCACACCCTGCGCCACCATTTCCTTGGCGCGCACCAGGGCCTGGTGGATCGCCTGCGCCTCGAGCCGCTGGCCGGGCGAGAGGTCGCGATTCCGCACCGCGACCGCCAGGCCGTCAGGCTCCCGCACGGTCGGCGCCACCACGACCTCGACGCCAAAATGCAGGTCGTCGACCATCTTGCGCACCACGGCGGCGAGCTGCGCGTCGCGCTGGCCGACGACGAGCACGTCGGGCCGGACGATGTTGAGCAACTTGGCCGTGCCGGTCGTCACCCCCCGGAAATGCGTCGGCCGCGACACGCCGCACAGTGGCTTGCTGACGGCCTCCTCGAGCACGAAGGTCGAGAATCCCTTCGGGTACATTTCCTCGACGGACGGCATGAACACCACGTCGACCTGCAGCGACTCGCACAGCCGGAGGTCGGCCTCGGGGGTGCGCGGGTAGCGCGCGATGTTGTCGCTCGAGCTGAAGGCCAGCGGGTTGACAAACACCGCCACCACCACGACATCGGCGCGTTTCTCGGCCAGCTCGATCAGGGCGGCGTGTCCCGCATGGAGGGCCCCGCTGGTCGGCACGAGGGCCACGGTGCGGCCCGCCTGTTTGAATTGGGCGGCCACCGACCGCATTTCCTGCACCGTTTCGATTTTTTGCATGCTGGCCGCTCGTTGGGGAAAACGTCGGGCTTGATCTATCCGGACGCGACCCGTTTGTTCAAGTTTTTCGCCCGCCGTACCCTGCTCCCGCCATCCCATGATCCGCATCAACGAGAACTACACCAAACTGAAGGCGTCCTACCTTTTCAGTGACATCGCCAAGCGCGTCAGCGCCTATGTCGCGGCCAACCCGACGAAGCCCGTGATCCGGCTCGGCATCGGCGACGTGACCGAGCCGCTCCCGCCCGTGTGCATCGAGGCGATGCACGCGGCGACCGACGAAATGGCGCAGCGGGCGACCTTCAAGGGCTACGGCCCCGAGCAGGGCTACGCGTTCCTCCGCGAGGCGATCGCGCAGCACGACTACGCGGCGCGGGGCTGCAAGATCGAGGCCGACGAGATCTTCGTCTCCGACGGCTCGAAGTGCGACTGCGGCAACATCCAGGAGATCTTCGCCCAGGACGTGCGGCTCGCGATCCCGGACCCGGTGTATCCGGTTTATGTGGACACCAACGTGATGGCCGGCCGCACCGGCGCCAACGTCGACGGCCGCTACCAGGGCATCACGTACCTCGAGAGCACGCCCGCCAACGGCTACGTGCCGTCGGTGCCGGGCGTCGCGACCGACCTGATCTACCTCTGCTTCCCGAACAATCCGACCGGCGCGGTCGCGACCCGGGCCCAGCTCACGGCGTGGGTCGAGTACGCGAAGCGGAACAAGGCGGTCATCCTGTTCGATTCCGCCTACG
>JAEUHA010000523.1 GCA_016793535.1 Opitutaceae bacterium | reverse complement strand
CGGCGGGTGCGGCCCACCGAAGCGTCCCAGGCGCAGGCGAAGGGCGTCACGCTGAAGCCGATCATCGTCGCGCACGACGGCATGGCGGTGATCGTCAATGCCAAAAGCCCGATCGCGAAGCTCACTCTTCGCCAGGTGGAGCAGATCTTCACCGGCGACGTCACCGACTGGTCCGCGGTTGGCGGCAAGCCCGGCAAGATCTCGGTCTACACCCGCAACACCTCGTCCGGAACGTATCAGGATTGGAAGGACCTCGCGATGAAGAAGCGGGATTACGCGAAGGCCTCGCAGAAGATGGCGGGCAACGAGCAGATCGCGGCCGAGGTGGCGAAGAATCCCAACGGTATCGGCTACGTCGGCCTCGCTTACATCCAGGCTGAGGGCGTGAAGGTGGTGCCGATCGACGGCGTGCTGCCGTCCAAGGAAACGGTTCTGGCCCAAAAATACGCCTACGCCCGGCCGACGTTCTACTATACGAACGGCGAGCCTTCGGGCGAGGCGGCGAAGTTCATCGAATTCACCCTCAGCGACCAGGGACAGCAGATCGCGGCGAAGATCGGCTTCGTGCCGATCCGCTGAACCACCGCCGGCGGCTCCGCTTCTCATGACGCCCCCCGAACCCGCTCCCACGCCGCCGCCCGGCTTCGTGCTGCACAAGAAACGGCTGCGGTTTCTCGGGCTGACGGTCGAGGACTGCATCAAGGCCTTCTTCGGGGGCAACGCGATCATGTCGATCGTGGTGCTGGCGCTGATCACCTACTTCCTTTTCCGCGAGGGCGCCGGGTTCTTCGGTCAGAACCGGCAGAACCTCGAGGTTTACCGTCAGGCGGGGCTCGAGTATGTCGATTACCTCCGCCAGCAGACCGACGATCACACGGCGCTGACCCGTTACCTGTCCGACGTGCGTCTCCGGGCGCTCAATCACTACGCGGAGGAGAGGAAACTTTCGTTCGAGGATGCGAGCACGGCGCTGGCGCCGTTCGACGAGTTTGCGGGCAAGTTCGGCGATGCGGTCGAGCCCCTGCGCGGACTCGTCTCGGAGCTGAGTGACGTCGCGACCGCGATCAAGACGAAGTTCATCGTCAATGAGGACAAGAAGGAGGAACGCCGCCAGCTTCTCGCGGAGAACAAGGCGGCCGAGGCGGCACAGGTGGCGATCACGCCGGTCGATTTCGCGACCGAGTTGAAGCCGCTGCTCGGCACACTGCCGGCGTACAAGGACGCCAACCGTGAATTCGCCGCCCAGCTCACGACCCTGGTGTCGCGGGTGCCGGCGCTGCCAACGCCCGACCTGCAGCAGCGGATGGCGCGCTGGCAGCAGCTCGCGCGCGATTACCTGGCGACGTTCCCGACCGTGGAGCGAAACCTCGAGCAATGGGATTATCGCCAGCCGGTGCCGGCCTGGAAGTCCTTTAGTTCCTTCGTGTTCGGGCGACAGTGGCTGACGGCCAGTTTTTGGCAGGACTGGTACGGCATCCTGCCGCTGTTCGTCGGCTCGCTGCTCGTGTCGCTGGTCGCGCTCACCCTCGCGGTGCCGCTCGGCGTCGGGGCGGCGATCTACGTCAACCAGATCGCGTCGACGCGGGAGCAGAAGATCATCAAGCCCTGCATCGAATTCATCTCCGCGTTTCCCTCAGTGGTGCTCGGGTTCTTCGGCATTGCGGTGCTCGGCCAGGCGCTGCGGCTGTTGTCGCAGCAGGAGTGGCTGGCCTGGATCCCGGGGTTCCCCTACAGCGAGCGGCTCAACATCCTCACTGCCGGCTGTCTGCTCGCGCTGATCGCGGTGCCGACCATCTTCACGCTGGCGGAGGATGCGCTGAACAACGTCCCGACCGCGCTCAAGGAGGCGTCGTTCGCCCTCGGCGCCTCGCGCCTGCAGACGACGCTGAAGATCATCGTGCCGGCGTCGCTGTCGGGCATCATTTCCGCGGTGCTGCTCGGCCTGGGCCGCGTGATCGGCGAAACGATGGTGGTGCTGCTCTGCGCGGGCAACCGGATCGCGATTCCGGACTTCGGCCGCGGGCTCGCAGTCATCACCGAGCCGGTGCACACGATGACAGGCATCATCGCGCAGGAAATGGGCGAGGTGGTGCGCGGGAGCATCCACTACCGGGCGCTCTTCGTCGTCGGGCTCGTGCTCTTCATCCTCTCGCTGCTGATCAACTACCTGGCGCAGGGCATCGTGCGCCGCTACCGGATCTCGATCGGATAAGCCTGCGCCCATGAATCCTCCGCAGCATCCCTTCAGTGTCCGGCCCGGTGCGGTGCATCACCGCGAACAACCGGTGTTCTGGCTGTTCCGGGTGGCGACGTACTTCATCCTCGCGTGCGGCGCGGCGGTCTTCCTGAACATCGTCGTCAAGGGTGCCGGCACCGTCTTCAAGACCGAGGCGCCGTTCATCAACACCACGTTTCTCACCGAGGCGCCGGAGTCGCTCTACATCTTCGAATGGGAGGGAAAGAAGATGGAGATGGGCGACCGTGAGTTCCGGGCCTTCAAGGAACAGAATCCGGCGGCGGCGAAGGTGAAGGCTGAGAGCTTCGTCTACTCGGCCGGCGGCATCTGGCCGTGCATCGTCGGCACCGTGCTGCTCGTCGTGGGGTCGATGACGATCGCCCTCGCGCTGGGCGTGTGCGCGGCGATCTACCTCAACGAATACGCCCGCGACGGCGCGTTCATCCGCTTCGTGCGGCTGGCGATCCTGAACCTCGCGGGCGTGCCTTCGATCGTCTTCGGCCTCTTCGGCTTCGGCATGTTCGTGATCTTCTTCGGCTGGAACGTGTCGCTGCTCGCGGGCTGGTTCACGCTCGCGTTCATGGTCCTGCCGGTGGTGATCACCGCGAGCGAGGAGTCGCTCAAGGCGGTGCCAAAGGGCTTCCGCGAAGGCTCGCTCGCCCTCGGCGCCACCAAGTGGCAGACGATCCGGAAAAACGTCCTGCCCTACGCGCTGCCGGGCATCCTGACCTCGTCGATTCTCGGCATCGCGCGCGTCGCCGGCGAAACCGCGCCGATCATGTTTACCGCTGCGTACGTCGTGCGCGACAAGCTGCCCTGGGAGGTCGAGCAGCTGGGCGATTTCTTTTTCCAGGGCGTGATGGCGCTGCCGTACCACATCTACGTCGTCAGTTCGAAGATTCCGCAGAACGAGTACACCGAGCGCGTGCAGTACGGCACGGCGTTCGTCTTCCTCGTGATCGTCGCGCTGATCGCCACCGTCTCGATTCTGCTCCGTAACCGGCTCCGCAACCGCTACCGATGGTAACCGCCCTTTCCTCCGTCATGGAATCCCCTTCTACCGCATCCCCCACCGACCGGGACAAGGCCGCCAACTCGTCCGTGCGCATGGGCACCGCGAGCCTGCCGGCGGGGACCGATCCCTCCGCGCCCCGGTCGCCCGCGAGCCGCACGCTGATCGACATCGAGCACCTCGACTTCTTCTACGGCCAGACGCAGGCGCTCAACGACATCAGCCTCAAGATCCAGGACCACAAGGTCACCGCCTTCATCGGCCCCTCGGGCTGCGGGAAATCCACCCTCCTGCGCTGCTTCAACCGGATGAACGACCTGATCGACGGCACGCGGGTCCCGCGCGGCACGATCAAGATCCACGGCGTCGACATCTACCAGCCCGACGTCGACGTGATCGAGCTGCGGAAGCGCGTCGGCATGGTGTTCCAGAAGTCGAACCCGTTTCCGAAATCCATCTACGAAAACATCACCTACGGCCTGCGCCTCCACGGGAAGACCGAGAAGTCCAAGCTCGACGAGATTGTCGAGAAATCCCTCCGCGGCGCCGCGCTCTGGGACGAGGTGAAGGACCGGCTGCACGCCAACGGCCTCGGGCTGTCCGGCGGACAACAGCAGCGGCTCTGCATCGCCCGCGCGATCGCGGTCGAGCCGGAGGTGATCCTGATGGACGAGCCTTGCTCGGCGCTCGATCCCGTCGCGACGGCAAAGATCGAGGAACTCATTCAGGAACTGCGGTCGCGTTTCTCGATCGTGATCGTGACCCACAACATGCAGCAGGCCGCGCGGGTTTCCGACCGCACCGCCTTCTTCTACCTCGGCCGGCTGATCGAGTACGCCGACACCCGCGACATCTTCACCAATCCCGCGAACCCGCAGACGGAGGCCTACGTGTCGGGGCGCTTCGGGTGAGGCCGAAGCGCAGGTGACCAGCACCACGCACCAAGGGCCAGGGATCATGGGACCAATGCCACGAGGAAGAATGGAACGAAGACCATGTATCTGGAAAAATCTTACACGCGGCCCCGCGGTTGGTTGCTCCTGGCCCTTGTCCCCTGTCCCTTGACCCTTTTCCACCATGACCCACTACGCTGAAGAACTGGCGAAGCTGAAGGAGAGCTTGCTCGCGATGGCCAGCCACGCGGAATCGGCGGTGTCACGCGCGATGCGGGCGCTTGTCGACCGCGATGATGCGCTGGCGCGCAAGGTCGAGGAGGATGACAACGTGCTCGACCAGTTCGAAATCGAGATCGACGACACCGCGATCCATCTCCTGGCCAAGGCGCCCCTCGCGACGGAGCTGCGGTTGATCACCGTGGCGATGAAGATCTCGCAGAACCTCGAGCGCGTGGGCGACGAGGCGGTCACGATCTCGCGCCGCGCCGTCGAGCTGAACACGGAGCCGCAGCTCAAGCCGTACGTCGACCTGCCGCGCATGGCCGCGATGTCGCTCGAGATGCTGCGGGAGGCGATCACGGCCTTCGTGAACCGGGAGCCGGAACGCGCGCGGGCGGTGATTCCGCGCGACCAGGACGTCGACGATCTGAACCGCCAGCTCCACCGCGAACTCTCCAGCTACATGGTCGAACGGCCGACGACCATCACCCGCTGCCTGCGGCTGATGGTGATCTCCAAGGCGATCGAGCGCATCGCCGACCACGCCACCAACATCGCTGAGGAGGTCGTGTACCTTTACGAGGCCAAGGACATCCGGCACTCGGACATCAAACGCAATGAAACCTAAGATCCTCGTCGTCGACGACGAGCCGGACGCGCTCGAGATCCTCGGTTTCAAACTGAAGGAGGCCGGCTACACGCCGCTGTTTGCCAAGGATGGCGCCCGTGCCATCGCGGCGGCGCGGGACGAGCGGCCGGCGCTGATCGTGCTCGACCTGATGCTGCCCGAGGTCGATGGCCTCGAGGTCTGCAAGATCCTGCGGCGCGACCCGACGACGGCGGCCATTCCGATCCTCATGCTCACGGCCCGCGCCGCCGAGATGGACCGGGTGATCGGTCTCGAGCTGGGCGCGGACGACTATGTGACCAAGCCGTTCAGCCCGCGTGAACTCGTGCTGCGGATCAAGAAACTGCTGGCGCGCACCAAGGCGGCGGACGAACCGGCGGCGTTGCTGCGGCTCGGTGAGCTCGAGATCGATGTGCCGCGGCACAGTGTCACGATCGCCGGGGCGGCCGTGAACTTGACCGCGACCGAGTTCAAGCTGCTCGAAATCCTCGCGCGCCGGCGCGGCCGGGTGCAGACGCGCGAGCGCCTGCTGCAGGACGTCTGGGGTTACGAGAACCCGATCGACAGCCGCACGGTCGATACCCACATGCGGCGGCTGCGGGAGAAGATCGGCGACGTGGCCCGTTACCTCGAGACCATCCGGGGCGTGGGTTACCGGTTCAAGGCGGAGGAATGAGACCTGGAGGTATTGCACACGGAGGCCGGTAAGCTCGGGAAGGATTGCAGCCGGCCCTTCCCGTCCTTCCCGATCTTTCCTGTTAACCGCGATCCATGAGCCTGCTTGGCATCCTTCTCCTCGTCATTCTGCTCGCCGCTTCGGCCGTGCTTTGGTGGCAGCACGGCCAGTTGAAGCTGCTGCGCACGCGGCACGCGAAGGAGCTCGCGGCGCAACGCACCCAGCGCGAGGCGGAACTCGCGGCGCAGGCGGAACGGACGGCGGCGCTCTTCGACCGGATGGTCGAGGGCATCATCGTGGTGGGACCGAACGGACGCATCCGCATCGCGAACCGCGCGGCCGGGACGCTGTTTGATTTTCCTCCGCCGGCGTCGGAGCGAACCGTGTTGGAGGCCACGCGGCATCACGAGGTTGCCGCGCTCGTCGCGCGCCTCGAGCGCGAGCCGGAGGTGCTCAACCACGAGCTGCGGCTCGAGAGCCTGGCCGAGACGCGTTACCTGCAGGTCAACGCCCTGGCGCTGCGGGCGACGGACGGCACCCGCGACGGCGCCATCCTGGTGTTTCACGACCTCACGCGGCTCCGCCAGCTCGAGGCGGTGCGACAGGAGTTCGTGGCCAACGTGAGCCACGAACTGCGCACGCCGCTCTCGCTGATCAAGAGTGCCGCGGAGACGCTGATCGACGGCGGAAAGAACGATCCGGCCGTGACGGCGCGTTTCCTCGAGATCATCGACAAGCACGCGAGCCGGCTCACGCTGCTGATCGATGATCTCCTGCTGCTCGCGCGGCTCGACTCCGGCCGGATCGAGCTGCACCTGCAGGCGGTGTCGCTGCGCGCGGCGGCGCAGGAGGCACTCGACGACGCCGCCCTGATCGCGCGCGCGCGGCAGGTCACGCTCGAGAATCGGGTGGCGGTCGACGCTGTCGCGAACGCCGATCCTGAGCGGCTGCGCCAGGTGCTGGCGAACCTGATCGATAACGGCATCAAGTATGGGCGCGAGGGCGGACACCTCGTCGTGGGCGGACGCGGCTTGGATCGCGCGCGGGTTGAGCTCACGGTGCGGGACGACGGTCCCGGCATCCCGGCGGAGGCGAAGGCGCGGGTGTTCGAACGATTCTACCGGGTGGACAAGGCGCGCTCACGCGAGCAGGGCGGGACCGGCCTCGGACTCGCGATCGTGAAAAACGTCGTGCAGGCGCACGGTGGCGATGTCCGTGTCGAAAGCACCACGGGTGCCGGCACGGAGTTTTTCATCACGCTGCCGGCGGCCAAGGCGTGACGGGTGGGGTGACGCCGGAGGGCGGGGGAGTCAGCGCTGACGGGCGGAGCGGATGACACGCTCGAGCTTTCGCACCGCTTCCTTGTGAATCTGGCAGACGCGGGTCTCGGTGATGTCGAACACCTCGCCGATCTCGGCGAAACGCAGCCCGTCGAAGTAGTACATCGACAGCACGCGCTGCTGGATCTCCGGCAGGGCACCCATGCGGTCCGTGAGCAAGTCGAGCAGCTCCTGATGCTCCATGCGGTCGCGCACGCAGGTGTGCTCGGCATCGGCAATCGCTTCGTGCAGGGCGGAGCTCGAATCGGACTCGGAATCCACCGGCGCATCGAGCGACAGCAGGCGCACCGGCGTCGTGATCTCGCGCCAGCGTTCGAGTTCGGTCACCGAAATCTTCAGCCGGGCACTGAGCTCCCGGTCGGTCGGCGCGCGGCCGAGTTCCTGTTCCACTTCGAGAATCGCCTGCTGGATCTTGCGCGAGCGGGAACGCGAGCTGCGCGAGCAGGGATCGAGCCGGCGCAGTTCGTCGAGGATCGCTCCGCGCACCCGGAGGCAGACATAACCGGGAAACGAGTTGGCCTGCGACGGATCGAAGCGCTCGACGGCCGAGATCAATCCGGTCACGCCGGCGCTGTACAGTTCGTCGATGTCGGCGTGCGGCGGCAACGTGCGCCGGATCTTCGAGAGCACTTGGGCCACCAGCGGCAGAAAACGTTCGATCCGCTCATTCCGCTCATCTGTGGCGGTGCCCGGTCGATAGACAGGGGAGAGGGAGTCAGGGGACAACTCGGCGACGGCAGCGAGGGAATGGGCAGTCATGCTAACCGGTTTCGCTAGTCCCGGGCCAAGGAAAACAAGCGCGTTTGAGCCTACTGTCGTATAATTACTTACGGCATATTTTCTGTTCGAAACGAAACGTACGACCTCATTTTGCCCACCCGTGCCGCCGCCGCCGGCAATTTTTTCCTAGTGCTGCCGGTGCGGGCGGGCGGGGACGCTCACGCGCGCGTTTGCGGTGCACGCTTCTTGAATCCGAACGCGATTCGTTCGCGACAAGCGCAGGGAAAACCCCCAAGAGTAGTGAGGTATGACTTCCGGTGTGCGTCAGATTCAGATGGTGCAGGGAGATTTCGCGGCGAACCGTTTGCTCGCCGAAGGCTGGGTCTATTTGCAGTCCGTGGTGGTGGGCGGTGTGGTTGGCCACGTCTTGGGGCACTCGTCCCCGGCTAACCTCGAAGACAAGCGGACCAGGATCTTGAACGAGGCGCTTCCCCTCTCGCGCACCACGGTTGCCATCGATGTGAAGCCGTCCGTGAAGGAAAAATGGATCTGACGGGCACACTTCGGCCGGATTCGATGCGAACCGGGCTAAAGCCGTTGAGCCCGCACGTATTTGCTAAAGCTCGGCCCCGTTCGAGCGATAAGATCTCGTGCCGCCCTTTCGGTCGGTAGTCTTGCCATTTTCGGACATGCTTCACCCGACAGCCCCAGGACAGGAAACCATATCCGCGCCCGCGCCCGTTTCGGGTGGCGAGGAGAGCGTCCTCCTCAAGTTCGAGATTCAGGCTCGACGCAAGGAAGAGCAGGATTGGACCGTCGTCGCCCGGCTCCGGAATGAGGACGATGCGAAGGCGGCACTCTGGGCGATTGTTTTCACGGGCCAGTATTCTGCCGTCACCGTCCGCTGCGACGGCGCTGCGGGCCTGGTGGCCGAATGGCCCGCGGGCCTTTCCGGTCTTCGCTAGGAGCCCTGAGGGGCCGGCTCACTACGGCAAGTGTCCAACGTGGGGGACACCACGGATCCTCCGGATAGATCCGATCGGGCTTTGCTTTTGCCCTTCGCGCTGAATGTCGCCCAAGCCTAGTGGCGGCCGATTTCGCGGATAGCGTGGATCCTTCCTCTATCCGCGCAATCTGCGTGATCCGTGGCTAAGTGTCGAAGCTTGGAGTGATCGGTATAACGCGGATGCGAATTTCATCCGTGCCAGCCGTGTGCTCCATGGGTCAAAAGCCCGGCCGACCCACCCGGATCAAGTCGGAGAAATTGGGCGCCGCGTCCGCGTCCCGGGCCGCCGGCGTGATGTAACTGCGGCGTTTCAGCTCGGGGAGGGGAAGATCGCGGTTCACGTAGCCGAAATCGTAGAGCCGGCTGTCGACGTGGCCGTTGGCGAGGACGCGCCAGTCCCACGGATCCGGAATGTGGGCGCGGCGCACGTGCTGACGGATGGTCGTGCTGCAGTTGGTCGTGAGTGAGTGGTACCAATCCGGCCGTGCGCGCAGTGCGTTCGCCGTGCGCACGTAGTCGAGGAACATGGCCTGCGCCACCGCGGGCGTGGCGTTGAGCCGGTAGAGGTAGACGTCGTTGTTAGGTCGGATCCGCGTGCGCAGGCGGACGACGTCGCGTTCGTCCGCAAACACGTAGATGAGCTCGTAACGTCGAAACAGCCCGGCGAGCGCGGAGTAGTCTTCGCCGTGTTCGCGCCGCGCCTCGATCGAGACGCAGAGGCGTACGCCCGCGCCGAAATCGAACGTCAGCATGGTATGACACACATGCGGCGTGCCCCAGTACGTCATCACCAGGTCGAGGTGCCGCAGCTGCGAGAGCCGGTAGGTCCGCGTTTCCCAGCGCGGCGTGAACTCCGTTTCCGACCGCCATTCGAAGTTGCGCACCCGGTGGAGCGTGATGACGTCGCCGTCGATCTCGGCCGAGGCGGTCTGCGCCACCTCCGGGATCCAGTTCCGGTCGTTGCGAGGCGGAAACAGCGACCAGCCGGAGAGGGCCAGCGCCGGGACCAAGGGGAACCCGAGCGGCGCCCACGGTTGCCGCCGGAGGCGCCACGCGACGAGCCCCGCGACGCCGCTGAAGCCGAGAGCCAGCAGCGGATGCTGAAACCACAAGGCGCCGAACGCCCACAGCGCGGCGGGAACCGCGATCAGCCAGCCGAGTCCTCGCCACCGCGAACGCATCACTCGGGCACGAGTTCAGGGACGACCGGCCGGCCGATGTCGCGCCGGATCGACTCCAGGTTTTCCCGGATGAGCGCGCCCATCGACTCGCAGCGCAGGTAGTCGGCGCGGTGGTAATGGTCGGCGAGCCCGGCACGGAGCGAGTGCACATTCTCGATCGGGGCGATCGGATCGCGCGCCATGTGGTGCAGCAGCAGGCTCAACCGTTCGGAGGCGATGGCCGCGCGCTGCAGCATCAGGGTCTGCTCCTCGCGCTGGTACTGGCGCGCCGTCTCGCTGTGCAGGTGCCGCGTGCAGAAACGCACCAGGGGGTTGTTGTCCTTGAAGAACTGCGGCAGGTAGAAATTCTTCCGGCCGTCGTAGCTCTGCTGGTCGAAGTCCATCGCGCGAATGCGAATCTGGGACTCCTCGAAGTCCGGGGTGATGACGAACACGAAGTTGTACGAGCGCATGTCGCCGAGCAGGCGGACGAAGCAGCGTTCGTTGAACTTCACGAGTTCCTTCGCGACCCGGATGGGCTTGGGATCCGAGCGCGTGAGCCAGTGCTGGATGAAGGTGTCGCCCGGAAGCCCGGCCACGTGTTCCTCGACCAGCGTGTTCCCGTGCAGGAGAAACTGCATCCGGTTCGGCGACAGCAGATGCTCGAGCTCGATGCCGTAGACGCGCGAGGCGTCCGCCTGCTTCACATAGAAATAGTCCTGGTTGTCGTTGTACGCATTGACGATCCGGATGCGAAACGGCGTGGAATTGCCGAAGGTGCAGAAGTCCACGCGGTCGACGTAGAGATGACTCACCACCGAGAGGTCGCCGTCGACCTTCAGCCAGGCGTACACCTCCTTGAGGTCCTCGTTGAGGGCCGCCATCTCGTTCGCCTCGTAGATGACCGTGTCCCAGAGCGTCGGGCGCCCCGCGTCGTCGGTGAGCGGGATCACCTCGTGAAACGCCCTCAGCCGCTCGTAGGTGACCGGCAGCTCGCGCTCGCGCTTGTAGCGGCGCAGGTAGCCGTGCAACTCGGGCCCGACCGGAAAGCTCGGCTTCCGGCGGGTCGGCTGCTTCGTGGGAAGGCCGGAGTCGGTCATGGGGCGAGGCTGATGCCCGCCGGCGCGTGACGCAACCTTGCCGCATCCGGCGAAACGTGTTCGCTCGCGCGCGGTGCAGGCATCGTCCCTTCAACTCAGCGCCCGGGTCTCCTCCCTGGGAGCGCGGCCGCCCCCGGCCGCAT
>JAEUHA010000475.1 GCA_016793535.1 Opitutaceae bacterium | reverse complement strand
CGAGGCGCTCCGGCCGGTACTGCACCGACCGGCGGACCGCGTTGGGCAGATAGGCCGTCAGCTCGGTTTGGGCCTGGGCAAAGTCCAGGTCCAGGCACTCGCGCAAGACCTGCTCGCCGTTTCCTTCCACGGCGCTGCGCTCGACGAACTTCAGGAAGGCCTGGCGGCGGGAGCCCCCGGCAGGATCGAGCCCCCAGCGCACGAACAGGACCGCCTGCGCCCGCCAGGCTTCGATCGGCGTATACGTACCGTGGGCGTCCGCCGGCGGCAGTTCGCCGCGGAAGAAGTCCGCCAGCGGCCGCACCGGCGGCGCGGTCTTGGGCTCCTTCTTCAGGGCCGCGGTGTGCAGGGGTGAAATCCACTCCATCGGCTCCACGGTCAGGCGGTCGCCGCCGTATTTGATTTCCTGGTACAGCGCGAGGAAGCCGTAAACGAACCACGGCGGCAGCGCGGGCAGGCGGGATTTCACCAGGAACGACACATAGTCGTGGGTCAGCGCGAGCCGGTCCGCATCGAAATCGTCCCGCCGCACGATCATGAAGATCGCCATCCCGTCACGGTCCCAGAGCCGCAGGTTCGGCAGAAAACTGAAGCGGCGCGTCGGCGCCGAGGTGCGGAAGCCGCGTCCGCCGGGCAGGGTGAACGCGTCCTCCGCGGCCGGCTCCGGCGTGCTGCGCAGCAGCTTGGCGATGACCTCCTGCGACGCCGCCGGCTGCAGTTCCTGGTCGTACAGGATCAGGGCGCGCGGCACCGACATCTTCACCTGCAGGGTCTCGGGCAGGAGGTGAGCCAGCAGCTGGTGGAGGGTGTGGTGGCTCTCGATGACGCGGCGCGTGGTGCGGTCATCGCAGCGCGAGAGGATTTCGTAGCCCATCGCCTCGGCGTACCGCCAGGGCGGTCCCTTCGTCGCCTCCTCGACCAGGAAAGGGGGCAGCGCCACCACAGGACGCTCCTCGGCGGCAGGGCCGAGGGACACAACGCCTGCGAGCAGGAGCGCGCTGATCCACTGCCGCAGGTGGAAGACTGAGCGGCCTGCCCCCAGGCTGCGGGTTGGCATATCGTTCGTCACCGTGTCCCGCGGGAAGTCCCGAGAGCAGCCTGGGGACAGGCTGCTCCACCGTTCAGGCGACGATCGCTTTGACCACGTAAGGCGCGCGGTACGCCCGCGTGAGCAGCGGCGTCGCGTCTTTCGCGAATTCTCCGGTGAACGATTCGCTCTGGGGCGAGAGCGTCAGCGGCACGCCGTACACGAGCGGCGTGCGGGCGAGATCGACGCCGTTCGTCGCGAGGTGCTCGACCATGCGTCCGTGCGCCTCGGCGAGCGGGGCGTTGCCCTTCACCTTTTCACGCAGCACGTCGGGTGGCAGGCCGCGGCCGAGCACGTGCGAGATGTTGCCGAGGTGGCAGAGCGCGCTCGACACATGGCCCTCGAGGATCGGGCCGTAGAGGCGGGCGGTCTTCCGGCTGCGCACCACGTCGATGAAGTTCTGCATGTGCCGGTCGGTGCCCTTGAATTCCTTCACCACCTTGCCGGCCTTGTCGTAGGCCGTGGCGGTGAAGTAATTCGACGTCACGACGCTGCCGCCCTCGCAATCGATCACGTTGCCCACGCTCACGCCGCGGTACTTGTCCATCGCGTTGGTGCCCGTTGCGCCCGGTTTGGCGGGCAGGCCGCGCACTTCGAAAATCAGCGGCGCCGACGCGTAATCGTGGATCACGACCTGAGTATTGGGCGTGTCGCCGTCGTCGATGTAGCCGAGCCGGCCACCGACGCTGAGCGTGCGGCGCGGCAGGCCCGCCTCGCCGAGGAACCAGCGGGCAACGTCCATCTGGTGGATGCCCTGGTTGCCGACGTCGCCGTTGCCGGTGACGTGCACCCAATGCCAGTCGTAATGCAGCCGCTTGCGGCGGAGCTCGCCCATGGGGGCGGGGCCGCACCAGAGGTCGTAGTTGACCGAGGCCGGGATCGGCTGGGGACCGTCGACCTTGCCGATCGAGTCCCGGCGCTTGTAACAGAAGCCGCGCGCCGCGGTGATTTTTCCGAGGTGTCCGGCCTTCACCCATGCCACCGCCTCCTGCAGTCCTTCGCCGGAGCGGATCTGCGTGCCGCACTGCACGACGCGCTGGTACTTCGCGGCTGCCGACACCAGTTGCCGGCCTTCCCAGACGTTGTGGGAAACGGGCTTCTCGACGTAAACATCCTTGCCCGCCTCGCAGGCCCAGATGGCCTGCAGCGCGTGCAGGTGATTCGGCGTCGCGATCGACACGGCGTCGATGCCCGGCGCGGCGAGCAGTTCGCGCAGGTCGACGTACGTCTTGATGCCGGCAGCATCCTGGCCGAAGTTGGCCTTTGCCCGCTCGAGGACCGCGGCGTCCGCGTCGCACAGTGCGACCACGCGCACGCCGCGCACGTCCCGCAGGCTGCTGAGGTGACTGCGACCGCGGCCGTTCAAGCCGACGACGGCGACGCGGATGTCGCTGTTGGCTCCGGGCACTTGCGACCAGGAGCGGGCCGAAAACGCCGTGGCGGCGGTGGCCGCGGCCGAGAGCTTGAGGAACGAGCGACGGGAAACGAGGTTCATGGCGGGGGTGCTCCGGGGAGCGCGGACGTCCCCGTCCGCACCCCTATCTGCCCAACCAGCGGCCGGGGACGGCCGCGCTCCCGGGAAGGGGAAATTACTTTCCGGCGGCGAACTCCTTGTAGCGTTCGGCCACCTTGCCGGCCTTTTCGTCGCCCATGTGGAAATAGAAACGCCACCGGAACGTCGTGCTGCCGCCCGCGGGGATCGTCAGGTCGCCGGCCTTCTTGTTCGCCTTGTGCTCCGGCTCGAAGTCGTGTTTGCCGAAGGGATTCGCGGCGAACAGCGCGTACGAGCGCACGTGCCACCACGTCGGGTGCCGCGGATTCTTCGGGTGGTCGAACATCGCGACACCGTAAACCTTGCCGTCCTTGGGCGCGTGGTAGTCGACCCACGTCGACCGCTTGCCCCAGGTCGCGTCATTCGTCTGGCCCGAGTCATTGATGATCGTGCCCTTGCCTTC
>JAEUHA010000464.1 GCA_016793535.1 Opitutaceae bacterium | reverse complement strand
GCCGCCAGCGCAACGCGCCCGTCACGGGCGTCGGGATCGAGCCGGGCACCTTCAACTACAACTCGAAGCGGCTCTACGTGGACGTGCTGGGTGAGTACTACCTCTAGAAGCGGGTCGCCCTGTTTGTGAACCTGCGCAATGTCGGCGACGCCACCGAGGACACGGAGATCCTGGGTCCGAGCACCCCGGAGCACGCCCAGTTCCGCCAGCGGATCGACTACGCGTCGCTCTGGACCATCGGAGTGAAGGGGACGTTCTGAGGTCCTGGGTGCGTGGGCTCTGCCCACGGGGAGCGAACATCCTGCTCGCTTGAATGGGAAAGTCGGACCGGTCTCGCCCGGGGGCAGGATGCCCCCGCCACTTTGGAAAGCCGGTTTCCGCTTTTTGCTCGGTACTCCGTCTCCCAGCGTGGTGGGAGCATCCTGCTCCCATGAGTAGGAAACCTGGCCGCGCCGGCTACAACCCGCGGATCGCCGCGGTCATCACGTCGCACGCCTGCGCGATCGCCTTGCCCTCGTGGGCGGTGCTGAGGAATCCGGCCTCGTAGGCGCTCGGCGCGAGATAGACGCCGCGTTCGAGGCAGGCGTGGAAGAAACGGCCGAAGAGTTTGGCGTCGCCCTGCAGCGCCGTGGCGTAATCCCGCACCGGCGTATTCGTGAAGAAAATACTGAACATCGAGCCGCACTGCGGCACCTGCACGGGGAGGCCCTTGGCGCGGCAGGCCGCGAGCACGGCGTCACGCAGCTGCCGGCCGAGTTCGTCGAGCCGCGCGTACGGGTTGCCTTCGTCGAGCAGCTTGAGGCCCGCGATGCCGGCCGCCATCGCGAGCGGATTGCCGCTGAGCGTGCCGGCCTGGTAGACCGGGCCGAGCGGGGCCAGCAGGTCCATGATGTCGGCCCGGCCGCCGAACGCACCCACCGGCAGGCCGCCGCCGATGATCTTCCCGAGGCAGGTGAGGTCGGGCGTGATCCGTTCCCGTTCCTGCACGCCGCCCCTGGCGATGCGGAAACCGGTCATGACCTCGTCGAAGATCAGCACGGTGCCGTTCCGGGCGGTGATTTCGCGCAGGTACTGGAGATAGCCCGGATCGGGCATGATGAAACCGACGTTGCCGCAATACGGCTCGAGGATGACCCCGGCGATCTGCTGCGGGTTGGCGGCGAAGGCGGCGTCCAGCGCGGCGCGGTCGTTGAACGGCAGGACGACGGTTTCATTGGCGAACGACGCGGGGACGCCGGCGCTGTCGGGATTGCCGTGGGTGAGGGCGCCCGAGCCGGCCTTGATCAGGAGCGAGTCGGAGTGGCCGTGGTAACAGCCGGAGAACTTGATGATCTTGTCGCGCTTCGTGAAGCCGCGGGCGAGCCGGATGGCCGACATCGTGGCTTCGGTGCCGCTGTTGCACATCCGCACCTTCTGGATCGAGGGCACAAACCGCACGATCAGCTCGGCCATCTCGACCTCGGCCGGATTCGGCGTGCCGAAGGACGTGCCGTGTTCCAGGGCGGCGGCGATCGCGGCCTTGATCGCCGGGTGGTTGTGCCCGTGGATAGCCCGGCCCCAGGTGCAGACGAAGTCGATCAGTTCGCGGTCATCGGCGGTGGTCAGCGTCGCGCCGCGGGCGGACTTGACGAAGAACGGCGCCCCGCCGACGGAACGAAAGGCGCGGACGGGCGAATTGACGCCGCCGGGAATGAGTTGCTTGGCGCGAGCGAAGAGGGAGTCGGAGACGGACATTGGGCGAAGTTGAAAGTTGAGCGTTGAAAGTTGGAAGAGCGATTTCGTTGAGAGTTTTAGCCTGCGTGGCCGAACGCCACGTCGAAGCCCGGGTGACGGGCGCCGTGTCGGGTCTTTCAACTTTCAACCTTCAACGTTCAACTCCCTTCGTCAGCTCACGTACTTTTGCACAATCGGTATCCGGCGGCCGACGCCGAAGGCGAGGGGCGTGATCTTCAGGCCGGGGGCGGCCTGCTTGCGCTTGTATTCGTTGAGATCGACCTTGCGGATCACGTCGCTGACCACCGCTTCCGCGAAGCCCTGCGCCACGAGGTCACGGCGCGACAGGCCTTCCTCGACATAGCCCTTGAGGATCGCGTCGAGCACGTCGTAGGGCGGCAGGCTGTCCTGGTCCGTCTGGTTCGGCCGCAATTCGGCGCTCGGCGGCTTCTCGATCGTGGAGGCGGGAATGACCTCGCGCTCCCGGTTGATCCAGCGCGCGAGGGCATAAACCTGCATCTTGAAGACATCGCTGATGACGGCGAGTCCGCCGCACATGTCGCCGTAGAGCGTGCAGTAGCCGACGGCCATTTCGCTCTTGTTGCCGGTCGTGAGCAGGATCGAGCCGAACTTGTTCGACAGCGCCATCATCAGGACGCCGCGCACGCGGGCCTGGATGTTTTCCTCGGCCACGTCGCGCGGCAGGCCGGCGAACAGCGGCCCCAACGCCGCCTCCGTGGCGGCCACCGGCGGGGCGATCGGGATCGTCTCGAAGCGGATGCCGAGATTCGCCGCCAGCACCCGGGCATCGTCGCGCGAGTGCTGCGATGAGATGGCCGACGGCAGGGAGACCCCCATGACGTTTTCGGGACCGAACGCCGCGGCCGCGATGACGCCGACCACCGCCGAGTCGATGCCACCGGAGAGCGCGATCAGGGCACGCTTGAAGCCGCTCTTCTGCGCGTAGTCGCGCAGCCCGAGCACGAGCGCGTCGAACATGTCCTTCATCTCGTCCTGCGCGAACGTCGGGTGCAGCACGGGCGTCTCGAACGGCGTGTTCGTCCCCGACGGCTTGATGTCCACCACCGCCCGGTCCTCGGCGAACGCCGCCAGCCCCGCGATCACCCGGCCCTGCGCGTCGCACACGTGGCTGCGGCCGTCGAAGATGAGTTCGTCGTTTCCGCCGACGCAGTTGACGTAGACCACCGGGCAGTGGAGCGCCCGCGCCGAATCGCCGACCACAAAATTCTGGCGGATCGATTCCTTGGCGCTGTGCCAGGGGCTCGCGGAGAGGTTGAGCATGAGATCGCACTTCTGCTCGGCGAGCTGCTCGATGGGCACGCGACCGCTGTAGAGCCGGCGGGTGCTGATCATCGGGTGCGTCCAGATGTCCTCGCAGATGGTGATGCCGATGCGGTAGCCGGCGTGGTCGACCACGGTCGGGGCCATCGCGGGCTCGAAGTAGCGGTCTTCGTCGAACACGTCGTACGTGGGCAGCAGGCACTTCCGACCGATCGCACCCACTTTCCCGCGGTAGCAGAACGCGGCGGAGTTGAAAAAGGGCCGGCCGCGCCCGCTGGGATTGGCCTCCACTGTGCCGATGACGGCTGGCACCGCGCCGACGGCCGCGGCAATCTCGGCCAGTGACTCGGCGACGTCGGACACGAAGCGCCGCTTGAACAGCAGGTCCCGCGGCGGATAGCCGCAGACGGCGAGTTCGGGGAAGACCACGAGTTCGGCCCCCTGTGCGACGAGCGCGGCATAGGTGTCGATGATCTTGCGGCGGTTGCCGGCGAGATCACCGACCGTCGGATTGAGCTGAGCGAGGCCGAGACGCATGGAAGGAGCGGGAACGTGGACGGGTTTTGCCGGCCTGACAATGTCGCGCTGAAGGAGGATGGCAGAAGAGTTGAGAGTTGAGGGTTGAGAGTTGAGAGACCGATCCGCCATCCATCGAAAACCTTCTCGTTTGAGACTATTCCCGTGGTCGAGGCTTGGCGTCTCTCAACTCTCAACCCTCAACTCTCAACTCGGTCGCCCCCCCCGCGCGCCGCTCGCGATTGACAGGCCGGGGCGGATTTAGCTCCCTTGGGTCGTGTATCCGACCAGTTACCTCACTCGCGTGAAACGCCTGCTTTTCGTCCTCTGCACCCTCGGGCTGGCGCTTGCGCCGGCTGCCGCCGCCCCCGCCAAACCCATGCGCGTCGTCCTCGTGGCGGGCGCGGAATCGTACAACACCGACCAGGCGTTTGCCGACCTCGCGCAGTACCTGCAGCGCGAATACGGCATGTCCTGCGAGGTGTTGAAGATGAGCGCCGACCAGACGCAGATCGTCGGCATCGAGAAGCTGCTCGCGGCCGACAGCGCGATCTTCCATGTCCGGCGCAAGACGCTGAATCCGGAGCATCTCGCGATCCTGAAGAAGTTCTTCGCGTCGGGCAAAGGCTTCGTCGCCCTGCGTTCGACATCGCATGGCTGGGAAAACTGGAAGGACTTCGACCAGCAGATTCTCGGCGCCAAGTACGGCGGCCCCGGCGGCGGCAACTTCGGTCTCGCGAAGCGCCTCATGCTCAAGCCGCACCCGATCTGGACCGGCGTCCCGGGCCTGGAGACCAAGAAGGACCTCTACCGGATCACGGAAGTCGGCGCCGATGTCGACGTGATCATCGAAGGGGAAACGCAAAACGGCAAAGTGCCCGTGGGCTGGACGCGGGCGCACGGCAACGCGAAGCTCTTCTACCTGGCGCTGGCCTACCAGGCCGAGATGGAGCACCCCGCCTTTCGCCGCGCGATCGGCAACGCGCTGCACTGGGTGACCGGCCGCCCGATTCCCCAGCCGGAGAAAAAGTGACGTGAAGCTCCGCCGCGCGTGGTGGCGCGCCCTGATCGTCCTGGTGTTTTTGGGCGCTACCGGCGTCGGCCGTGCCGCGACTTCCGCCCTGCGCGTCACCCTGGTGGCGCCGGACCGGGCCGCGGCAAGTGAGTTGGCTGCGCTGCACTCCGCGCTGATATCGGGCTTCGGTTTCGAGACCGTGACCGCAGGAGCCTCGACCGCGGGCGCTGCCCCGCTCGCCGGCGCACTCGCTGCGACGGACGTCGCGGTGTTCGTCCACGGACCGGGCGCGCTCGACCCCGCGGAGGCGCAGGCGGTGCGCGCCTTTCTGGCGGCGGGCCGCGGGTGCGTGGTGCTGGGCGGTGCGGGCCGGGCGTGGCCCACTGAGCCTGACTTCGAAACGCAGGTCCTCGGCGCCCGGGCGGGCGGCGCCTTTGCGGACGGCGCGGCGCTCACCCTGATCAATCTCTTTCCGCATCCGATCTTCGGCGGTATCCCACAGTTTGATACCGAGCTGCGGATCCCGCTGTTCACTTCGCTTGCGGAGGACGTGCAGATGATCATGGAGGGCACGGTGGGCGAGGCGACGGCGCCGCTGGCCTGGGTGCGGCGGCGGGCCGGCGGCCGACTCGTCCATCTGGTGCCGGCCGAGGCACGGCTCTTCCGCGATCCCACGTACCAGCGGCTCGTGGCGCAGGCTGCGCTCTGGGCGGCCGGCCGGCCGATTCCGGCCGCGCGGCCTGCGGTCCAGCGGACGTTCATGCCGGAGGCGACGCCGGGGTCGTTTGCCATCACCCTGCCGAACGGGCCCGGGCTCTGCCTCGATCCGGTCCGGGGCGGCGTCAATTACGTCTGGGAGGGCGACTTCGTGGACCTGCGGCCGCGCTGGATCACGAAGGAGGGCGCGCCGGCGCGGATCTTCGGCGAGGTGTTCTATCGCGAGAAGGCGTGGCAGCCGCTGCGGGCGGGCGCGCCGGGGAATCCGCCTGACTTCCAGTTTCGCGGTTACGTCCTGCGGGACGGGGTGCCGGAATTTCACTACGTGATCGGCGGCCGCGACGTGTTCGAGACCTTTGCGTCGGGGCGTCAGCCGGGCGACCTGCTGCGCCGCTTCCGGGTCGGGCCCGGGACCGCACCGCTCTGGCTCAACCTCGAGCCGCAGACCGACGCGGAGGTCGTCGTGAGTGGACTCGAGCGCGACGGCGCGCGGGCGGTGTTCGCCGTGCCGGCGGGCGGCGAGTTCACGCTGGAGATCCGGCGCCGGAAAGGGCTGATCCCATGAGCGCCTCCATGATCTGGATACGGATGCGGTTGCACGTGGCTTTGGCCGTCCTGCTGCTGGCGGGAACATCCGCGCTGGCCCAGGCGGTGCGGCTCTCGGGCGTGGTCCGCGACGCCGACACGGGTACGCCGCTCCGGAACGCCCAGGTGAAACTGGAGGGTGCGGCGCTGGCGGGCCGCGAAAACAGCCAGGCGATCGCACGCGTCAACGCGCAGGGCGCCTACCGCCTCGAGGTGCCGCCGGGCGAGTATCAGCTCTGGGTGCTCGCCCCGGACTACGAGGAGGTCGGCACCCGCTGGGTGGTGGCGCCCGGCCAGCCGGTCGAGCGCGACTTCGAACTCGGCAAACTCTCGGGCGCCGGGGTGTACAAGGTCGAGACGCTGCCGCTGCCGCGGGCGATGATCCCGGAGGTGTCGGGTGTCGCGTTCACGCCGCAGGGCACCCTTGTGGTGACGAATCGCCGCGGCGAAGTCTGGATGCGAAACGCCGCCGGCGACTGGCGCCGCTTCGCCACGGGCCTCTACGAAGGTTTCGGCCTGGTGGCGCCCGGTGAAGCGGAGGTGCTGGTGATCCAGCGGCCGGAGCTGACCCGGTTGCGCGATTCCGATGGCGATGGCATCGCCGACCGGTACGAGACCGTGGCCGACCAGTGGGGCATCACCGGCAACTACCACGAGTTCACGTACGGCCTGGCCCGCGACGGGAAGGGGAACGTCTATTTCGGTTCGGGCATGGTGTCCTACGGCCGCGGCCGGGAAATCCCCTGGGCCCGGGGCGAACTCCAGGCGGCGCAGTATCATCCGTGGACCGGCCCGGGCAATGTGCCCGACGGACACCGTTCCGTGGCGCCGCTGCAGGGCTGGATGTTTCAGGTCTCGGCCGCCGGCCGGTTCACGCCCTTCGCGTTCGGCTTCCGGCAGCCGCTCGGCGTCGGCGTGAGTCCCGACGACGAACTCTTCGTCAGTGACGTATCCGGAGCCTGGGTACCGACGTCCACGCTGATGCACGTCGAGCGGGATGGTTTCTACGGGCACCCGGACCCGCTCAAGTGGCACCCGGACTACAAGGACCGGAAACTGAGCGTCGACGAACTGCGCGCCCTGCGGCGGCCGCCGACCGTGTACCTGCCCCGCGGGCTCATGGGCACCTCGCCGGGCCAGCCCGTGTGGGACACGACCGGGGGCCGGTTCGGGCCCTATGCCGGCCAGATTTTCCTCGGCGACGTCACGCCGCTGCTGATGCGCGTCGACCTCGAGAAGGTCGCGGGCGTTTACCAGGGCGCGGCGTTTCCGTTCCTGCGCGGAGGTGGCCTGCGGCTGGGCGGCATGCACAACGCGTTCGGGCCCGACGGGGCTCTCTACGTGGCGCAGACGGTGCGCGGCTGGATGTCGACCGAGGGCAACGAGGGGCTGCAACGCGTCGTGTGGTCGGGCGAGACACCGGTTGACCTGCTCCACGTGAAGCTCACCGCCCGCGGTTTCGCGCTCCGCTACACGACGCCGATGAATGTCAGCATGGGCGACGCGAGCCAGTACCAGGTCAAGCGCTTCCTCTATAACTACCACCCGCTCGACGGTTCACTCCGGGTTTCCGAGACCGATGTGCCCGTCACGCGCGTGCAGGCGTCCGCCGATGGCCTCGGCGTCGAGGTGGAGTTGTTGGAGCTGCAGCCCGGATTCGTCTACGAACTCAACGTGGGCCGCAAGGTGCTGAGCCGTACCGGACGCCCGCTCGCCAACGCGATCGCCTACTACACGGCGAACCGTCTGCTGTCGGGTGAAACCAAGCCCGGCCCCTCGCGCCTGCAGGCGGCGGCGGCGCAGGTGGCGCGACCACCCGACGCCCGGCGGGGCGAGGAGATCTTCCGGTTGAACTGCGTGGCCTGCCACATGCCGGACGGCAAGGGCTCGAAGCAGATCGGCACGCCCGACTACACGGCGGCCGAAAGCCCGCTGAAGAAACCCGACCACGAACTCCTGGCGATCATCGCCGGCGGCAAGAACCAGATGCCCGCCTTCGGCAATGTGCTGCCTGCCCAGTCAATCGCCGATGTCCTCGCCTATCTGCGCAAGGCGTTCCAACCGCCCGGGGCCCGCCCAGCCCCGTAACCACCTGTGGTCTTTGTGGGCGGGGTGCCTTCACCCCGCACCGAACCATTTCGAATCCCGGTCCTGCGGGGTGGGGGCACCCCGCCTACAGTGAAAGGTCACGCAGCCGCGGGTCTCCTGCCGCCATGGGTCTTTTCCTTTCCACTCGTCGCAACCCGGGCTTGCGCTCTACGTCAGGCGCACGATTTCCTTCGTCTCCAGACTCTATGCGCCATGTCTCGCCTGCCTGCCTGTTCGTTTTCGCTCTGTGGTTCGGTTCGTTGCGGGCGGCGGAGCCGGCGACACTGACCCTCGATCAGGCCCTCGGGACGGTGGAGCGCGTGAATGTCAACGTGCTGCTCGGCCGCGAAACCGCCACGCAGGCCCTCGAGGCCGTGCGGCAGCAGCGGGCCGGTATCCTGCCGAACATCTCCGCCAGCGCGCAGCAGCGCCGGTCCCAGGGCGTGAGCATCGCGACCGTCGTGGTGGCGTCGGGTCGCCCGGCGAGCCGTTTCGACGCCCTGCTCAGCGGCAACTACGCGCTGTACGACCCCGAGCTGCGCTCGATCGTGCGGGCCTCGCGGGTGGGGGCGGAAGTCGCGCAGGCCAACTATCAGTCGATCGTGCAGACCGTGCTGGCCGACGTGGCGGACTCCTATTTCACCCACCTGCGCAATCTGCGCCGGCTCGACGTGCTCGATGCCAACATCGCCCGCGCCAAGTCCCTGCTCGAACTCGCCCGCAACCAGTTCAACGCCGGGGTCGCGACCCAGATCGATGTCACCCGCGCCGAGGCCCAGGTGGCCCAGGCGGAACAGGCGCGGCTCCAGCAGGGGACGACGCTCGTCCAGAGTGAACTGCTGCTGAAGCGTCTGCTCGATTTCGATCCGGCGGGCGTGCTGCGGCTCGACGACTTCCGGGTGCAGCGGGCGAGCCCGACCCTGTTTGCCTTTTCCGAGCAGAAGACCGCGTTCGAGAAGCGCGCCGATTACCTTGCGGCGCAAAAGGCGCTCGAGCAGACGAAAATCAACGTGGCCACCGCCGGCCTGCAGCGCTGGCCCTCGCTGAACCTCAACGGCAACTATGGTGTGGCGTCGAAGAATTGGGACGACGAGGACAAGCAGGAACAGTGGGCGCTCGGCCTCGGCGTGAGCGTGCCGGTGTTCGACGGCCTGCGCGCCGGTGCCGACCGGCGGATCGCGCTCTCGCGGCAGCGGGCGCAGGAATTTCGCGTGCGCAGTCTCGAACTCCAGATCTCCGCGGAACTGCGACTCGCGGTCCAGGACGCCGGTTCGCGCAACGCCCAGATCGAGGTCGCCGAGAAGAGCCTGCGGCTTGCGCAGGAGGAACTCCGCCTCGCCCAGCAGCGCTACCAGCAAGGTGTCGCCGACAACCGCGAGGTCGTCGAGGCGCAGAACCGGCTCGCGGTCGCGGAGGACAATCTCGTCGAAGCCACGTTCCAGTACAACCTGAGCCGCGTCGAACTCGCCCGCGCCAAGGGCGATGTGCGGGCGGTGCTGGCGGAGAAGGTGAAGTAGAGTCCTGGGAGCGCGACCGTCCCCGGTCGCTCCGCTCAACCTGCGGCCGGGAACGGCCGCGCTCCCAGGGAAGAACCTCCCATGCCGCGCCTCATCCTCGCTTCCGCCTCGCCCCGCCGCCGGGAATTGCTGGCGCAACTCGGCGTGCCGTTCGACGTCGTGGTGGCGGATGTCGTGGAGCACGAGGAGTCGACCACCGACCCGCGCGTGATGGTCGCGCACAACGCCGCGCTCAAGGCCGACTGGGTGGCGGCCCGGCACCCGGACGCGCTGGTGCTCGGGGCAGACACGACGGTGTTCCTCGACGGGCATGCGCTCAACAAGCCGGCCGATGCCGCCGCGGCGCGGGCGATGCTGCGCCGGCTCAGCGGCCGCACGCACACCGTGTTTACCGGCCTCGCGCTGCGGCGGCGCAGCGACGGATTGCAGCTCGACGACGGCGTGGCCAGTCACGTGACGTTCAAGCCGTTGGACGAAGCGACGATCGAGGCCTACCTGGCCAGGGTGCACACCCTCGACAAGGCGGGCGGCTACGGCATCCAGGACCATTCCGACCTGATCGTGGCGGGTTATGAAGGGTCCTTCACCAACATCATCGGGCTGCCGCTGGAAACGACGAAACAACTTTTGACGCGCGGCGGTCTGCGGACATGACTTTTCCCGTCAGCCTGCGTCCCTTCACGCCGCCATGAGCCAAACCATCGCCACGCCCCCCGCAACGAACGTGTTGCGCCGCTGGGGCCTGCGCGTGTGGAACGATCCTCAGTCGCGCTCCACCGCCATCGGCATCGCGGGAGTGCTGCTGATCCACGTGTTCCTCGCGGTGGTGTCGCCGTACGTGCTGCGGATGGAACACGTGCCCGGAGCGGTCCGGCCGCACAGTCCGGGCAAGGAATACAACATCGAGCTGACCCCCGAGTCGTTCGCGAAGGCGCCGGAGAAGCAGCCGGATCCGTTCAAGTTCGTGGAGACGAATCCGGAAGCCCCGGAGAACACGCCGGACAAGACGGCGAACTTCGCCGCGCGCAACCAGCAGGCTGCCCAGGAAAAGCCCGATCCGGACGGCAAGAACGACCGCGCGGCGACCGAGGGAAAGAAGGATTTCGAATCGAACCAGATCGTGAGCGGCCGGCTGGTCGATCCCGTCGAACGGCTCGAGGCCGTGCAGCCCCCGGCGCCGGAGACGCCCGTGGCCGAGACGCCTGTCGCGCCGCCGAAGGCGGAGCAGAATCCGCTGGCCGGAACGGAAAAGGTGGAGGGTGACAACAAGGACGGCCTCGGCACCAACATCGCCAAGCGCCTCGACAACGCGCAGCCCGTGCCGGAGAAAGTCGAAGGAGCGCGCGACGTGAAGGACTTCGCGGGCGCGACCTCGATGGCGCCGGCAATCGACCCGCGCCGGCCGCGGCCGCGACCGCAGATCGTGCAGCAGCAGCAAGTGCGGCCCGCGATCCTGGCCGACAATAAATTCGGCACCAAGAACGTCGGCCTGACTGGCATCGACGCCAAGTGGAGCAACTACGGCGCCTACTTGCAGCGGATGGTCGACACCGTCCAGATCCAGTGGGAGCGGCTGATCCTGCAGATGTCCGCCATGCCCGCGGGCGGCAGTACCGTGGCGGTGAAGTTCATCATGAACGACGAGGGCAAGATCACGAACATCACTCACGTCGACACCTCCGCGAACGAAACCGCCTCGCGAGCCTGCGTCAGCGCCATCACCGATCGTTCACCCTACGGACCATGGACCGATGACATGAAGGCCGTGCTGGGGACGCAGCAGGAGATGACGTTTACGTTCTACTATCAGTGAGCGGTCGCGTCGGCCCCGGCGGGCTCGTGATCGTCCTGGGAGCGCGGACGCCCTCGTCCGCAGTCTGTCGGAGCGGACGAG
>JAEUHA010000405.1 GCA_016793535.1 Opitutaceae bacterium | reverse complement strand
TCGTGCTCGCGATGGCGGTGCTGGTCTTCCTGCTCGTTTTCTTCATTCCGCGTTTCCAGCTCGTCTTCCAGGGCTTCAACGCCGAGCTGCCGCTGATCACGCAGATCATCGTCGGAGTCAGCAACCTGGTCCGCAGCTACGGCCTCTTTCTCGCCGCCGGCGTGGTGGTCGCGATCGTGATGACCCGAAACTGGTTCAAGTCCGAGCGCGGCCGGCGCGCGTGGGAGGGCCTGATCCTGAAGGCGCCGCGGCTGGGGCCGCTGCTGGCCCAGTTCGCCATGGCCCGTTTCTGCCGGATGCTTGGCACGCTGCTCGGCGCCGGCGTGCCGCTGATCAACGCGCTCAACGTCGCGCGCCGGTCGATCGGCAACCAGATCCTGGTCGACGCCGTGTCGGAATCGATCGATCGGGTGAAGGAGGGCAAGGCCCTCGGCAAGAGTCTCGCGCAGAACCGCGCGCTGTTCCCCGGCGCCATCATCGAGATGATCTCGGTGGCCGAGGAGAGCGGCAAACTCGACCAGGAGTTGCTGCGCATCGCCAACGTCACCGAGGGCGAACTCGACCGCCAGCTCAAGACCGTGGTCGCGCTGGCCGAGCCGCTGATGCTGTTCCTCATCGCGGCGCTCGTCGGCACCATCTTCATCGGGATGGTCATCCCGATCTTCTCCCTGCAGGACCACATCAAATAAAGCCCCCGCTGTCCGGCCCGGCTCCGGGTCGGTCGCACCCCCTTTCCCGTTCCATGAAAAACAACGTACTCCGCTCCCGCCGTCGTTCCCGGCTGGGCTTCACCCTGGTCGAACTGCTGCTGGTGCTCGTGATCCTTGGGATCCTCGCCGCGCTCGTGCTGCCGAAGTTCACCGGTCGCACCGAGCAGGCGCGCACGACGGCCGCACAGACCCAGATCGCCACGTTCGGGACGGCGCTCGATGCGTTCGAAGTCGACACCGGCAGCTACCCGCGCGGCCAGGAAGGGCTCTCGCAACTGATCGTCGCGCCGTCCGACGTCACCAACTGGCGCGGACCCTATCTCAAGAGCGACATCCCGCTCGATCCCTGGGGAAAGCCGTACATCTATGAGTTCCCCGGCCGCGTGAATCCCACGGGCTACGACATCCGCTCGACTGGTCCCGACGGCCAGGCCGGCACGGCGGACGACATCGTCAATGCGCGCGTCTCCGCCCGCTGACCGCACCCGGCGCGCGCGGCGCGGGTTCACGCTCGTGGAGCTCATCCTCGTGATGGTGCTGCTCACGATCGTGGCTTCGTTCGTCGCCCCGCGCATGTCCTCCTTCTTCCGCGGCCGCGCGCTCAGCGCCGAGGCGCAGCGGCTGCTGTCGCTCACGCACTACGCCCAGGGTCGCGCCGTCGCCGAAGGCGTGCCGGTCCTGCTCTGGATCGATCCGAAACGCTCCGCGTACGGCATCGAAGTCCAGGGCGTCCACGCCACCGGCCGCGATCATGACGTCACGTACGAAGCGGATGGCGGTGTCACGCTGCAGCTTCCCGCCGTCACGGATGCCCCGGTATCCGAAGACGACGACGAGCGCCTCGGGCTGCCGGAGAATGTGGCCGCGATCCGGTTCACCCCGGACGGTTTCTTCGACGAAGTCAGCGTGCGGCAGATCATTTTGCGGCAGGGCGAGGGCGCCGCGCTGGAGATCGCGCCCAAGGCCAACCGGCTCGGGTATGAAATCCGCCCCTACCATGAGACGCGGTAAGGCATTCCTGGGAGCGCGGACGTCCCCGTCCGCACGTCCTCGATTGGCGGACGGGGACGCCCGCGCTCCCAGGGCAACCGCGTCCGCCGCCCGCGCCTTCACCCTCATCGAGGTCCTCGCTGCGCTGCTGATGATGGCGATCGTGATCCCGGTGGCGATGGAGGGCATGAGCGTCGCCAGCCGCGTCGGCGTGCTCGGCCAGCGCAAGGCGGCGGCGATGCGCGTCGCGGAGCGGTTGTTGAACGAACTCGTGATCGAGAACCAGCAGCAGCCGCAAAGTTCGGGGAGTGGCACGATCGCGGACGGCGACACGACCTACCCGTGGACGATGCGGAGCGAGCCGTGGTCGGAGGATGCGATGCTCCAGCTGACCGTGACGGTGAACTTTGTCGTGCGGGGCAACACCTACGACGTGAGCGTCAGCACGCTCCTGCCCGCGACGCCGCCGGCGGCCGAACTCGCCGCCACGCAGCAATGAGCCGGCGCCAGTCAACCGTTCGCGCGTTCCGTTCCCGGCGTGGTTTCACGCTGATGGAGCTCCTGCTCGCCACGGCCATCGGGTCGGTGGTGCTGCTGGTGATCCAGACGACCTTCTTCGGCGCGCTGCGGCTCCACCGGACGACGCACGCGCGGCTCGACGACGACCGGGTGGTGGAGCGAACGCTCGCGATCATCCGGCGGGACCTCGCCGGGCTGATGCTGCCCGGGGGCGTATTGTCCGGGGAACTACAGACGACGACGTTTTCCTCGATGACGTCCGGCACGCAGGGCGACCGAATCACGCCGGACCTGTTCACGAGTTCCGGCCGGATCGACGGCTGGACGCCGTTCGCCGACGTGCAGAGCGTCGCGTACTACCTTTCCACGGCCACGGGCGCCTCGGCCGGCCGCGACCTGATCCGCGTCGTCACCCGCAATCTCCTGCCCGTGCAGGAGACGGAGCCGGAGGAAACGGTGTTGCTCGGCAACGTCGCGGCGGCGGAGATCGCTTACTTCGACGGCACCGGCTGGGTCGACGCGTGGGATTCGTTCTCCACCGCCACGCTGCCGAAGGCGCTCAAGTTCACGCTGACCCTGGCACCACGCGACCGGAACGAAGCGGCGCCGGCCCCGATCGAGATCGTGGTGCCGGTGACGGTCGTGACCACGACGAGCCAGACGGAAGCCGCGGGGGAGGCGGCGGGCTTGTGAGGACACCCCGCACCCGTCTTCGCCGCCGGGGCCGCGCCGCTGAGCGGGGCTCCGTCCTGATCATCGTGATCTGGGTCTGCCTCGGGCTCGTCTCGCTGACGTTCTACTTCGCGCACGAAATGTCGACCGAGCTGCGCGCCTCGGATCACCGTGCGGCCGCGGTTACGGCGCGACAGGCGGCCGCGGGCGGCCTGCGGTACGCTGCCTTCATTCTCGAACAGTTTGCGACCGGTGGCGTCGTGCCGCACCGCGACGATTACCGGGCGGAGGAACTTCCCGTCGGTGACGCCTACGTCTGGTTCCTCGGCCGCGATCCGGACCAGCGGCCCACGCAGGACCCGGTCTTCGGCCTGGTCGACGAGGCCTCCAAGCTCAACCTCAACACTGCGACGCGCGGGATGCTCGAGATGCTGCCGGGCATGACGACCGAGCTGGCCGAGGCGATTGTGGCGTGGCGCTCGCGCAACCAGGCTGGCACAGGCGACAGCACCTACGGCCGCCTCGATCCGCCGCGCCTGAACAAGGCCTCGCCCTTCGAGACGGTCGACGAACTGCGCCTCGTCTACGGCGCCACGCTCGCGATCCTGCTCGGCGAGGACACCAATCGCAACGGCGTGCTGGACGAGAACGAGAACGACGGCGACAACTCGGCGCCGCGCGACAACCCGGACGGCCTGCTCGAGCCCGGGATCCTCGAGTACGTGACGGTGTACAGCCGGCAGCCGAACACCCGGGCGAACGGGGCGCGTCGGATCAACATCACCACGGCACAAACGCGCGGGCAGCTCGCGCCGCTGCTGCAGCAGCGCTTCGGCGGCCAGCGCACTGCCCAGATCCTCGGCGCCATCGGCAACGGTGAACTGCGCAGCGTCGCGGAGTTCATGGTCGCCGGCCGGCTGACCGCGGAGGAGTACGCGCAGATCCGCGGCGACATCTCGGCGAGCAGCGCGGCGACGGTGCAGGGTCTCATCAATGTGAATACGGCCAGCGAAACCGTCCTCGCCTGCATCCCCGGCATCGGACCGGAGAACGCACCCGCGCTCGTGGCGTATCGGCTGGCGAATCCCGACGTGCTGACGTCCTTCGCCTGGCTCACCCAGGTGCTCGACCGCGGCGCGATCGTGCGTGCGGGACCCTATATCACCGATCAGTCCTATCAGTTCACCGCCGATGTCGTGGCGGTGACGGCCACGGGCCGCGGGTCCTGCCGCCAGCGCACCGTGTTCGACCTTTCCACCGGCGCGCCGCGCGCGGTGTATCACCAGGACCTCAGCGACTACGGCTGGGCGCTGGGCGTGAACCTGCGCGGGTCGCTGCGCGAGCCCCGGGAGAACCGACTATGAAGTGGATTGCCAGAAAACGCCCGGCCTCCGTGGTCGGCCTCTCCGTGGCGGAGGGGCAGCTGCGGTTGGTGCATGTCGCCCGGGCCAAGCAGGCCGTCGCGGTCATCCGCACCGCCACGGCTCCGCTCACGCTCGACCTGTTGCATCCGGAGGCGGATCTGGTGGGGCGCGAACTGCGCAATCACGTCGAGGCCGCCGGCATTCGCGAGCGGCACTGTGTGGTGGCGCTTCCACCGGCCTGGGTGATGACCCAGCACTCCGCGGTGCCGGACCTGTCTCCGGACGATCTCGCCAGCCTGCTCCAGATCGAGGCCGAAAAGGGCTTCCCCTGTGATCCCGATGAACTGCAGATCGCCCGCTCGGCCCAGCAGGCGGCGAACCAGCGTTTCATCTGCCAGCTCGCCGTGCGCAAGGACCAGCTCGACCGCCTCTCGGACGTCCTGCGCCGGGCGGGTCTCAAGCCGGTGAGTTTCTCCCTCGGCCTCGCGGCGCTGCCGGGCGCGATGGGTTCGGCGACGGACGGCACCGTGACGCTGGTTGTGGAACCGAAGGGGGCCTCGCTGCTCATCGCCGCAGGCGGCGGCATCGCGGCGTTTCGCACGCTCGAAGCGTCGATCGATTCCGAGAACGGCGAGGCGGTCGTGAACGGCCCGGCGCTGGCGCGCGAACTCCGGATCACGTTCGAACAGGTGCCGCCAGTCCTGCGCCAGGACGTGCGTCGCCTGGTCCTCCGCGGTCACGAACAGATGGTGCGGCAGCTCGGCGAGATACTCGGCCCGTGGGCGGCCGATGCCGGCCTCGAGGTCGACCTGAAGCCCGCGACGGGTCGGTCGGTCGGGGAGGAAATTGCAGAACGACTCGCGCTGCGCGTGGTGCAGGACGGTCCACCGGAGCTCGAATTTCTCCCGCCGCGGCCGAGCCGTTGGTCGGTGCTGATGGCACGTTACAGCTCGAAGCGACTCGCGACCGCGGGCTTCGCGGCGGCAGCGGCGGTGGTGGCCCTGCTCCTCGCGTTCGGCTGGCAGGAGTACCGGCTTTGGACGCTGCGTTCCGAGTGGGACCGGATGGCGGCCCAGGTCGCGGATCTCGAGGCGACCCAGGGACGCATCCGCGAGTTTCGCTCCTGGTACGATACGTCGTTTCGAAATCTGACGATCATGAAGCGGGTCATCGAGTGCTTCCCCGACAACGGCAGCGTGACCGCCAAGACCTTCGAGATCCACAGCCCGGCGTCGGTCAGCGTTTCCGGCACCGCCCGCGACAACGCGTCGCTGCTGCGCACGCTCGACCAATTGCGGCAGGCCCGGGAAATCCAGGGCCTGAAGATCGAACAGATCCGCGGCAAGACGCCCGCCCAGTTCAACTTCACGTTCCGCTGGGTCGGAACCACCGGCGCATGAACCAGACTCCTCCCCAACGCCAGCGCCTGCTGCTGATCCTCGCGGGCGTGGGCCTCCTCCTCCTGATCGGCGACAGCGTCCTGCTGACGCCACTCACGAAAGCCTGGCAGTCGCGCAGTGCCGAGATCGCCAAGCTGCAAAAGAACGTCACCGAGGGCAGGGGAGTGATCGATCGTGCGACCCGCACCCAGTCGCTTTGGTCGGAGATGCAGACCCAGGCGCTGCCGAAGGATCCCGCCAAGGCGGAACAGGATCTGATCACCGCCTTCGATCGCTGGGGCCGCGCGGCAGGGATCGAACTCGGTTCGATCAAGCCGCAGTGGAAACGCGGCGCGACGCCGCGATATTCGCAGCTGGAGTGCCGCGTCGACGCCACGGGCTCGCTCGCGACGCTCAGTCGGTTTCTCTACGAGGTGGAGAAATCCCCGCTCGCCCTGCGGGTCGACGCCGTGGAACTCACCTCCCGCGATGACCAGGGCCAGCGGCTCACGCTGGGCCTCCTCGTCAGCGGACTGCGGCTGGTGCCGCTGGAAGGGAGGCCGTGATGAAGATGCGATTGCTTCGTTCTTCCTTTCCGGGAGCGCGGACGCCCTTGTCCGCAATGGATTGTATCGCGGCCGGGGGCGGCCGCACTCCCATGAAAACCTCCGCCTGCGTGGTGATCACTGCACTTCTGCTTCCGGTGTTCGCCTCTGCCGCGGAAGGCCGCCGCACCCGCGACGCCGACCCGGCCCGCTCTGCGGCTCCGGCTTCCGCCGCAACCAAGGCGGTTTCGCCCGCGGACAGTTTCGAGGCCTTCCGCATCATCACGGAGAAAAACATCTTCAATCCCAACCGCGTCGGCCTCACGCGCGCCACGCCCGAGGCGAAGCCTCCGCGGGTCGACGAGATCGCGCTGGTTGGAACCGTCGAGTTCGGCGGCAAGCGCGTGGCGCTGTTCGAAAGCCCCGAGGTGGCGTTTCGCAAGACGGTCGCCGAGGGGGACACGTTGGGTGAGTTCACCGTCCGCCGCGTCGGCAGCGAGGGTGTCGACCTCGTCCGCGGCGACCAGGTGCTCGCGCTGCGCGTGGCCCAGCAGTTGCGCCGTCCCGAGGGCGCCGACTGGTCCGTGGTGGCGGCGCCCGATGCGCCGCGCGCCGAAGCCTCCTCCACGCCGACGATCCCGGCGGATGCGTCCGATGTGCTCAAACGACTTATGCGGCAGCGCGAGAAACAATTGAAATAATGAAAACGACGTTCGTCACCCCGGCTCTCTGTCTCGGACTGCTGCTGTTTGCGCTGGGCGCCTCCGCCCAGGAAGCCGCGGCCCCAACCCCCGCGCGCCCAGGCCGCGAGGAGCCCGGCACGCTGCGCTTCAACTTCCGCGGCGCCCCGCTCGAGACCGTGCTCAACTACCTCAGCGAGGCCGCGGGCTTCGTCATCGTGCTCGAGACGCCCGTCAAGGGCACCATCGACATGTGGAGTGCGCAGCCGGTCAGCCGCCAGGAGGCGGTCCAGTTGCTCAATCTTGCGCTCGACAAGCATGGCTACACCGCGGCGGCGAAGGGCCGCAATCTCGTCGTCCGTTCCAAGGAGGATGCCCGCAAGAAGAACATCCCGATCCGCACCGGCAACGATCCGCGCGAGATTCCCGACAACGCCGAGATGGTGATGCAGATCATCCCGCTGGAGCGGATCGATGCCGCGCAGGCGGCGGCCGACCTGGCGACGTTGCTGCCGAGCAGCGCGACGATCACGGCGAACCAGGACAGCAACTCGCTCGTCGTGACCGATACGCAGAGCAACATCCGGCACATTGTCGAATTGGTCGCGGCGCTCGACGGCTCGGCCGGCTCGGTCGCGTCGATGAAGGTGTTTCGCCTGAAGAACGCGGATCCGAATGAGATGGCCCAGTTGATCACGAACCTGTTCGGCACCACCGGCACGGCCGGCGCCGGCCCGACCCCGGGGCAGTTCGGGCAGTTTGGTCCCTTCGGTCCCGGCGCGGCCGCGGCCCTCGCGGCGGCGGCCGCTGGTCGGGGCGGGCGCGGTGGCAACACGGCGGGGCCGGGCGGACGCACCACGCGCGGCAGTTCATCGGGCGGCCGGCGGGGCACGCCCGTGGTCGCCGTCGCCGATCCCCGCACGTACTCCGTCATCGTCACCGCCTCCCGCGAGGCGCTGAACGACGTGGGCGAGATCATCACCCAGCTCGATGCGAGCTCGGCGCGGAAACAGAAGGTCTTCGTCTACACGCTCGAAAACGGCGACGTGAAGCAGGTCGAGGCGGTGCTGAAGAACCTCTTCCAGAGCAGCAATGCCCGGACGACCACCAACACGCAGGCGGACGTGCTCAACACCCGCGCCTCGAGCAACACCCAGGCGACGGGCAGCAACATACAGCTCGGCAACGGCGGCGTGCGCTGACCGGCGCCCCGCCTTCACCTCAGACCCCATCTTCCATGCAGACTCCCTTTTCTTCCCGCGCCACGCGCGGTGTCCTTTTCGCCCTGCTCACGTTCGGCTGCGCCGGGCACGTCCTCGCCCAGACCACCGGCGCGCGCGGCGGCACGACGCAGGCGCGCCGACCCGCCACCACCACGAATGCGAATCGCGGCACCACCGTCCAGGGCGGTGGCGGAGGCGGCGGCAGTGCTTCCGGCGGCAATCGCCAGTACATCAATTCGACGATGATCGGCGACGCGATGATCACGAGTGATCTCGAAACCCGGCGGATCATCGTCGTGACCGACGAGGAGACCAACGAGAGCATCCGCACCATCGTGGCGAGCCTCGACAAGCCGAAGCCGCAGGTGCTGATCAACGTCGTCTTCGTGCAGGTGACGCACGACAAGGACCTCGACCTCGGCACCGAGGCCACCTGGACGGGCAAGCTGGCGGTGAAGACGGAACCCAACGCCGTTGCGAGTTCGCGGTTCGGTCTCGCGGACGCGCTCGCGGATCCGACCAACTTCGGAGCCTTCTATCGCATTCTCGGCGAAGACGTGAGCGCGACCATCCACGCGCTCTCGAGCCTCGGCAAGACCGAGATCCTCTCGCGGCCGTCGATTCTCACCCGCAACAGTCAGCAGGCGACGATCATGGTCGGCCAGTCAGTGCCGATCATCACCAACTCCCGCGTCGTCGACCAGACAAACGCCACGATCAACACGGTGCAGTACCAGGACGTCGGCATCATCCTGCGCGTGACGCCCTTCATCAACGCCGACGGCCTCGTGGAGATGATCGTTTCCCCGGAGATTTCATCCCTGAGCGCGACCACCGTGCCGATCTCGAACACGGTCAGCTCACCCGTGATCGACAAGCGTTCGGCCGACACCGTGGTCGTGACGCCGAGCGATCGCACCGTGGTGATCGGCGGGTTGATTTCGACGGAGGTGAAGTACCTCGACAGCAAGGTGCCGGTGTTGGGCGACATTCCGCTGCTCGGCTATGCCTTCAAGCGGAAGCAGAAGAGCACCACGAAGACGGAGCTGCTGATTTTCCTCACGCCGCGGGTGATTCAGAATCCCGGTGACCTGTCGCAGGCCTCCGACGGCGAGCGGGCGAAGATGAACCTGGCCCCGAAAGCCTTCCCCGCGCAGGAACTCGAACGCTACATCGGCAAGCCATAGTCTTTGGCCGACGGAGCACACGGAGTATACGGAAGCAGGCGGTTCTCTTCGGTGTACTCCGTGTGTTCCGTGGGCGAATTTTCGGTTTCGACTTGAGGCTTGGAAAGCCGGGCGTTGGCCGCGCATCTTCGAGTCCTCCCCATGCCTTGGCCGATCGCTCAACGGAGCCGCAACGTCGGCATCTACGTCACCCTGGCGGTCATTGCCCTCGGGGTGAGTGGCTGGCAATGGGGCGAGCACCGGCGGTTCAAGCAGACGTCCGCGCAGGCCCTGATCAATCGCGGCCGCGACATCACCTCGACGCTCGGGATCGTGGTCAGCTCCCAGCGTCGCGTGGGCAATCTCGTGGCCAAGGACCGCATCGAGTCGGTGCTGCAGGGTCTGATCCATCCCGGCGAACTCGAGTCGATCGCGATCCTCGGTGCCACCGGGGAGACGATCGCCAGCGCCGGACGCCCCGTGGGGCTCACGCCGGAAATGGTGCAGGGCCGCGGCGTCTACTGGCGCGAGCGTGAGCTGACGCTGATGAATCTCATGGACCTCGGCGGCGTCGGCGGCGCACCCGAAGGCGACCCGCGTACGACCACGCTCGTGGTGAGCAGCGCGCAGATGGGCAAGGCCCTGCGGCCGGCGTTGCGCGCAGCGGGTGGCCAGCGGCCCGCGGAGGGCCGGCCGCCGGGGCAGGCGACGGACGGCACTTCGCCCGGCGCGGGGCGTCCGCCCCGGGTGCCGTTCAGCCGGCCGTCGTGGATGAGTGAGGAGGAGTACGACACGCTGATCCGGAAGCAGGGCGTCCACAGTTTGGTGATCTCGCTCTCCACCGATGAAATGCGGCAGGCCGTGCGCAACGACTTCTGGCTGCGTTCGCTCATCAGCGTGCTCGCGTCCGGCGCCGCGCTCATCTCCGGCCTTGCCTGGCGCAACGTTTCCCGGAATTCCGAGCTGCAGATCCGGCTGGTGAAGGCCGGCGAGATGAACAGTCACCTCGCCCAGATGAACTTCGCCGCCGCGGGACTGGCGCACGAAACCCGCAATCCGCTCAACCTGATCCGCGGGCTCGCCCAGATGATCGCGATGCAGGCGGCAACCGCGCCCAAGCTGCGCGAACACGCGTCCGCGATCATCGAGGAGGCGGACCGCGTCACGGTGCAGCTCAACGAATTCATCGACTATTCGAAACCGCGCGAGGCCCACCCGGCGCCCGTGGACGTGGCGCGACTCGTGACGGATGTGATCCGCACGCTCATGCCGGACATCGAAGACAAGCAGATCCGGATCCAGCCGCCGGCCCAGCCGTTCGCGGTCGAGGCCGACGAGCAGCTTTTCCGGCAGGCGTTGTTCAACCTGTTGCTCAACGCGGTCCAGGCCGTGGACCCCGGTGGAACGGTCGAGGTGCGCTGCGCCCTCGCGTCGGATGGCAGCGCCACGATCGAAATCGCGGATGACGGACCGGGCGTGCCCGAGGCCGAGCGGACGAACATCTTTAAACCCTATGTCACCATGCGGCCCAAGGGGGTCGGACTGGGCCTGGCGATCGTGCACCAGATCGTCGCCGCGCACCGCTGGGAGATTGCGTGCCTTGCGCGCGAGCCCCGCGGGGCTTTGTTTCGCATCCGTCACGTGAAACCGGTGTCGTTGCGCCATGAGTCCTGAGCTGCCCAAGCCCGCCCGCATCCTTGTGGTCGATGACGACCACGGGCAGCGCAGCCTGCTGGAAACGTTCCTCCGGGCCAAAGGCTATCGCACGCAGTCGGCGGCTTCCGGGGAAGCGGCGCTGCAGTTGCTGGCCGAGGAGCCATTTTCGATGATGATCAGCGACGTCCGCATGCCCGGCATGTCGGGCATCGAGACCTTCCGGCGGGTGCGGCAGCGGCACCAATCGCTGCCCGTGCTGCTGGTCACGGCGTTTGCGGACATCCGGAGCGCGGTGACCGCGATGCGCGACGGGGCGGTCAACTACCTCGCGAAACCCATCGACCTCGATGAGCTCATGGCGTCGGTGCGGCTGGCGCTGGAACCGGCGGGGACCGCACCGGCGGCCGCGGCGGATGAAGTCGCGCTGCCTCCGGGTGTGATCATTCACAGTCCGCTCATGCGGGCCGTGTTCCGGGACGCGGCCGTCATCGCACCCTCGGACTCCCGGGTGCTGATCACCGGTGAGAGCGGCGTCGGCAAGGAGGCGGTCGCGGACGTGATTCATGCGTGGAGCCAGCGCCGGACGGGACCGCTGGTGAAGGTGAACTGCGCGGCGATTCCGGAGAATCTGCTCGAGAGCGAGCTCTTCGGGCACGAGAAGGGCGCGTTCACGGGGGCGTTGCAGCAGCGGATCGGGCGCTTCGAGGAGGCGATCGGCGGCACGCTCTTTCTCGACGAGATCGCCGAGCTGCCCCCGCCCTTGCAGGCGAAGCTGCTGCGCGTGATCAACGACGGCACGTTTCGCCGGATCGGCTCGGGGCGCGACCAGCGCACGGATGCCCGCGTGCTGGCGGCCACGAATCGCGACCTCGAGGCGGAGATCGCCGCGGGGCGGTTCCGGGAGGATCTCTTCTACCGGCTCAATGTGATGGAACTGCACCTGCCGCCGCTGCGCGAGCGGCCGGAGGACATCCTGCCGCTGGCGACGCATTTCATCGGGCAGTTCTCACGGCAGAAATCCCGGTTCTCCGCCTCGGTCACGAACGCGCTGCTGACCTACCGCTGGCCGGGCAACGTGCGGGAGCTGCGCAATGCGATGGAACGCGCGGCGCTGCTTTCGCGCGGCGAGATCGTCCTGCCGGAGCACCTGCCCGCGCGCATCCTGACTCCGGATACGGCAGGGGCGAAACCGGGACCGGCCGCCGGCGGCGCCGACGCGCAGCGGCTCGAGGAGATCGAGCGCGAGGCGATCCTGCGTGCGCTGCGGAAGAACAGCTACAACCGCACCGAGACCGCGCGCGAACTGGCGATCAGCCGGCGCGCCCTGACCTACAAGCTGCAGCGCCTGCGGGCCGAGGGCGTGCCAATCGACCCGGGTGAGTAATCCGCTTGCCTCGGAGCGCGACCGCCCGCGGCGGTACCATTTGCCGGCGGCCGGGGACGGCCGCGCTCCCCGGAGAGGAAGCGAGCCACGGACGTTGCCGCGCGGCCGGGAACGTGCCACGTTGTTGTCACCATCGTACTCCAACCATGGCCGTTGAGTTCAAAGACTACTACAAGACCCTGGGCATCGCGCGGGATGCGTCCGACGCGGACATCAAGAAGGCCTTTCGCCGGCTGGCGCGGCTGTATCACCCGGACGTCGCCAAGGACAAGAAGGGCGCCGAGGCGAAGTTCAAGGAGATCAACGAGGCCCATGAAGTCCTGAGCGATCCCGAGAAGCGGCGGAAGTACGACGAACTCGGGGCGAACTGGAACCAGGCCGGTGCCGGCGGGCGTCCGCCCTCCTATGGGCGTCCGGAAGGCTGGCGCGGCGGCGCGGATGACGAGCAGGAATTTCACTTCGGCGGCACCGGATTCAGCGATTTCTTCGCGCGCTTTTTTGGCCGCGGGCGGGGTGGCGTGGACATGGACGACGTGCTGCGTCGCGGCCGGCGTGGCGGCCGCGGGGCGGGAGAGCCGGAGTACGCCGAACGCGGTGAGGATATTGAAGGTGACATCCTCGTGACCCTGCACGAGGCGCTGCAGGGATCGATGCGCTCGATTTCGCTGCGGCGCACCGATCCGCACACGGGCGCGACGGAAACTGAAACCTTCAAGGTGCGCATCCCACCGGGTGCACAGGAAGGACGACGGATCCGGGTGCCGGGCAAGGGGAGTCCGGGCATGGGTGGAGGCCCGGAAGGCGATCTCTACCTGCGCGTGCGGCTCGCCGCTCATCCGGACTTCCAGGTGCGGGGCGTCGACCTGTTTCACGATCTCACCGTCGCCCCGTGGGAGGCGGTGCTCGGCGCGCGACTGGAAGTGCCGACGCTCTCGGGCGCGATCAAGCTGACCATTCCGCCCGGCACCCAGAGCGGCCGGCAGCTCCGCCTTCGCGGGCAGGGTCTGCCCCGCAGTCCCGGCGGCGAACGCGGCGACTTCTACGTCGTGGTGAACATCCAGGTCCCCGAGCAGATCACCGCCGAGGAACGGGCGGCCTGGGAAAACCTCGCGCGCGTCTCGCAGTTCGATGCCCGGGCGAAAACCGGGGAATCGGAGTAGGCGGTAGTCGCTCGTCCTGTAAGGGCGGTTTCGGACCGCGACTGGCCGAAAGTTCAATCGCGACCTCGACCTGCTCCTGCGACGCCGAGCCGACCGGGCGCACCGTCAGCGATACCGCTCCAACAGCGTCGTCGCCGTCGTGCGGAGGCGGTGGCGCAGTTCCTTGGGCTGGAGGACCTCCGCGTCGGCCCCCCACGTCAGGACCCAGCGTTCCACTTCCGGCAGCGCCCCGAGCCGCAGGCTCAATTCCAGTCGCCCGTCGGGCAGGTCGCGCAGTTCCTGGGATTCGTGCCACTCGCGCTCGCGCACGCGGTCTGCCACGCCGGCGCTGAAGCGGATCACGAACCGGTAGTCCCGATCGCCGCCCAAGACGCCGAGGGCGTTCGCGAAAAACTTCTCAGGCGAAAAATCCGGGGGACGGACAAACGTCGTGGTCAGCACGCGCGGGTTCGTGAGCCGCGGCACCGCAAAGGTCCGCAGCGCCCGGCGCTCACTGTCGAATCCGACCAGGTACCAGAGGTTCTCGCGATGGGCGAGGTGATAGGGCTGCACCCGGCGCCGCGCCGGCTTCTTTTCGCCCGGCTTGCGGTAATCGAACTCCACCTCCTGCTGGCGCAGCGTCGCGCTGCTGAGGGCGTTGAAGACCGCGAGGTCGGCCTTGCCGAGGCCCACGTTCTTGAACGAGACCGACTGAAGTTCGTCCGCGGGCGAGAAGGAGATCCGGTCCTTCAGACCGCCGGTAAGCTTTTCGAAGGAGACCTCGAGCTGACGATGAAACGGCGTGCCGCGGTATTGCTCGAGCGCCTTGCGCGCGACCAGCAGGGCGAGCAGTTCGCCCTCCGACACCTGCACGGTCGGGAACGCGGACACCGGGTGGGTGTAGCGATAGGCGTTGATGCGGGCGTCGAACTCGATCGGCAGCTCGAGGCGGTCGCGCATGAACGCGACGTCGCGCACGATCGTCTTGCGCGACACCTCCAGCGCGCGGGCCAGCTTGCTGCAGTTCGTGAACGCCCCCCGCCGCAGCTCCTCGTGAATGCGCAGCATGCGCTCGATGGGGGGGCGGGACGACTGGCCGCGGGAAATCATGCCGTGAGCAGAAACATTTTCCAGGGTGGGACAAGCAATGTCCCATCGTACCGGGTACCTTGCGCCCATGAACTCGCTGCTCGCCCGCTTCCCCCGCTCGCCTCGCAACGCCCGCGTCCGGGTCGCCCCGGCTGCCAGCCGGCCCGATCTGACGTGGATCCATGATGGAGTCCGCTACCGGGTCTCGATCTGGCCCGAGGTGCGTTTCGAGCGCGAAGTCGGGCCGGACGAGTGGTGCGAAGTCGAACCGGGCGAGGGCGTTTTCGCGTCCGCGGCGCTGGGCGTGACCGGTCGCCAGTGGCGGCGCTACCTCGAGTACGTTCCGGCGACCGAGCGGGAGTTCCTGGAGAAGTTCCAGTTCAGCCGGATGGCGGCGCTGCATGTCATCGTGCGCTGTCCCGCCCTGTTGGAGGAACTCGTGCAGGTGCCGGCGCTGACCGCCTTCCTGACGGCGCACCTGGGGTTGCGCGGCGGTGACGCGCCGGCGTGGGGCGAGATCGCGGCGGTGTATGAACGCGACGGGCTTTTCGGGGTGCTCCAGTGGCTCGGGCTGCCGGCCTCACGACAGACGCTCGCGATCCTGCAGCACATCGCCGATCCCGACCTTTCCCGGCGCCTGCTCGAACCGCTGCGGGCCGCGCTCTGGGAACCGGAGGCGATCTGGGCTTTGTCGCATGGTGCGACCCTCACCGACGAGCGGCTGATGGCGGCCTGTCACGCGCTCGCGGCGTGAGGCCCGGTGCCGAGTGGCGCGAGCATCCTGCTCGCAGGAGACGGAAGTCGGGACGATGTTGCGCGGGGGCAAGCTGCCCCCGCGACGTGGGAAGTCTGCCAAGGGATGGCAGCGGAAGGGGCGCACACACCGCTGGACCTGTGCGCGCAAACGCCTCAAGCTGCCGGTCCCCATGAAACATTCCCTCGTCCTCATCGCCCTCGCGGGTGCGCTCTCGCTCAGTTCCGCGTCGCACGCGCAATCCGCGAAGCTCGTCAAGCAGTGGGAAACGACCCCCACGCTGAAGACCCCCGAGTCCGTCCGCTTCGACCCCGTCGCGCGGGTGCTGTATGTCGCCAATATCGATGGCAAGGAGCCCTGGACGAAGGACGGCGCCGGCTCGATCGGCAAGGTCGGGCTCGATGGCAAGGTGATCGCGGCGGAATGGGTCAAGGGCCTCGAGGCCCCCAAGGGCATGGCGCTCCACCAGGGCCGTCTCTACGTCGCCGACATCGATCGCATGGTGGTGATCGATACCGCGAAGGGCGCCATCGTCCAGACGATCGCCGTGCCGGGATCGCAGCGGCTGAACGACGTCACCGTCGACCAGGCCGGAGTCGTATACGTCTCCGACATGGGCGGGTTGAAGATCTACGCGATCAAGAACGGCCAGCCCTCGGTGTTCCTCGAGGGCTTCAAGCGGCCGAACGGCGTGCTCGCGCACGGCGACGATTTCTACGTCCTCGACGCGGGCGCGTTGCTCAAGTTCGGGAAGGACAAGCAGCGCACGACCGTGGTCGACGGCATGGATGCCAGCACGGACGGCATCGAACACATCCAGGGCAACGAGTTCATCGTCTCGTGCTGGGCCGGTGCGGTGTATCACGTGAAGGGCGGCGAGAAGACGCTGCTGCTCGACACCCGCGAGGGCAAAGTGAACTCCGCCGACATCGGCTACGACGCGAAGAATCGCGTCGTTTATGTGCCGACGTTTTTCGTCAACACGGTCGTCGCGTATCAGCTGAAGTAAAACCAACGGCCCGTGCAGCGTGTCCCCAGGCGGCACGCTGCTGCGACGCCTGCGGCGAGGGCATTCCCCCTCGAACCGGGCCGCGCCGCGTTCAGCGATCCCCGTACCCGTGCGGGTGTGCCTGATGCCAGCGCCAGGCGGTCGCGACGATCGCTTCGATGTCGGGGAATTTCACCGTCCAGCCCAGGTCGCGCCGGGCCTTGGTGGAATCCGCGTACAGCGCCGGCGGGTCGCCCGGGCGGCGCGGCCGCTCGATCACCTTGACCGGGCGGCCGACTACTTTTTCGACGGCGCGGATGACC
>JAEUHA010000400.1 GCA_016793535.1 Opitutaceae bacterium | reverse complement strand
GAGAGATTTGCCTGCAGCGAGAACTGGGGGCTGAACCGATGCTGAAACGTGAGGTACGAGGAGTGGTTGTAGCGCTCGTAGCGGTTGTACGGTCCCGCCTGGTTGAAGGCCAGCAGCCGCTGGCCCAGGCCGGGGTACTGATCCTCGGGGATCTGGTACACGAGGCCCTGCGTGCGGTTGTTGCGATCGACCCAGCGGGTGAAGACGACGAACGGGTTGGCCTTCCGCTCCGTGAACGCGAACTCCGCGCTGATCGACGTGTTGAGGGTGAACTTGTACAGCAGGACGCCGCTGAGATCGAGCGTCTGGTTGAACCAGAAGTCCGTCGGGCGCTCGAAGTCGTAGTAGGTCCCGTCGAACCGGTAGTAGAGATTTTGCGCGATCGGGCCGGTGGCGCTGGCGTTGACCCGCTGGTAGTCGTCGGAGCCCACGATGTAATCCAGCGTGTACTCCCGCTGCGTGCGCGGCTTCTTCGTAATGAAATTGATGATACCGCCCGGTGCGGTCGCGCCGTAGGTGCCGGCGGATGGACCCTTGAGGATCTCCACGCGATCCGTGTTGTTCGAGTCCGGCTGCTGGATGATGCGAAAGCCGTTGCGGAATTGCGGCATGCTGAAGCCGCGGAGGCGGGAGCCGCCGTTGCCCGCGCCCGCCGGGTCGGCGGGCTTCACGTTGCTGACGAAGCCGTTCAGCTCGTCGAAATCGAACAGCATGAAATCATTGAAGAACTCGCTCGGCAGTGACTGCACCGAGAACGGCAGGTCGATGATCTTCGCCGCCATGCGCGTGCCGGAGGTGGTTTCCGTGGCGAGGTACGCGTTGTCGCGGTTGGTTTCGACGTGAAACGTGGGCAGCGCGATGGTCTCGCTGGCGGGCGAACCTGGGGCGTTGCGCGTCGGGGCCGACTGGGCGGCCAGGCTGAGTGGAAACGCGAGTGTGGCGGCCGTCAGTCGGAGCGCGGCGACGCCGGTCGGGACACGGCGGGCTGGGGTTGAGGTGAGCATGGGGTCGGGAGGGTGGGGTGCGAAAGGATGTGGGGGGCGGCGGGCGAACGAGAGGCGGGCGGGCGTTCAGGCGAAGAGCGCCGTCACCGGCCGGCCCTTGTCGGCCACGGTGAACGGTCGGCCCGAGGGCGAATGCTCGATGTGGTCGACGTCCATCCCGAGCGCCATGGCCACGGTCGCGTTGAAGTCGGGCATCGTCACTGGATCCGCCGCGACGTGCTCGCCGATGGCGTCGGACTGGCCGTGCACGTAGCCGCCTTTCACCCCGCCGCCGGCCGCCCACCAGGTGAAGACGCCCGGGTGATGTCCGCGGCCCGCCGTGACCGTGCTGATTTGCGGCGTGCGGCCGAACTCGGTCGCCATCACGACCAGCGTGCTGGCCAGCAGGCCGCGTTGATGGAGGTCGTCGAGCAGCGCGGCCATCGTCTGATCCGCCGAGGGAGTCATGATCCGCATGGCCCGGAGCTGGTCGTTGTGCGTGTCCCAATTCTGGTCGTCCTCCACCTCGATGAACCGCACGCCGGCCTCGACCAGCCGGCGCGCGAGCAGGCACCCCTTGCCGAAGGTGTGCGGGCCGTAGGCGGCCTGGGTCCGCTCATCTTCGCGGGAGATGTCGAAGACCTTGAGGTCCTCGCTCTTCATCAGGGCCGCGGCCTCCTGCTGGATCTTCAGGTAGGCCGATGCGTCGCGGTGCGGCGTTTGCTGGACGAAATGGCTGCCGATCGCGCGGGCCAGGGCGGTGCGACGGGCGAAATCCGCCTCGCTCACCGTGCGCGGCAAGGCGGCGTTCTGCAGGCCCGCGCCGGGATCGACGATGGGCAGCGGGGCGAGGTGCGCGGGGAAGTATCCGCTTCCTGGATGCTGCGGACTGCCGTTGATGAGGACGTTGCCGGGCAGCAGCCGGTTTTCCGAGCCGAGCAGCTTCACGATCCACGAGCCGAGCGCCGGGTGCCGGATCGTGGGCGTCAAGAAGTGGCTGGTGTGGGCGGTGTACGCCCCGAGTTCGTGGATGCCCTGCGTGGAGGTCATCGAGCGCACGAGCGAAATATGGTGCATCTGCCGCGCCAGGCGCGGAAACCACTCGGAGACTTGCACGCCGTCCGCACTCGTCCCGATGGCGCGCACGCCGCCCATCTCCGGACGCCCCGGTTTCGGGTCAAACGTGTCGATGTGCGAGAGTCCGCCGCGGAGATAAAGAAAGATGACGCTCTTCGCCCGGGCGCGCGGCGACGACCCGGCGGCGCGCAGGCGCCCCAGTCCCGGCAGCAGGCTCACGCCGAGAAAGGTCTTCACGAAACGCTCCACGAACGCGCGGCGGGAAAGGTCGGTCAGGGTCGATTTCATGGGGACAAGACCAGTGGCTACTGTTGGAAGAGAAACTCGGGTGAATTCAGCAGGGCCCAGATCGTGTCCTCCGCCGGCGTGAGGCTGGAGGCCGTGGCGCTGGCCAGCGTCGCGAGCTCTCCGTCGGTCGGGGCGCGCACGACGACGGCGCGGAAGATGAGCGCCAGCATCCGGTCGCGGTTACCCTCGGTGGTCGCCAGCTGGCGCCGCAGGTGAGAATCGGGTGCGACGATCTGCGTGACCAGGTCGCCGTTCATCAGGGCCAGCGCGTGCGTGGTGTTGGGGTCGCGGTTGAACGCGTCGATCTCGCGCCGGTACGAC
>JAEUHA010000217.1 GCA_016793535.1 Opitutaceae bacterium | reverse complement strand
CCGGGTAAGCGGGCGGCGCGAATTCCTCGATGCGGCGTGGCGCCTCTTCGCCCACATTCGCGCGCGGGTCGCGGCGGGAGGGTTTCCCACCATTCCCGAACCCATCCCGGACGGGTACGAATCGCACGCGATTGCGATGATCACGCTCAATCTGACCCTCGTGCTGCAGGACGCGTGCGACGGACTGAGCGATGTGCGGGCGGGGGACGCGCGCGCCCAAAGCGTCGCGGCGGCGGCGCGGATCTTCGACCGGTTCATGGTCGCGGGCGGTCGCATCCTGGAGTTGCGGCCGGTCGACGCGGGGCGGGAGCACACGCGGTTGAGTCGGCACCTGAATCCGGGGCACGCGCTCGAAGGCTTGTGGATGCTGCTCACCGTGGCCCGCCGCGAAGGTCGCCACGACTGGATTGCCCGGGCGGTGGAATCCGTGCGTTTCGAGTTGGAGCGGGGCTGGGACGACGTGCATGGCGGTCTGCTCCACTACGTCGATCACGAGGGCGGCCCGCCCGCTGGCGAGCCGGGCACCTCGGCCTACGAGGCGAATGTGCACCACACCTGGGACACCAAGCTCTGGTGGGTCCATTCGGAGGCGATTTATGCCACGGCGCTGGCCTGGTCGCTGACCGGCGACGAGACGATGCGCCGGTGGTTCGAGCGGGTCTGGGAGTATTCGTTCCGTACGTTTCCGCATCCCGATCCGGCCGTCGGGGAGTGGATCCAGATCCGGGACCGGGCCGGCGCGCCGCTCGAGCGTGTCGTCGCCTTGCCCGTGAAGGATCCCTACCATATCGCTCGAAACCTGATTCAGGTCATCGAACTTTTTTCCCACGCCACCCCGCTGTCTTCGCCATGAGCACGCCTGCTGCCGCCCCAGAAAACACGCTCCGCCCAACCCGTTCGGTGCCGACGCCCGCCCTCGGCTGGGCAACGATCGGCCGCGAGGAGGAGGAACTCGTCCTCGAGGTCCTGCGCCGCAAGGCGCTTTTCCGCTACTATGGTCCCGATCCGAAGTCGCCGCCCACCATGGTGGCGACCCTCGAGCGCGAGATGGCGGCGATGGTCGGGGTGCGGTTTGCACTCGGCGTGACCAGCGGCAGCGCGGCGCTCGAGGTTGCGCTCGGTGCCCTGGGCATCGGGCCGGGTGACGAAGTGATCCTGCCGGCGTGGAGCTGGGTGTCCTGCTTCACCGCGATCGTCCGGGTGGGCGGCAAGCCGGTGCTCGCCGAAATCGACGACACGCTCTGCCTCGCCCCCGGTGAAATCACGCGCCTGCGCACGCCGCGCACCAAGGCGGTCATGGTGATCCACTTTCAGGGCATCGCGGCGGACCTCGATGCCCTGAGCGCCGAGGCGCGGGCGGCGGGCATTCCCCTGCTCGAGGACTGCGCGGAGAGCCCGGGCGCGCTGCATCGGGGCCGGCGCGTCGGCTCGATCGGCGACATCGCGATCTTCAGCTTCCAACAGCAGAAAACGATCACCAGCGGCGAGGGCGGCATGGTGGTGACGAACGATCCGCGGCTGTACGAGCGCGCGGTGCGGATGCACGATCTCGGCCAGTTTCGCGACTTTCATGCCCGGCAGATCCCGGCGGCGGAGCCCGCCTTCTGCGGGAGCCAGTTCCGCATGGCGGAACTCACCGGAGCGGTGGCGCTCGCGCAGTTGCGCAAGGTCGACGGCATTCGCGCCCACTGCCGCCGGCTCAGCCTGCGGCTGCGGGCGCGGATCAGCGACCTGCCGGGCATCAGGCTGCGCCGGATTCCGGATCCCGACGGTGAGTCGGGTTTCGAAACGTACTTCTGGGTGGATACGATGGAGCGGCGCGACGCGTTTCGTTCCCGGCTCGCGGCGGCCGGCGTGCCCTGCGACCAGATGACCGGCACCTACGCGCAATACCGCCGCGCCTATGTCGCGACGGGCCTGGCGCACGCGCCGGGCGCGACTCCGTTCGCGGTGGGACCGAACTGGCCGGAGCGGGGCTACCGGGTGGAGGATTTTCCGAAGACCGAGGACATCATCCATCGCTTCGTCGTCATTCCGGTGGGCGTCACGCACACCGAGGAAGACATGGACTACATTGCAGGCGTGATCCGGCGGATTCATGCGGAGCTCTTCGGCGCATGAGCCTCTCCCGGCGACGCTTTCTCGGGGCGGCCGCCGCAGGACTGGGCGCGGCCGGACTGGCGGCCACGCCCGTCTCCGCCGCCGCCGGAACCGGCGCGACGGTCGCAGGCGCGCGCGGTCCCGGCGGACTCCCGGCCGACTGGCGCGCGCAGCGGAAGTTCGACGTGCACAATCACGTGTTCCTGTCCGGCCGGCGCGGCGCCTCCGACTGGACCGACGTCGACCACCTGATCGAGGCGGCCGGCGTGCTCGGCATTGAGCGGCTCTACTGTTCGCGTCCGATCACCGCCGGCGTGATGGCGAACATCGAGGCCGTGCGCGAGGTGAACGACACGGTCATCGCCGCGATGCGGCGTCACCCGCGGCAGATCTTCGGTTATTGTTTCGTGCAGCCCGGCACGGGCCCCGCCGCGCTCGCGGAGATCGACCGCTGCCTCGACGCCGGGATGATCGGAATCAAGCTGTATAACCAATTCAAATACACCGATCCGGCGGTGTATCCGATCGCCGAGAAGTGCATCCAGCGCGGGATTCCCTTCCTCGGCCATTCGGCCTATCTCACCGACCCGAAGACGCTCGCGCTGCAGCCGAAGACCTCGCACGCGCTCGATTTCTGCGCCCTGTCGCAGCGCTACCCGGAACTGATCCTCATCATGGGGCACGTGAACGGCGGCGGCGACTGGGAGTGGGCGATCAAGGGCCTGCGCGAGTGCCGCAACGTCTACCTCGACACCAGCGGCAGCGTGCTGGAGGAAGGGACGATCGAGTCGTGCGTGCGGCAGCTCGGGCACGAGCGCGTGCTGTTCGCGACCGACGCCACGATGGAAGGATGTGTCGGCAAGATGCTGTCGGCCGAACTCACCGCGGCCCAGCGCGAGGACATCTTCTGGCGGAACTTCCAGCGGATCCTGGACCGGAGGCGCGCATGATCATCGATGTGAACGCGTGCCTCGGGCACTATCCGTTTCGCGCCCTGCGGCACAACACCGCGGAAACGATGCTCGCCCTGATGGACCGCAACGGCATCGACCGGGCGGTCGTCTCGTCGCTGCACGCCGTGTTCTATCGCGACGCCCACCGCGGCAACGAGGAACTTCATGCCGCCACCCGCGCGCACGGCGGACGCTTCATCCCGGTCGCGACGGCCAACCCGCGCTACGTCGGATGGGAGCGCGACCTGGCCGAGGCGGTGGAACGCTGGAAGATGAAGGCGGTGGCGCTCGTGCCCGAACACCATGGTTACAGCCTCAACGACGAGCACGGCCGCGCCGTCCTGAAGCGGATCGCCGAACTCGGGGTGCCGGTCGCGCTGATGCAGCGCTTCGAGGACCGCCGGCAACGGCACGCCTGGGATCGCGCCGAGGACCTGACGCCTCCGGCGCTGCTCGAGGCGGCGAGGGCGTTTCCCACGTTGAAATTCCTGCTCTTGAACTGGCTCGGTCTCGACGGCCCGCGGATGGTCGAGGCGGGGCTGAAGGGACGCTGTCTGGTGGATTTCGCCCGGATGCAGGTGGTCTACCGCAAGGACGTCCCGCGGCTGATTGAAACGCTCGGCGTGGAGGCTCTCGCGTTCGGCACCCATGCGCCGTTCGACTACGTCGCCCCTTCGCTGATCAAGCTGGCGAACGTCGAACTCCTCCGCCCGGCCGACCGCGAAGCGATCGCCTGGAAGAATGCGGCCCGTTTTCTGGGGTTGGAATAGAACGCGTCGCCAGCCCCCGTGGCAGGACCTTGCGCCCCGGCCCGAAGCCCGCGCCGCCGTCGGTCGGGGCATGAAGCCCCTCCCACCAGTCAGCAGATCGTGGTCCGCTGAATTTCAAGAGACCGCCTGCGTGGCATTCACCGGGGCGCGCGGACTGCGTCACGACCCGCGCAATCCGCGGCAAAACGAATCGCTCACGCCAGCAGCCGCCGGATCGCATCCGTCATGAGCGCATCGACCTCGTCGGTGCAGAAGGCCACGCTCACTTCGTAACCGCCCGCCGGATACTCGTCCCGCGTCGGCACGTACCAGAGACCGTCGTCGCCGTAGGCTGCCACCATCACCGGTTCGCCCGGCCGTATCGCCCGGGCACGCAGTTGGTAGGCGATGAACATCTCGCCGGGCAGGTGCAGGACGGACAGGCCGTTCAATCGCAGCCGGCTCAGGACAAACGGCAGCCCTCGTTCGCACCGGCGCAGGAAGCCGAGCCGGTAGGCGGGAAGCAGCCGCGAGACGAGGGGGCCGGCGGCGTTCGCGATCGCGGCTTCGAGTTCGGCCGCGGACGGCACCGGCTGGGGCGGGGGAGCGACGTCCACGGTTGCCCATTCGACGCTCGTCAGGGGCCGCGGCACTAGCCGTGCCTCGGAGGCGACGAGGGCCCGGTGCATCCGGTCGGTCAGCGCCACGCGTGCGGCGGGGGAACCGTCGTTGTATTTTCCCGCCGTCACGTCGCCGGAGCAGCCGGTGAAATAGAGATGGGTGCACTCCGGCTCCTCGGCCTGGCGGCGCTTGCGGGCGAGGCCGACGAAGTCACTCGTGACGCGCCCGTCCTCGTAGAAACTCATCGGGTGCGTGGCATAGTAGTGGCAAGCGACGAGCTTCCGTCCGTCTTCGCCGTGGTACGCCAGTGTTTGCAGCACGGGGTCGATCGTGCCCTCCGGCAGCGCGGCGATCGCCGGATCCGTGCAGAAGCTCCGCCGCATGGCGATCACGCGGCCGGCGGCGTCGCGGTGGATGCGCCGGTTCGACGCGACCTGCTCCACGGTGGCGTCGCCGTGTGCGACGTGGGTTACGCGCCGGGCCGCGGGCAGGGCGGCGCGGACCGCGTCCTGCGCCCGCTGGAGGCAGACCTCGAAGAACGCCGCATCGTACATTGGCGGCAGCTCCGGAAAGCGGGCGGCGGCGGCACGGGCGGTGGCGCACACGAAGGGGGTGTTGTGCTGGTGCACGCAATGGACGGCGACGCGGTCCGGCGTGGTGCCGGCGGCCGCGGCGAGCGCAATTCGCCAGGCGAGGTGCGCTTCGTTCATGAGCCCGGCCCAGTCGAGCACGCAGATGACGACCGGCGGCCCGGCGCCGAGCAGCACGTAGCCGATGCCCTCCAGGGCGTCGTCGATCACGAGCGCCGGGGGAATCCAGCCACCGAGCAGCGAGTGGCCGAGCGGCGGCGTGACGTCGAAGCGGAACGGCGCGATGGAAAAGCCGTCCACGGCTCAGGCGCGCGCCAGGTCGCCGGAACGCTTCTGGATGCCGGCGATCGTCTCGGCGATCTGTTCCATGGCGGACCGGGAGTCGAGCAGCTTGGTCTGGCCCAGCCACACCGCCTCCTCGATGACGCGGTCGTTGACCGGGCAGCGGTTGCGCTCGACCCACTTCGCCATGGTATCCTTGCCGTAGATGCGCTGGTAGTGGGGGTTCGCCGCGAGCGCCTTGACGTGCGCCGAGGTGTTGAGGCTCGAGTAGCCGCTGCTGGCGCCGATCCCGGTCTTGTTCAGCTCCTGGAGGAAGCGCGCGCGCGACAGGCCCGAGAACTTCTTCGCGTCATAGCGGAACATGTAGAGATGCCACGCGCTGCGATTGTTGCCGCCGGCGAGCTTCGCGGGGGCGATGCCCGGGATCTTCCGCAGCATGGCCGAGAGATGCTCGGCGTTGGCGTTGCGGTAATCCTGCTGGGCGTTGAAACGGCGGTACTGCGCGAGCAGCAGGGCGGCCTGGAACTCCGTCAGCCGGTAGTTCGCCGCGCGGCCCCAGCTCGTCCCCGACTTGGGTGTGCCCGGCGTGTGGAAATTGTACACCTGGTGGGCGAACGCCTCGTCGTTCGTCACCACGGCTCCGCCTTCGCCGGAGGTCAGGTTCTTGCTCGCCTGGAAGCTGAAGCACCCGCCGATGCCCTTGGTGCCGACGGGCTGGCCGCGCCACTCGGCGCCGGGAGCCTGGCACGCATCCTCGAGGAGCGGGACCTGGCGCCGCTGGGCGATCCCGGCGATCGCATCCAGCTCGCAGGTCGAGCCGCCGATGTGGACCGGGAGCAGCAGGCGGGTCGCGGGGGTGATCGCCGCCTCCAGCCGGGCGGGATCGATCTGGAAGGAGTCGGCGTCGACGTCGGCAAAGACCGGCAGAGCAAAATTCGCCGTGATGACATTGAAGGTGGCGACGAAGGTGTACGGCGGCAGGATCACCTCGTCCCCGGGGCCGACGTTGAGCGCGCCGATGGCGCTCAGCAGCGCGGTGGTGCCCGAGGAGGTGGCGATGCAGTACTTGGCCCGCATCCGTTCCGCGAATACCGCCTCGAATTCCTTCACCTTGGTGCCGTTGCCCCGCCCCCACTTGCCGGAGCGCAGGACGTCGAGCAGCGCCTGCTCCTCGTGGTTGTCCCATTTCGGCCAGTCGGTGACGCCGCGGGCGGCCGCCGCGGCCGCCTGCTTCGGCTTCTCCGCCGCCGCGGCGGGAGCCAGGCTGAGACAGAGACCGGCGCCGGCCGAGGCGGCGTGGCCGAGGAAGGTGCGGCGGGAAACGGGGGCTTTCTTCATGGGCGGTCGGGTGGGTGGGCCGGCGCGGTGCCGGCCGGGTGGCGGGGCGTTGGTTACGTAACTGGAAAGTTACTTGACGCAGGGTCGAGTCAAGGCGTTTTCTGAGCGGTTGATGACACCGGATCCGGCCGGAGTCACGCCGGTTCACCCGGGCTTGCGGACGGGCCGTTCGCACGTCTGGTTCTACACCACCCATCCTCCCTCTCTCCCGCATGTCGTCGTCACTTTTTCCCCGCCTGAGCCTTGCCCTGCTGTTCGTGCCGGCCGTGTTCGCCCAGATCGGCGACCGGGCGGACAAGCCCGGCGTGGTGCAGAAATCGCTGGTTCCGGCCGACCAGATTCCGCCCGCCCCCGTGCTCACGCCGGCGCAGGCGCTCCAGTCGTTCAAGGTCGCCCCCGGGTACAAGGTCGAGATCGCCGCGGCGGAGCCCCACGTGCAGGAACCGGTCGCGATCACGTTCGGGCCGGACGGGAGGATGTGGGTCGTTGAAATGCGCGGCTACATGCCCGATCTCGATGGCAATGGCGAAGACCTGCCGACGGGCCGCGTGGTGGTGCTCACCGACCGCGATGGCGACGGCCGCTTCGAGGACTCGAAGATTTTCATCGATGAGCTCGTCATGCCGCGGGCGATCGCCCTCGTGGCCGACGGCGTGCTCGTGGGGGCTCCTCCGGAACTCGCGTTCTGGCGCGACACGGATGGCGACGGCAAGGCCGACAAGAAGGAGATCGTCGCGACCGACTACGGGGTGCGCGTCGACCCGAAGCGGCCGCACCTGGCGAACCCCGAGCGCGCGCCCAACAGCCTCACGTGGGCCTACGACAACTGGATCTACAGCACCGCCTACACCCGGAAGTTTCGCTACGTGAAGGGCGCCTGGGAAACGGGCACCACGATCTTCCGCGGCCAGTGGGGACTGACCCAGGATGACTACGGTCACTTCTACCATGGCTCGAACAGCGACCACCTACGCGTGGACGTGATTTTCTCGGACTATCTGCAGCGCAACCCAAACTATGCGCGTCTCGCCGGCACCAATGTGAACGCGGCGGAAAACCAGCTGGTGTGGCCGATCCGCGTGAATCCCGGGATCAACCGCGGCTACCGGCCCGAGATGCTGCGCAACGGCCGCCTCAAGGAGTTCACCGCCGCCGGCGGCCAGTGGATCTACCGGGGTGACCTGATGCCGGAGATGTACGGCAACCACTTCGTCGCCGAGCCTTCGGCGAACTTCGTCCGTCGCTCCGTGCTGACCTACGAGAACGGTTCCGTCCAGGGCCGCAACGCCTACGAGCAGCAGGAATTCCTCGCGTCGACCGACGAACGTTTCCGGCCGGTGAATTTCTCGACCGGTCCCGACGGCGCGCTCTACGTCGTCGACCTCTACCGCGGCGTGCTGCAGCACCGCATCTCGCTCACCTCCTACCTGCGCAAGCAAAGCGAGGATCGGAAGCTCGACCAAGGTCTGCACCTCGGGCGGATCTACCGCATCGTGCCGGCGGATCGTCCCGCCCCGCGGGCCACCCAGCTGGCGCCGCTCACCTCGGCCCAGTGGGTCGGAAAGCTCGAGCATTCGAACGCCTTCTGGCGCGAAACCGCGCAGCGCACGCTCGTCGAGCGGCCGGACCCCGCGCTGGTCCCCGCCATCCGGACGATCGCGCTCAAGAGCGCGTTGCCTGCCGGCCGGGTGCAGGCGCTGTGGACGCTCGACGGCATCGGAGCCCTCGATCGTGCCGCCGTGGTTGCGGCGCTGGAGCATGCCGATCCGGTCGTGCGCGTGTCGGGCATCCGGCTCAGCGAACGTTTCCTCGCCGGCGAAGGCCGCGCCGACGTCGTTTCGCGCCTGCTCGCCCTCGCGCAGGGCCCGTCGGCCCGCGTGCAGTTGCAGGCGGTCCTGGCGCTCGGACAACTCAAGGACCCGAAGATCGATCGCGATCTCGCGGTGATCGCGCGTTTGAATCCCAGGAACCCCTACCTGCGCGACGCGTTCTACAGCGGCCTCGCCGGCCGCGAGCTGTCCCTGCTCGAAGCGCTCGCCGCGGACCCCGCGTGGAACGCCGGGGACGAGGAGGCCAACAAGCTTCTCTCGGGTCTCGCGCGCGGCGTGTTTGGTTCCCGCGATGCCACCGCGGTTGGTCGCGTGCTCGCGCTCGCCGGCACGACGGTTGGAGCGGGCGGTGGGGCGCGCGCCGTGGCCTTGCTGGACGGATTGACGCCAACCGTGGGTGCCTCGCGCCGGCCGCTGCCCCTGACCCAGGCGCCGGCGGGGTGGGCGGAGCTGGAAAAGAATCCCGCCGCGAAGACCCGGCTCGCGCGCCTGACGGATGTCGTCGTGTGGCCCGGCAAGCCCGGGGTGACCGCGACGGCCGCGGTGACGCCGTTGACCAAGGAACAGCAGGCGCGATTCGACGCCGGCAAGGCGCTCTTCGCGGGCGTGTGCGCGGCGTGCCACCAGTTGAATGGCCGTGGTCTCGACGGCCTCGCCCCGCCGCTGCTCGATTCCGAGTGGATCCTTGGTTCCCATGAGCGGCCCGTGCGCATCGTGCTCCACGGCGTGCGCGGACCGATCACGGTGTTGGGCCGCGTGCACACCGGCGACATGCCCGGCTTCGGCGGCGCGCTCGATGACCTGCAGATTTCCTCGATCCTGACCTACCTCCGGCGCGAATGGGGTCACACGGCGTCGCCGGTGGACCCGGAACAGGTGAAGGCGATCCGGGCCGCGACGGCGGGACACACGGATGCGTGGAGTCCGGAGGAGTTGAACGCATTTCGATGAGGGAAATGCGGCCGTGCTCATCGCAACGGAGGTCGCCGCGATGACGTTGCCTCGTCACTGAATTTTCCTGCTCCATTACCCCCATGCGAAATCTGTCCTGTGCCGTTCTGGTCGGCCTCTCTGCCCTCGGCTCGCTCGTCGCCGCCGAGCGCCTCGATCGGGAGAACCTGCTCACGTACCGCTCGGCCTCCGGCGACGTCGTGCCCGTCAAGTCGACGGCCGACTGGCTGCAGCGCCGCGCCGAAATCGTCGGCGGCATGCAGGCGGTGATGGGGCCGCTGCCCGGACCGTCCAAACGCGTGCCGCTCGACGTCGCGGTGGAGCGTGAGACCGACTGCGGCAGCTACGTGCGGCGAGAGATCACGTACACGTCCGAACCGGGTTCCCGCGTCCCGGCCTTCCTGCTGCTGCCCAAGGACGTGCTCGCGGGTCAGCGGCAGGCGACGGGCGTCCTGGCGTTGATGGAAACGAACAACGTGCTCGGCCACCTGGCCGTTGTCGGGCTCGGCGGGGAGAAACTGGTGCCGGGGCGGAACTATGGCGAGGAGCTCGCGAAGCGCGGCCATGTCGTCATCGCGCCACCGTATCCACATCTTCGCGACTACAAGCCGGACCTGAAGGGGCTCGGCTATGCGAGCGGTACGATGAAGGCGATCTGGGACAACATCCGCGCCCTCGATGTGCTCGCGGCGACGCCCGGGGTGTCAGCGCATGGCTTCGGTGCGATCGGTCACTCGCTGGGCGGCCACAATTCGATTTACACCGCTGTCTTCGACGCGCGGATCAAGGTGGTCGTGTCGAGCTGCGGATTTGATTCCTACCTCGACTACTACGGCGAGCGGCAGGACGAGGTCTGGAAGCCGGGCAAAGGCTGGACGCAGGACCGGTACATGCCCCGGCTGGCGTCGTACGCGGGACGCTTGCGGGAGATCCCCTTCGATTTCCACGAGCTGATCGGCGCCCTGGCGCCGCGGGCCTTCCTCGCGCTTTCGCCCCTCGGCGACTCGAATTTCAAATGGCGCAGCGTCGACCGCGTGATCAACGCGGCGCGTCCCGTTTATGCGCTGCACGGTGCGGCCGAGCGGCTGGAGGTCGAGCATCCCGACTGTGCCCATGATTTTCCGCCCGCCATGCGGGAGCGGGCCTACCAGTGGATCGAACGTTTCCTGCGCTGAGCCGCCCGCCGCGGCGACGCCCCGCCGGCGGCAAGTCCATCGCGAAACCCCACGCCACCCCATGCTCAGCGCCATCGGATTGATCGGAGGACTCGGAGTGCTGGTCGTGCTGACGATGCGCGGCATGAACCTGCTGGTGGCGGCA
>JAEUHA010000384.1 GCA_016793535.1 Opitutaceae bacterium | reverse complement strand
TATCGTCGCGGCAACTGGTCGTTCCTCGCGAACAATCTCTATCGTAACAGCTACACCGATGCCGTGTTGCCGGGTGTCGCCGCCGGCCTCGTCCGCCCGCCCGACTGGCAGGCGCGCGTGAAGCCCTACAGCATCTACGGCATCAGCGTCACCTACCGCGGCATCAAGAACACCACGATCATCGCGGGCGTGAAGAATCTCTTCGACGAAGATCCGCCCTTCTCCGCCACCTACGACACCAACACCGGTGCCGGCAGCAGCTGGGAGCCGCGCATCGCGGACCCGCGGGGTCGCTCGTTCACGCTGCGCGTCGACTCCAAGTTCTTCTGAGCGTCGGTACGCTCCCAACAAAAAGGCCCGCTTTACCGCGGGCCTTTTTTTGTTCCTCGACCGGTCGCGACCGGCCCGTCCCTTCCAAGTGGCGGGGGCATCCTGCCCCCGACTTGGACCAGTCCGCCCTGCCCCGTGACGCGAGCAGGATGCTCGCGCCACTTCGACGAACAACGTTCGCGGCGTAGCGGGCTACCTTCGCCGGAGCGTCAGCGCACCTCGAAGATCTCGACGAGGGCGATGCCGGACGAATTCCTGACGCCAGTGACGTGCACCGTGTAGTTGCCGGGCGCCAGCGTGAGCAACAGCGCGGAATCCGTCGAACCGCGGGGCAGTTTCCACGCTCCCGCGCGATCGCTGGCATCATCGAGATCGTCGCTCTTGTCGTCGTCGTCGTCATCATCCGATTCCCCGCGGCCACCCTTGGACCAAACGGTGTTCGAGGCGATCTCGTTGCCCTTCGAATCGTACACGGCCACACGCGACGCACCGAGGGCGCGGCGCAGGCCGAACAGCGTGCCGAGACTCGGACCCACGCCGCGGATAAGCACGGTGTCGGAGGTCGTCCCGCTGATCGCGAACCCGGCGATCAACACGTTGGCCGCCTCGGCGCCGACGAGGGCGCGGGTCGAGATGTTGGTGATCTCCGCGGTCGGCGAACCGGTGTCCGCGTCGTAAACCTCCAGCAGCGCCACGCCCTGCGAGCCGCGCGGCGCCGAGACACTGGCCGTGTAGCCGCCGTTCTCGAGCGTGGCGAGCAGCGCGGCGTCCGCGGACGCCGGCGGCAGGGGAAACGCGCCGACCTGGGCGAAGGCGGCGGTGAGTTCCGCCGTGCCGCCCCAGCCGGCGTTCGTACCGACTACGGAACTGCCGCGACTGGCGCGTGTGAGCGTGATCCGGGGATTGGCCAAGGCCCCGCTGACGTTGAACGCCGATCCCAGGGTCGGGCCCACCGCGCGGACCAGCATCTTCTTCTGGCCGGTGCCGCGCGTCACGAAGCCGCTGATCAGCACCTCGTCATCGTCGCCCACGTGGCCGCGGGTTGCGATGTTCACGAGGCGGGCATCGGTGGTCACCGTGAGCGCTGCGGCCGAGGCGGCCACCGCACCGGCGGAAGTGCCGAGGGTCACCGCGTAGGTGCCGGAGGCGAGCGCGCCGACATTGGGCAGGCTGAGGGTCGCGCTGGTCGCGCCCTTGATCGTGCGGCCGTTGAATTTCCACTGGTAGGTGAGACCGGTACCCGGGGCGGCGACCGTGAACGTGACATTGGCTCCCGCCTTGACGGACTGGCTGGCGGGGGCCGTGCCGATGGTCACCGTGCCGTTCACCGTCAGCGCGGCCGGAGCGGACGTCACCTGGCCCGCGCTGTTCGAGACCCGGACCGTATAAACGGCCGCGTCATCGAGCCGGGCCGCCGGCAGGGAATAGGTCGCCGCCTCGGCATCGCGAATCTCCCGTCCGTTCTTGTACCAGCGATAGCGCAGCGGCGCCGTGCCGGTCGCGACGACACTGAAGGTGGCCGGTGCCCCGCTCGCGACCGCGAGCGCAGCCGGCTGCGTGGTGATCGTCGGCGCGGTGCCGCTCGCCACCGGAGGCGTTACGGTCGGAGGCGGCGCAGGGGGCGTTCCCGTCACGGTGACGACCGCCGAATTGGAAACCGCACTCCCGCTCGCGTTGGAAACCACGACCCGGTAGGCGCCCGCATCGGCAACCGTGGCGGCGGTGATGGTCAGCGCGGCGGTGGGGCCGGAGGCGACGAGCCGAGCCTCCTTGTACCAGAAGTAAGAAAGCGTCCCGGTGCCGGTGGCGGTCACGTTCAACGTGAGGGCCGCACCCGCGGCGACGGACTGCGACGCCGGTTGCGTGGTGATGACGGGCGCGCCGGCTGCCGGTGCGGTCACGGTCAGCGCCACGGGGGCCGACGTCACCGAGTTCACGGCGTTGGTGACCCTAACCTTATAGGAGGCGGCATCGGCCGACGTGACCGCGGTCAGCGTGAGCGTCGCGGCCGTGGCGGCGGGAATCTCGGTCTCGCCCTTGAACCACTGGTACGTGAGTGGCGCGGTGCCGGCGGCCACCACCGTGAAGACCGCGTTGGCTCCGGTGGCGACGGTGACCGGCGCAGGGGGCGTCGTTATGCTCGGGCCGATTGGCGTTTGCGCCGAAACCGGAGCGGCGAACAGCGCGGCCAGCGCGCCGAGCCACAGGTAACGGAGGGTGGGGCGGAGTTTCATGATCATGGTTGAGTAGGGTTGTCGCAGCCAAGGCCGACAGACTCACAGATGACGCCGTGGTTCCAGTGCGGCCCAGGCCTCGGACGCACCGACGTTCGTTGCTCGCCGCGTGACAGAGGAGCCGGGAATTTCGGCGCACCCAGTTTCACGGCGCCGTTACACGGGAATTACGTACGGCGGGCGTCCGGCGCGGCGAACGGCACACATCCTGCGAAACATTCCGCGGCTCGAGGCGTCTCGAAGTGGCCGTCCCGCGTACCGCCGTCCGCCGGTCAAAACCGGCTGGCCTCCAAATCGGGTGCGGTTTCGCTCTTCCCCATGCCCCACCCCGCCGTTCGACTCCTCGCCCTGCTGTCCCTTGCGACCGCCGCCTTCGCCGCGCAACCCTACCCGCCGAAGTTCGAAGGCGCCCGCACCGAGACGTACAAAACGGTCGGCGACGTGACCCTTTCGCTGTACATCTTCGAGCCGCCGGCCGGCGCGCCCGGCGGCAAGGCCAACCGGCCGGCCATCGTATTCTTCTTCGGCGGCGGCTGGACCAGCGGTTCGCCCGCGCAGTTCGAACCGCACTGCCGGGCGCTCGCCGCACGCGGGATGGTGGCGATCACCGCCGATTACCGCGTCGCCTCGCGCCATCAGGTGAAGCCCATCGCGTGTGTCGCCGACGCGAAGTCCGCGCTGCGTTACGTGCGCACCCACGCCGCGCGCCTCGGCATCGCCCCCGCCCGCATCGCCGCGGGCGGCGGCTCGGCCGGCGGCCACCTCGCGGCGGCGATCGCCACCGTGCCCGGCTTCGAGGAACCGAAGGAGGACGCGACGATCAGCTCCGTCCCCAACGCCCTCGTGCTCTTCAATCCCGCGCTTGTGCTCGCCCCGTTGGACGGACTCGACCTCAAGGGCTTCGACGCGCAGGTGCCCGAATCGCGGATGGGAACCGCGCCCCGGAACCTGTCGCCGGCGCATCACGTGAAACGCGGCGCGCCACCCACGATCATTTTCCACGGCCAGGCCGACACCACCGTGCCGTACTCGACCGCCGCGGCCTTCACCCGCCTCATGCAGGCCGCCGGCAATCCTTGCGAACTCGTCGGCTATGAAGGCCAGCCCCACGGGTTCTTCAACCATGGGCGCGGGGACGGGTCGAACTACCGCGATACGATCGCCCGCACCGACGCGTTTCTCGTTTCCCTCGGCTGGCTGGCCGCGCCTGCGCCGCGCTGAGTCTGCACTGGCCGCGATTTGACGGCGTCCCATGCCCCTCGACCAAACCGTCCTTCGCGCCGCGATCGGCCTGGTGGTTCTCTCGCTGGTCTTCTTCCTGGTCGAACGCCTCGTGGGCCGCGGACGCGTCCAGCCGGTCGTCCGCCGGGGTTGGTGGACCGACGTCACCTACTGGTTCGTCACGATCCTGCTGACCAAGCCGCTAGTGCGGCTGCTGCTCATCCTGCCGGCGGTCGGGCTCGTGCTGGCCCAGGTCACGACCGTCGACGTGCTGCGGCTCGGCGAGTACCGCGGCTATGGTCCGGTCAGCCGCCAGCCACTCTGGTTGCAGGCGATCGAAGTCTACCTGCTCGCCGATTTCATCGGCTACTGGACGCACCGGCTATTTCACACCGGCAGATGGTGGCCGTTCCACGCCGTGCACCACAGCTCCGAGGACCTCGACTGGCTCGGCAGCGTGCGCGTGCATCCGGTCAATGACCTCGTGAACAAGCTCGCGCAGGTCACGCCGATCCTGCTCCTCGGCTTCAACCCCACCGTCACGCTGAGTACCGCGCCCGTGCTCACCTTCTACGCGATTTTTCTGCACGCGAACGTGAACTGGGACTTCGGCCCGCTGCGCGCCGTGATCGCGACGCCGGTGTTTCACCGCTGGCACCATTCGCGCGAACGGGCGGCGTGGGACAAGAACTTCGCGGGGCTGCTGCCGTTTTGGGATATTCTCTTCCGAACCTACTACATGCCGCGCGACCGCTGGCCGGAGAATTTCGGCATCCACGAGCCGATGCCCGCGGGCTACCTGGGCCAGCTCTGGGCGCCCTTCGCCGTCCTCCGCCGCGGCCGGAAAAAAGTGGATCCGGAGTAAGCCCTCCCGCCGGATCGGAGCGGCACCGCGAGACTGCCCACGTGGCACGCGCATCCTGCCTCCGACTCCGTCCCGTCTTTCCTTGCACGATCCCGCGCACACGAGGCGCGCGCCCCGTGGGGCACGGCCACGCGGGACTGGAAAAGGGGGCGGAATCCGCGATCGGATTTCCCCCGTCAGAAGCGCGCCTGCACGCCCGTCGAGATCGACCGGGGAAACAGATTGGTCTGCGCCCGGCGGTCTTCGCGGTAGAGGCCGCTGTAGCGGCCGCGGTTTTCCTCGAGCAGGTTCACCACATCGAGGAAGACATTGATGTTCTTGGTGACCTTGAACCGTGCGAAGAGGTCGAACTGGTCGCGGCGGCCGATGAACTCCGAGCTCGAGGGATCACCCGCGTTCAGCGAAGCGAGGTAGGTGTCGGCGTAGTTCCACATCAACCGCAGGTCCCAGCGCCGGTAATTGTAGGTCACGCCGGCGTTGCCGGAGCGCGGGCGCAGGCCGGTGAGGTTGTTCTTGAAGGGCAGATTGGTCACGACGCCGTTGTAGTCGCCGGCGCTGGTGAGCACGGTCCAGTTGCCCATGACGCCCAGCCCGCGCAGGACGCCGGGCAGGAAGCTGAGCTGCTGCGAGTAATTGAACTCCATGCCCTCGACGGTGCCGTCGCCGGCATTGACCCGACTGTTGCCCTGCCAGCCCACGTAGTCGCCGAGATCGAGGCCGAATTCGTTGCCGGTGATCCGGAACGACGTCGCGGTGACGTAATTCTTGATGTCCTTGCGGAACGCACCGATCGAGGCGACGCCAACCGGCTTGAAGTAGTATTCGACGCTTACGTCGTAGTTGCGCGAGATCTGCGGCTTCAGCGACGGATTGGAGAAGCTCACGATCTGGCCGATGTCGTTCACCGAGAAGCGGCCAACGAGATCGGAAATACGCGGCCGCCCGATGGTGGTGGAGTAATTCGCGCGCAGCGTGAAGTGCGGGATCGGCTCGTAGCGGAACTGCAGGTTCGGGAACCAGTCGACGTAGTCCGACTCGACGGTCCGGAACGCGCCGAAACGCGCTTCCGGCGTGGCGCCGCGGGTGTTCTCGAGCCGGGACGTGATCCGCGCGATCGTCTGCTCAAAGCGTACGCCGGCGGTCATCTGGAGGGTCCGCGCCAGCTTCACTTCGCCCTGCACGTAACCGGCGGGAATGGTTTCGCGCGTCTGATAGTCGTTCTGCAGCGAGTTCGTGACGGAGGTGTCGAGATTGGCGTTGGTCAGCGGCAGGGCCGTGGCGTTGTAGGCAAACTGCACCGCCGGCCGCGCCGGGAGACCGGAGGGCAGGTAGCTGAAGCCGACGTCTTTGGTGACGCCCTTCGTGTTGATGATCGGCGTCGCCGGGTAGCGGCCGTCGAGCCAGCCGTGCTGGAAGCCGAACTCGCGGTACCGGCTGTAGTCGCCCGCACCGAGCGTGCCGGTGATCGAGTCCGCGTCGCGATCCCGATCCTGCTGCCGCACCCGGAAGCCGGTCTTCAGCTTCACCGGAATCCGCCACGTCGCGAAGTCCCGCGTCGCGTCGAGCTTGGCGCTCGAGAGCTTGTCGGACGCATCCTCGTGGGTGCTGGTGAGCGCGATCGAGAGCATGTTCGTGAACGGATCGTTGGGCGGCGCGAGCGGACCGTTGAACGTGAGGGTGGGAAACTCCTTGCTGGCGCGGCGATCGTAGGTGAACCCGTACGTGTTGTTGCTGCGGGCGGTGGCCGACATGCGGTCCAGGGGACGAAACGAGTCGGAATAGGTCACCGCCCAGGTCAGCTTCACGGCTCCGATGCTGGTCTTGCCGTTGAGCTGGAAGTTCCACGTGTCGCTCGGCGTGTAGCGGAAGTCGCGACCCGAACGATAGCTCGAGCGGGTGAAGACCCAGAAGTCGGTCGTGGACTGCGCCGCGTCGAAGATCAGGTTGTCGGTGTACTGCGGCCGCACCTGGTCCATGATGTTGACGAAGCGCGTCCAGCCCGCGCTCAGCGTGACCGAGGATTCGTTGGAAAGCCGATAGTCGAACTTGGCCTGGAAGTTCACCCGCTTGTTCAGGTGATACTCCTGGTCGGCGTAGAGCACCTGGCGGCCGACGGTCGGGCTGGAGTAGTTCCAGTTGCCGGCAAACGTCGTCCGGATCGTCTGCAGGCCGTCACCGACTTCCTGATACGCCCCGGTCAGCGAGATGCCGAGCTTGCGGCCGAACACCCGGATCACGTCGGAGTAATCCACGGAGACGCTCGGATAGTACCGGCGGCCGCTGCCCGACGGATCGAGGTGGCGCCCCATCGTCTCGTTGTAGGAATAGGAGCCGTTGATGATGAGGGCCCGGCCGCTCCGGTCGAAGCCGCTGCGCGTGCGCAGGTTCACGACGCCGCCGAGGGACTCCGCGTCCATGTCGGCCGTCGGCGTCTTGATCACCTCCACGCTCTCGATCGAACCCGAGGGCAGGCCGCTCACGACCTGGATCCGGGAGTCGGGGTTGGCGGCGGCGAGGCGCGCGCCGTCCATGGTGACGCTCGTGAACTCCGGCGAAAGGCCGCGCACGGAGATCGCGTCGACGGCCGCGCCGCCGTAGTCACCCACGACGCCGGGCAGCCGCTGGAGAAACGAACCCATGTCGCCCTTGGCGACGTTGCCGTAGGCGTCAGTCGAGACGGAATTCGTGATCGTCAGGGCGTTCTCCTGCCGGGCGATCGCGGCGGCGTTGCCCTCGCGGACGGCGGTGACGGCAAACGCCTCCATCGCGTAGATGTCGGAGGTCAGCTTGAGATCGGGAAGCGTGTTGGCGCCTGGGGTGAGTTCGATGCTCTTCGTGGCCGGGTCGAGGCCCGGGTACGTCACCCGCAGCACCACCGAGCCCGCGGCCAGGCGCGGGAGCGTGAAGCTGCCGTCCCGTTCCGTGAATACGCTGCGCTCGGTACCGACGACCTGCACCGTCGCCCCTTCGAGCGCCGCCCCGGTGGCCTGGTTGAACACCCGGCCATGGAGGGTCGCGTCGGCCGCCCGCGCCGCGGGAGCCGCAGTCTCCGCCGCGAAGCCGGATCCGGCACCGGCGGACGCCAGGAACACAGCGACGCCCGCCGCGCGCAGACTGCGGCGCCAGCAGGGAGGGTTCGAACGCGAGGGAAGAAGCACGCCTGGTGTTTGCATGGTCGGTGGAAGACGGGGTTGGAGATCACGACGAGCCGGCGGGCGTTTTCCGTCATCCCGCCCAACGATTTAGTTCGCCCCCTCCGACCCCCACATCAGGACCCGGCCTCGGGGTCGGACCGCCTGCAGGGGCGGGTTTGCGCCGCCACCTGACGTCCCGTCGACGGATCGGGCGCGGCGTGAATCCGCTCCTATAGCTGGCAGCCGACCCAGGCAGGCCTGGACCTCAAAATGCAGGTTGACACCGCCTCCCGCCGCTCCACCGTCTCCCTTCCTTTTCGAGCCATGAGCACCACCGAGACCACGCCCACGCAGCAGACTCCCACGCCGGCGGAAATTCCGTTCACGCAGCCGCAGGCGATGATCCGTTATGTCACGGACACGGGCAAGATCCTGCCGCGCAAGTACACCGGGCTTTCCGCCAAGCACCAGCGCGCCGTCACCCGCACGCTGAAGCAGTCGCGGAACATGCTGCTCGCCCAGTAAGGCGCCGCCCGAGACGCCCCCTTTTCCAGGCCGGAGATTTCCTCCGGCCTTTTTCATGCCGTGACGAAGCCGCGCCAGGCCCGGATCTACCAGGGAACGCCCCGCACGCTCGCGAGGCTCGCCCGGCGACTGCAGCAGGGTGACGTCGTGGCGGTGCCGACCGAAACCGTCTACGGCCTGGCCGGGAACGCCCTCGATGCCGGCGCCTGCGCCAAGATCTTCGCCGCGAAAGGCCGGCCGGCCGACGATCCGCTGATCGTCCACATCCATTCGCTCGCGCAACTCCCCGCCCTCTGCCGTGCGAACCCCGCCGCGCTCACCCTTGCCCGGAAGTTCTGGCCCGGGCCGTTGACGCTCGTCCTGCCGAAGACCGACGCCGTGCCCGCCCTCGTCACGGCCGGCCGCGACAGCGTCGCCATCCGGATGCCCCGCCATCCGCTCTTCCGCCGGCTGCTCAAGGCGACGGGCCTGCCCCTTGCCGCCCCGAGTGCGAATCCCTTCGGCTACATCAGCCCGACCACGGCCGAACACGTCCAAGCGAGCCTCGGCCGGCGCATCCGCTACATCCTCGACGGCGGTCCGGCCCGCCACGGCCTCGAGTCGACCATCGTCGACCTGCGCGACCCGCGGCGCCCCGCCATCCTTCGTCCCGGCGTGATCACGGCGGAAGCCGTCGCACACGCGCTCGGCCGCCGGCGGCTCCCGACCGCGCCCGCAACGTCGACCCGCGCCCAGCCGGGACCGCAGGTCGCCCCCGGCCTGCTCGCGCGGCACTACAGCCCGCGCACGCCGGTTGTACTGCATGATCGGATACGGCTGCCCCGCGCGGAGGCGGACACCCCCGGCGTGGCGTGGGTGTTCCAGCAGCGACCCAAGGGCCGGGTCGGGGCGAACGTCCACTGGCTCGACCCGCGCGGCCGGCTGCCCGGCGTGGCGCGGCGGCTGTTTGCCCTGTTGCGGCGGCTCGACGCCCTGGGGCTGGACTGCATCCACGTGGAGCGCGCGCGCGGCGGCGGGCTGGCGGACGCGATCAACGACCGGCTGCGACGCGCCGCGGCGCGCTAGGCGGCCGGGGTGTCGGACCCGAGGAACGCTCGTGGCGGCCGAGATGACGAGGCAGACGGGGCCGGTTCAGCGCACGGCCCGCGTCCTCGCGTCGACGGCTGCGTTCAATCGCCTCAACGACAGGCGGCGAGTTCGCGCAGGACGCGCTCGTTCTGTTCGGCGGAGCCGACCGTGACGCGGATCCATTCGGGCAGGCCGTAGGACTTGACGGGCCGGACGATCACGCCGCGGCGCTGCAGGGCGTCGAAGACCCGGCCGCCGTCGCCCACGCGAATGAGGAGGAAGTTCGCCACGCTGGGCACGGTCTCGAGCCCGAGACGCCGGCACCCGTCCTCGAGCTGCCGCAGGCCCGCGCGGTTATCCCGGGCGCAGCGGGCGGCGAACTCCCGGTCGTCGAGCGCCGCCAGCGCCGCGACCTGGGCGATGGCGTTGACGTTGAAGGGCTGGCGCACGCGGTTCAGCAGGGCACAGACTTCGGGGCTGCCGTAGCCGTATCCAATGCGCAAGGACGCCAGCCCGTAGATCTTCGAGAACGTCCGCAGCCCGACGACCTTCCGGCCCTCCGCGATCAGGGGCCGCAGGTCGGGCGGGTTTTCGAGGAACTCCGCGTACGCCTCGTCGATCACCGCAATCACATGAGCGGGCAGCGCGCGCACGAAGGCGAAGAGCTCGGCCCCGGTGTTGGCGGTGCCGGTGGGATTGTTGGGCGTGCAGACGCAGACGAGCTTGGTGGCGGGCGTGATGGCCCGCGCCATGGCGTCGAGGTCGTGGCGCCACTCGCGCAGCGGAACCTCGACCGCCTTTGCGCCGAAGAGCAGCGTGACCAGCTTGTAGACCACGAAGGCCGGCGCGCCCATGACGACCTCGTCGCCGGGTCCGAGGAAGACATGTCCGAGCAGCTCGATGAGCTCGTTCGAGCCGTTGCCGATGACGAACTGGTCCGGGCCCAGCTTCCACTCGGCCGCGAGCTTTTGCCGCAGCTCGAAGCAGCCGCCGTCCGGATACAGCTCACCGTGCGCGAGCGCCTGCCGTGCGGCCGCCACCGCGAGCGGCGACGGCCCGAAGGGGTTCTCGTTCGAGGCCAGCTTGATGATGCCGGCCGGATCGAGCCCGAGTTCGCGGGCGACGTACTCGATCGGCTTGCCTGGTTCATACACGGGCTGCGTGAGCACCGCGGGTCTGGCCAGCGACTGGAAATTCATCCCGGCACTCGAACACAGTTGGCACCGGACGCGAAAGCCCGAAATCGAGCCGCGGCCATTACAGTGGAACGTTTTTCCCTCCGGGCGCGCGACCGCCCGGACGACGATGCCAAACGGGCGACCGGAGACGGCCGCGCTCCCCGCGGCGATTCTCTACTTCCGCGACGATTTCGCCACCCGGCTCGGCACCCGCACCCACTTCATTCCTGCCGCCTCCGCGGCCCGCATGCCGGGCTCGGCGTCCTCGAACACGAGGCACTGCGCCGCCGGCACGCCCATCCGCCGGGCGGCGAGCAGGAACAGGTCAGGCGCGGGCTTGCCGTGCACCACATCCTCGGGCGTGACCACGAGGTGGTAGTCGTTGCGATTGAAGAGCGGTGCGAGGCCGCTGAGCTCCAGCATGCCGCGCACGATTTCCCGCGGCCCGCCCGACGCGACCGAGACCGGATGCGTGAGCGACATCCGGCGCGCGAACTCCACCACGGGCTCGATCAGCTTCGCGTCCTTCTGCAGTTCGACGAAGAGCGACTCCTTGTGGTGGAAAACCGCGTGCACATCGACCGTGAGACCGTAGTGCGCCGCGATCAGCTCGGCCACGCGCCGGGTCGGCACGCCGCCGAGCGAATAGAAGAGCTCCTCATCCAGCGGCGCGTTGAGCCCGGCCTTCCGCATCGCGATGTCCCACGCCCGGTAGTGCAGCGGCATCGTGTCGACGAGCGTCCCGTCCAGATCGAAGATATACCCGGCGAAGTCGCCGGCCGGAATGTCCAGTTTCATGCGGATCGTCGACCCTGCGCGGACCCGGCGGCGAGGCAAACGAAACCCGTGTCACGACACCTTCAGGCGCTTTCGCCAGCGCAGGGCCACCGTCACCAGCGCGATCAGTGCCGGCACCTCCACGAGCGGTCCGATCACCGCCGCGAACGCGGCGCCCGAGGCGATGCCGAACACGCCCACGGCCACGGCGATCGCGAGCTCGAAGTTGTTGCCCGACGCGGTGAACGCCAGCGTCGCGGCCCGCGTGTAGTCCGTCCCCGCCGCGATGCTCGCCCAGAAGGTCGCGACAAACATGATCGCGAAGTAGACGACCAGCGGCAGGGCGATCCGCAGCACGTCGAGCGGGATCCGCAGGACCGTGTCACCCTTGAGGCTGAACATCACCACGATCGTGAAGAGCAGCGCGACGAGCGTGATCGGGCTGATCGCCGGCAGGAAGGTCCGGTCAAACCACTCGACCCGCGACCCGCGCCGCAGGAGGAGGCGCGTCAGGAGTCCGCCGAGGAAGGGCAGCCCGAGGTAGATGAACACGCTCTGCGCCACGGCGCCGATGGTCACCGACGAGAGGTCGAGCGCGCCTGTGTCGACTCCCACCAGCGGCGGCAGCACCTTGAGAAACAGCCAGGCCATCGGTGCGAAGAAGAAGACCTGGAACAGCGCGTTGAACGCCACGAGCCCCGCGCAATACTCGCGGCTGCCGGCGGCGAGGTCGTTCCACACGATCACCATCGCGATGCAGCGCGCGAGGCCGATGAGGACAAGGCCGACGAAGTACTCCGGCTGGTCCCGCAGGAAAATCACCGCCAGCGCGAACATCAGCACCGGCCCCACCAGCCAGTTCTGCACCAGCGAAAGCAGCAGCACCTTCCGGTCGCGAAAGACGTCGCCGAGTTCCTCGTACCGCACCTTGGCGAGCGGCGGATACATCATCGCGATCAGGCCGATCGCGATCGGCACCGAGGTCGTGCCCACGCTCCACGCCGTGAGCAATTGCGGGAGCGCCGGCAGGAACCGTCCCGCCAGCACACCGATGACCATCGCGAAGAAGATCCACGCGGTGAGATAGCGATCCAGGAACGAAAGCTGGCCCAGGAGGGAGGAACGTTCGGGTTTCATCGGGCGACCGGTCCTTTCACCGCCGCGTTCAGGGCGTCGCGTCGTCCGTCGGCGTACGCCTGGAAGCACTGCCGGATCTCGTCCCGCACGCGCCGGAACACCGCCATCTGCTCCGCCTCGGTCCCCGTGGCGTGAGCCGGATCATCGAAGGGCCAGTGATGCCGGTTCACCTGGCCGGGGAAGACCGGACACGCCTGGTCGGCCCGCCCGCACACCGTGATCACGGTCTCGACCGGCGTGCCGAGGAACTCGCTGAGGTGCTTCGAACGGTGGGCCGAGATGTCGATGCCGATCTCCGCCATCGCGCGGATCGCGAGCGGATGCACGTAGCCCGCGGGATTCGAGCCCGCGCTCCGCACGTCGAAGAGGTCGCCCGCCGCCGCCCGCAGGATGCCCTCCGCGAGATGGCTGCGACACGAGTTACCCGTGCAGAGGATCAGCACGGCCGGCTTGTGGTTGGAATGCATGGGATGAGATTCGTACTGGATTCGTGGATATCGTCGTGCCGGCGTCAGCACTCGCAACGGGTGGGACGCCGGCGCTCCCAGCCGATGACCTTGCCCTGGCGGTCGAACTCGAAGCGACAGCAATCCTGCAGCTTTCGCTTCAGCATCGCCCGCCCGCGCTGCACGCGGGATTTCACCGCCGTGAGCGAGAGTCCGCTCCGCAACGCGATCTTCGCGAGCGGCAGGCCTTCGAGCTCGGCCAGGCGGACCGGCTCGCGATAGCGCTCGGGCAGGTCCTCGAGGAAGCGCCGCGTCGTCGCCATGACCGCCTGCCGGAACTGCGCGATCTCGTCGCGCTCTTCCCCGGGCTCGGCCGCGAGCGCGTCCGGCAGCTCCGCGGTCGGCTTCCGGCGCCGATAGTAATCGATCAGCGTGGTGCGCGCGATGCGATAGAGCCACGCCTCCAGCCGCTGCCCGTCGCGGAGTGCCGACCGGGAGCGGTACACCTTCAGCAACGTCTCCTGCGCCAGGTCGTCGGCGGTCGCCTCGTCGGGCACGCGCTGCCGGATGAACCCGCGCAACTTCGCCGCGAGTCCGGTGACGACGGCATCGAACGTCGCCGTGCTCATGCCGGCTCCTCCCGGGAGCGGGTGAGGCACACCGCCGAGGCGCAGCCGCCGCCCGTGAACTGACCGGTCCCGCGAATCGACGCCGGCGCCGCCGAGCGCGGCACCACGCGAAACCCGCGGGCGGAGAAGAATCGTTCCGCCGTGGTGGTCAGCAGCCACCACCGGTCGACGCCCCACGGGCCGGCCGCAAGCTCCAGCCGGCGCAACAGTTCGCCACCCAGGCCGCCGCCTCGTCTGGCCGGCGCCACCACGAGTGAACGGAGCAGCGCATCGGATCCAAACACCTCGGCCCCGATCGCGCCGACCAGCCGCTCGTCCTGCCGGGCCACCAGAAAGCGGGCGGCAGCCAGTTCCGTTTCACCGTGGGGCAGGCCCGCCTCGCCCAGCAGCGCACCAATCGCCGTCAGGTCGGAGGCGCGGGCCGGCTCGATGAGAATGCCAGGGAAAGTCATGCCTTCGGCTTAATGGCCGTGATCAGGGCGCTCACGACAAATTCACCTGCGGTCTCGTCCTCGGTCCACTGGCTGATCATGGCGCGGGAGCCTTCCCGCGGAGCGATCCCGATGCGAACAAACCCCGCCGCCTCGAGCATCGACCGCACGTCGGCCACCAGCGCCGCGCCCCCCACGCAGGCTCCGATCGCGGCGAGTTTCGCCCGCATGCTTTCGGGCAGGGCACGCGTGGCCACGATATCCGCGATGGCGAGCCGGCCGCCGGGCTTGAGCACCCGGAACGCCTCCCCCAGCACGCGCGCCTTTTCCGGCGAGAGATTGACCACGCAATTGGAGATCACGAGGTCCGCCACCCCATCGGCCACCGGCAGCGCCTCGATCTCGCCCAGGCGGAATTCGACGTTGGTGAGTCCGGACCGGGCGGCGTTGGCCCGCGCCTTCGTCACCATCGCGGGCGTCATGTCGACCCCGATCACGCGGCCCGTGCCCGCCAGCCGGCGCGCGGCAAGCAGGCAGTCGAAGCCCGCGCCGCTGCCGAGGTCCACCACCACTTCACCCGGCTGGATGCCGGCAATCGCGAGCGGATTGCCACAACCCAGGCCGAGGTCGGCGTCCGCCGCGACGGCGAGCTCATCCGCAGTGTAGCCGAGTTGCTCGCCGTAGCTCCCGCCCGCGTCGCCCGTGCCGCCGCAGCACGCGCCGGCCGGTTCGGCGGCCGCGGGTGTCGCGCAGCAACCGGTGCTGGCGCCGCAGCCACAGCCGGCGCCGGCCTGCTCGGCGATGGCTCCGTAGCGTTGGCGCACATAGTCTCGAACGGTCTCGGGTTCAGGAAGGGACAGGTTTGTCTTCATGGTTGCGATGGGTTTCGATTCTGCTGACGCGCGAGGGGGCGGGCGGACGCAGGAATTCGGCGGCCGCCGGGTGCCGGCATCCCGAAATCCGGCGCAGGGAAACACGTTGTGTTTGTCCGGGCCTTCCCTACGCCTCTCGGCCGAACCCCCCAGCCTCCCTTCATGAAAAAATATCTCGTCGAGTTCATCGGCACGTTCTTCCTCGTCTTCACGGTCGGCATGGCCGTGCGCAGCGGCTCGCCCCTCACGCCACTCGCCATCGGTGCCGCGCTCATGGTGATGATCTTCGCCGGAGGCCATGTGTCCGGCGCGCACTTCAATCCCGCGGTCACGCTCGCGGTTTTTCTGCGGGGCAAGTGCGACAAGGGTGACGTGATTCCCTATTGGATCGCCCAACTGGCGGCCGGGGCGGTCGCCGCGGTGCTGGTGAATTTCCTCGGCGACAAGCCCGTGACCGCCGCGACGCATCTTCCGGTGCCCAGCCTGATCGTCGAGTTCCTGTTCACGTTCGCCCTGGCCTGGGTCGTGTTGAACACGGCGACCGCCAAGGGCACGTCGGGGAATTCCTTCTATGGTCTCGCCATCGGCATGACGGTGATGACCGGCGCCGTCGCGGTGGGCGGCATTTCCGGCGGCGCGTTCAACCCCGCGGTCGGCCTCGGCGTGGTCCTGATGGGCTTCGAGAAGCTGAACCAGCTGTGGCTCTATCTCGGCGCCGACATGGCCGGCGGTGCGGTGGCGGCCCTGACCTATCGGGTCGTCAACGGCAACGAATAGCCAGAGCGGCCGTTCGTCCCGATTCATGCCGAGCGGCGGGTCACCCGCCGCTCGTTTCGTTTCCGTTTCAGCGCCGCACTCCGCG
>JAEUHA010000357.1 GCA_016793535.1 Opitutaceae bacterium | reverse complement strand
GAGAGCAGTAGGCTGAGAATTCAGAACGAGACCTTCGCGGCCTGGGCAGCGCTGTGTTCCTGCCGCAGGTGACCGTAGGTCTGCATAGCGAGGGCGCCGCCGTCTGAGTGTCCGAGCCAGCGAGATACCGTTGGGATATCGACCCCAGACTCGATGCAGCGGGTCGCAAAGAGGTGCCTCAGGTCGTGATGAGTCATTGCCTTCACGCCCACTTCACGGCACGCGGATTTGAGAGCGTCCATGCACGATGCAACGCGCGCAATTGGCGCGTCTACCGGTTCGGGGCCGCGCCGTTCGCGGATTTCCGACAGTAGTGCGGCGAGCGGCGGAAATAGGGGTACGATACGATAGCTCGAAGTCGATTTGCTTCCGGGAATCGTCAATTGTGCCTTGGAGGAATTGAGGTGATGCCATCGGAGGCTTGTCGCCTCCCTGAGTCTGGCCCCGGAGTAGGTGAGCAACCGAACCAAGTCTGCGGCATCGTTTGACCAGCGACTGCCTGCGGTGGCGATTCGCTTCACAATGTCCTGAAAATGGCTCGGAGACGGCAAATCGAGGCGTTTCTGACGTTTTGCGGCCTTGGGCACCGCGTTGGCAGGATTTTCGTAGACCATCCCCTGAGACCGGGCGATTTCGAGGATGGATCGAAGGGCGTCGATGCACTTGTTGAGCGAAGACGGGGACATTCCTTTCCGAGTTGTTCGAGCGTTGGGAGCCACGAACCCTGTACCTTCGCGAAGCGCCTTGGCGGCCCACTCCTGGCAGTCACCCGGAGTGAGGCGGCGAACATCCCGCTCTGGCAACTCGGGCCAGGTCTTGATGAGAGTTTTGACGCTGTCGTCCGCCCGGGCTTTGGTCGACCCGGCAAGCTTGGAGTTGTTCATCAGGCGAGCGCGATAGGCCGCTATGAACCTTCCCACTGAGGTCTCGGCCGACGCTCCGACGTCACCTTCGCCTTTGGCGGCCAATGCTTGAGCGCGGATCGTTTTTTCGACTTCGGCGAGCCGGAGCTTTGCGACCGAGAAAATGGTCGTTTTCAGGCCGCGCCATTTCTGCTTGCCGTTCACTTTGACGCGGGCGTAGTACTTTCCGCTCTGACGATTGCGAAGCAGGTTCGTGACGTTCGTTCTTTCCCACCGCTGCTCACTTTGGACCGTTTCCATGGATTAAAGTGTAGAAGACCGGTGTAGAAAAAGCCAACTAGCGAAAATGCCCGCTTCGGTAAGTGAAAGTCTGATAAGGCGATAGAGAAAAAGCCCGGGTGGTGGAATTGGTAGACACGCAGGTCTCAGAAGCCTGTGCCTAACAGCGTAGCGGTTCGAGTCCGCTCCCGGGCACCACCCTCCGCCGAGCTTACGGCTGGCGGGTCCAGCCTAGCTCAAGATGGGGTGGAGGGTCGCCAACGTGCAGGCCGATCAAGGCGGAAGCTGACCGCCCTACGCACGGCGAAGGCGGGCCTCGATCGCCTATCGTTCGGCCCGGATCGCGCGTTGCTTGGACCGGCGACCGTCCCGATTCACCCGTACCCCCGCGCCACGGGCCACACCGCCTCCACCTTGTCCCCGCGGGTCGCGATCAGGCGATCGTAGAGGTTAACGTTGGGATCGCAGTGCGGGACGATGAACTCGAGCCGGTCGCCGAGCTCGATCGCGCGACTCGGTTGGACGAATTTGAGAATGCCGTGCTCGTCGCCGCCCCAGCCGTACTCGACGCCGGTGATGCCTTTCAGCTCGGGCCCGAACTTCCGGTCGGTCGCGAACGCCTTGAACCCGGCGTCGACCGTCGCGCTTTCCCGGTACGTCTTGCTGATGACCGTCGCGATCACCGTGAGCGCCGGGCGGAAATCATCGTAACTCGGCCCGCTGCGGCCGCCGATCCGGCGATAGTCGACGTCCATGAACGCATACGATCCGACCTGCAGCTCGGTCATGGCCTTCAGGTCCGGATCGATGTTGTACGTGCCGGTACTGCCGCCGCTCAGGATCTCGAGCGGGACGCCTTCCCGGCGGAGTTCATGCCAGGTGGCGATGGCCGGCGCCATCGCCTGATGGGAGTGGGTGCGGCGCGCCTCGAAGCCTACGACGTGCGACGACGGCCCGGCGTAGGAGTGGATGCCGCGCAGCTTGAGGTGCGGAAGCTTGCCGATCTCCTGGGCGAGGGCTTTGGCCGGTGCGCCCGCCGCGATGCCGGTGCGCCGGCCGCCGGGATCGATGTCGATCATCAGGTTGAGGGTCAGCTTCGCCGCCGCCGCTGCCGCGCTGAGCTGGCGCGCATGCACGGGGTTGTCCACGACCGACATGGTGTCGGGGCTGAGTCGAGTCAGCTGCACCAGCCGGGAGATCTTTTCGTTTCCGACCATTTCCGACGTGATGAGCAGCCCGCCAATCCCTCCGGCCGCCATGGCCTCCGCTTCGCGGATCGTCGCGACGCAAACCCCGAGCGCGCCGGCGGCGACCTGACGTTTCGCCACCTCAACGCACTTGTGGGTCTTGGCGTGCGGCCGCAGCGCGATGCCGGCCGACTTGGCGTGGGCCGCCATCCGGGCGAGGTTCGCCTCAAATGCGTCGAGGTCGACGAGGAGCGACGGGGTCGACAAATCCTGCTTGGTGACGGTCTGACCGGCGGCGAGGCGCCGCTCCAGGTCGGAACCGGAATATCCGGTGGGTGCGCCGGCCATCCGGATCGCGGGACCAACGGTGAGCGCGGCCAGGCCGCCTTTGAGCATCGAACGCCGTGAAATCGTCATGGGGAAAAAGGGACAGGCAACGGGGCGACAGAGCATCGGATGTGCCGCGGCGGTCCGTCGCAATCATAGAACAAGACGTTTTTTCAGGAGGACGCGGAGGGCGCAGCGATCGATCCGGAGCAGCGCCCACGGAACCAATCCTTCCGTGTGATCCGTGGGCACCCCTCTCTGGGTCGGACTCTGCGTCCTCCGCGATCTCCGGTACGACGGCCCCGTTCCGCCAAGGTCTCGACTCGAAGAGTGACACCGCGCTCTTGCTGCCGTGGACTGGAGGTCTCGCCCTTATGAAAGAGCCCCAGCCCCTGGTTTTCACCGGCACGTTGATTCTTCCGGACCGCCTCCTGTCGAACGGCATCGTGGTCTGTGCGGGTGATCGCATCTCGGCCGTTGGGTCCGCCGGCGAGTTCGCGATACCGCGTGACGCCACGGTAATCGAGGCGGGAAGCGGCTACCTCGCCCCCGGCTACGTGGACATCCATGTCCACGGCGGTGCGAACGCCGATTACATGGATGGGACGCGCGCAGCGGTGATCACGGCCAACCGCGCGCATGCCCGTCATGGCACGACGTCGATCTTTCCGACCACGACGACCGGCTCGCGCGCGCAGATCGACGCGATGCTGCGGGCGGCGCGGGCGGTGCGGGACGACGGAGGCGTCGAAAACGGCGCGCGGGTGGCGGGCGTGCATTTCTACGGGCCGTACTTCGCCGAGGACAAAGTCGGCTGCCATATCGTTTCCGGCCGTCGCGATCCCGACCCGGAGGAGTATCAGGCCCATTTCGATCTCGGCATCGTGCGCGTCGCAACGTGCGCGGCCGAGCTGCCCGGGATGGAGGCATTCTTCCGCGAGGCCTCGCGGCGCGGCTACTTCTGCACCTGCGGCCACTCCAATTCGACCTGGACCGAAATGCAGCGGGCTTACGACGCCGGCATGCGGCACGTGGATCACTTCTGGTGCGCCATGAGTTCCGTGCCCAGCGTGCGGGCGCGGTTCGGCACGCCCAGCCAGGGCAGCATGGAACAGTTTGTCCTCATGCGCTCCGAGATGAGCACGGAAGTGATCGCCGACCTCTGCCACCTCGCGCCGGAACTGCTGGAGTTCGCCTACGCGATGAAGGGCGCCAGGCGCCTGTGTCTCGTCACGGACGCGAACCGCGCGCTGGACATGCCGCCGGGGCGCTATCGTTTCGGCGCGGAGGCGGACAACGACTGGTTCGAAAGCGACGGCCGGGTCGGCTTCATTCCCGGCGGCGGGCTGGCGAGCTCGATCGTGGGCATGGACACCATGGTGCGGAACATGAAGACGGCGACCTCGTGCGGCATCGTCGACGCGGTGCGGATGGGCAGCCTGACGCCGGCCGAGCGTGTCGGCCTGGACGCGGACATCGGGAGCCTCGCCGCCGGAAAACGGGCGGATATCCTGTGTCTGGATACAGACCTCGCGGTGAAGCGCGTCTTCATCGGCGGGCGCGAATTCGAGGGCCGGACCTGAACCCCCGTGCGGCGGAGGCGGCGGCACTCTGGTCTGACATTGAACCGAAAGATCGGGGAGAGCGGGAAGCCAGACGGGTCCAACCCTTCCCGTTCTTCCCGGCCTTCCCCTTCAACCGATCATCAGGCCTCGGCCGGCGGTTCCGTTTCCGCGGGAGACGCGGGAGTCTGGTGATCGACCACGATCGTCGTCACGACATCCGAGCCGACGTTCACCATCGTGCGGGTCATGTCCAGGATCCGGTCGGCGCCGAGCACGATGCCGATGCCCTCGGGCGGAATGCCGAAGGTCACGAGCAGGCCGGCGATCAGGGGCAGCGAGCCGCCGGGGATGCCGGCGACCGCCACGGCGCTGAGCACCGAGAGCAGCAGGAGCGTGATCTGCTGGCCGGCGGAAAGATCGACGCCGAAGACCTGGGCGACGAACAGCACGACGCAGCCTTCGTAGAGCGCGGTGCCGCTCATGTTCATCGTCGTGCCGAGCGGCAGCACGAAACCTGCGACGCTCGGCTTGAGCTTGAGCGTGTCCTTTGCGCAGGCGAGCGCGGCGGGCAGCGTGGCGTTGCTGGAGCTGGTGGAAAACGCGGTGATGAGGACGGCCCGCATGTCGCGCCACACCTGAGCCGGGCTCCGTTTGGCCCAGTACTTGATCCAGAGCGACATGGTGCCGAACAAGTGGAGCAACATCACCGCGACGCATCCAAGGACGAACACGCCGAGTGCGATGAGGATTTCGATGCCGATCTTGACGATGACGCTGTAGATCATCGCCGGCACCGCATACGGCGCGAGCTTGAGCGCGAAGTTGACGATGCCCGTCATGAGCTCGCTGACGAGATCGAGGCTGCCCTGGAGCTGGCGCTGCTTCTCGTGACTGAGCTGCGTGCCCACCGCACCGACGAGCAGGGCAAACAGGATCAGCGGGAGCACATCGCCGATGGTCGTCTTCGTCTGACCGACCACCGCGCCGAACAAGTTTCGCGGCATGAACATCTCCACGATCACGGCGAAGGACATCTTCGGCGCGGTTGCGCTGGACTCGACGTGCTTCTGCGCCGCGCCGCCGAATTCCTGCATGAGCCGCGTCTTCGCCTCCGGGTCGAGGTGATTGCCCGGTTCGAGCACGTTCATCATGACCAGTCCCAACGCGACCCCGATGGCCATGTTCAGGAAGAACAGGGTGAACGTGCGGCCCGCGAGCGGGCCCAGCCGGTCGAGTTGCCCGAGTTGCAGGACGCCCGCGGCCAGCGAAGCGAACACCAGCGGGATCACCACGAAGAACAGCATGCGCAGGAAAATCTGGCCGAAGGGGTCGAAGACGGCCGTCGACACCTTGCGCATGGTGTCGACGAACCCGGGGACAAATTTGCCGATCCCGAGCGTGGCGAGGCCGAGAATGACGCCGATGACGAGGCCGATCAGGATGCGGTTGGCGAGCGGGCGGTTGGTCTCTGCCATGGTGGCGGGCGAGGCTGGGCGGGGAGGGTCGGGTTGTCGAACGGTAACTACCTCCGTCGCGGGTTGCGCGCCCGGTAAGGGACAGGTTATTCCTGCACCATGTCCCACGCGTGCAGCGCCATCGTCCTCGCCGCCGGGCGTTCGACCCGCATGGGGCGGGACAAGGCGTTGCTGGAGATCGACGGCGTTCCCTGGTGGCAGCGGCAGCGCGACACGCTCGTCGACGCCGGCGCGACGGAGGTGCTGCTCTCGGCGCGGCCGGAACAGATGTGGACGCGACAAGCCTCCGGCTTCGCGGGCGTGGTCCACGACGCGCTGCCGGAGGGCGGCCCGCTGGTCGGTCTCACGGCCGGCCTCGAGCGGGCCTCCCAGCCCTGGCTGATGGTTCTCGCCGTCGACCTCGTGGCGCTGCCGCCGGCCTGGTTCACCGGCCTGCGCGCGGACTGCGCGCCCGGGGTGGGGGCGATCGGCCGGCGCGAGGGTTTTTTCGAACCGCTGGCGGCGATCTACCCCCGCGAGTTCAAGTGGCTGGCGTGGGAGGCGCTCGCGCGCGGCGAGTATGCGTGCCAGCGGGTGGCCGCCGCCGCCGTGGAGCAGGGGCTCCTGCGGGTGCGCGAGATCACTGCCGCCGAGGCGGACTGGTTCGCGAACCGGAATACGCCCGGCGAGGTCAGGCCGCGGAGCTGAGTCCCGGGCGCGGCCCGCTCACGCGTACCGGTCCTCGGTCCACGGATCCGCGGTGTTCGAGTACCCGCGGACTTCCCAGAACCCGAGCTTGTCCTCAGCGAGGAAGGTGATGCCGCTGACGAACTTCGCCCCCTTCCAGGCGTAGAGCTTGGGAATGATCACCCGGGCGGGCCCGCCGTGTTCGCGCGACACCGGTTCGCCTTCGAACGACGTGGCGATGAGCACGTCGTCGTCGAGGCAGTGTTCGAGCGCGACGTTGGTCGAGTAGCCGTCGTAGCTCGTAAAGTAGACGAACCGCGCCTCCGGCTTCGGCCGCACGCGTTCATACAGCGTGGTGAACGCAACGCCGCCCCAGCGGCAGTCGTATTTGCTCCAGGTGGTCACGCAGTGAAAGTCGCTCACGTCCTGTACCTGGGGCAGCGCGTTCAGCTCCGTCCACGTGAGGGCGACGGGCTCCTCCACGAGGCCGTCGAGCTTGAGCCGCCATTCGGCGAGCGGAATCTTCGGCTGGATGCCGAGATCGAGCACGGGAAACCCCGTGGTGAGCTTCTGTCCCGGCGGCAGCCGGTCGCGCGACGGCGTGGCGCGGGCGGTGACGCCGCGGGCCTTTTGTTTCTCGGCCCATTTCTCCTTCGCCGCGATGTAGCGCTCCTTGGACATGGTCCGGACGGTATGCGGGTCGGGTCCCCGCGCAAGTGTTCCTCCCCGCCCGGCCCGGGAGCGTGGCCGTCCCCGGCCGCGCTCCCAAGCGGGAGCAATCAGTTTGCCAGCGCCTGCTCCACCGCGCGCCGCCGCCGAATATAGTACCCCATCATCCCACCCTGGAAGCCCACCGCGACAACGGCCAGGACGCCGATCGTGATCTGATTCAGGGCTCGCTGGTAGTCCGGGAGCGACATGCCCCACTGTTGCGCGCTCGCGGCGAAGACGCCCTGGAAATCCTCGGGCACCGGCGGGAGTTCGACGAACCAGAGCCGCAGCGCGCAATAGCTCAGGATGACGACGAGGAGCAGCGGCTGGCTGCTGATGAGCCAGTTCATCCCACGCGGATCGCCCTGCTTCAGCAGCCCGACGCCGTGGAGCTCGACGGCACCCGCACCCGATGCCAGCAGGCCGGTGACGGCAAACGCCCGTTCGCCGCCCGCGCCCGCGAGCAGCGCGAAGAGCCCGCCGAGGACGAGGGCGCCCGTGCCGTCGAACCGCGCGATGCGCAGCACGCGGAACAACGTCTCTTCCGGAAGGAGGGGCGGTTGCTGCATGGAAGGTTTGTCATTCCTGCCGGACGCTCGAAGCTCAAGCCTCTTCGTGCCGCCGCCCGACCCGAATCGCTCGTTTCCCTTTCGCCTGGAGTTCCCGCCCGAACTCCCGATCAGCGCGCGCGCCCAGGAGATCACGGATGCGATCCAGGCGCATCCCGTCGTGATCCTGGCCGGTGAAACCGGCTCCGGCAAAACCACGCAGATCCCGAAAATGTGCCTCGCGGCCGGCCGCGGCGGCCACGGCCGGATCGCCTGCACCCAGCCCCGGCGCGTGGCGGCCCTGTCGATCTCCCGGCGCGTCGCCGAGGAGCTGGGCGTCGGCTGGGGTCGCGAGGTCGGGTGCAAGATCCGCTTCAACGACCAGACCACGCCGCAGACCGTGATCAAGTTCCTCACCGACGGCATGCTGCTCGCCGAGGTGCAGGGCGACCCGATGCTGCGGGAGTACGACACCATCATCATCGACGAGGCGCACGAACGTTCGCTCAACATCGACTTCCTGCTCGGCCACCTGCGCACGCTCCGTTACCGGCGGCCCGACCTGAAGATCATCATCACCTCGGCGACGATCGACACCGCCGCGTTCAGCGCCGCCTTCGACGACGCCCCCGTCCTCCTGGTTGAAGGCCGGACCTTTCCTGTCGAGGTCATCTACGCCCCCCTCGACGCCCTCGGCCGCGACTACGCCGAAAACGACGAGAATGAGGAAAAGGAGGACCCGTCCGTCGTCGCCTCGGCGAAGGCGGAGGCGTTGCACTACATCGACGGCACCGTGGAGGCGATCGAGCGCATCGTCCGCGAAAGCCCCGGCGGCGACATCCTGGCCTTCCTGCCCAGCGAGCGCGACATCCGGGAAGTCCGCGACCTGCTCGAGGGCCGGCGGCTGCGCGACGCGGAGATCGTGCCGCTCTTCGGCCGCCTCTCGAACGCCGAGCAGCAGCGCGTGTTCGCGCCCACCCAGCGGCGGAAGGTCGTGCTCGCGACCAACATCGCGGAGACCTCGCTGACGATCCCCGGCATCCGCTTCGTCGTCGACACCGGGCTGGCGCGGCTCAGCCGGTACTCGCCGCAGGCCCGGACGCGCCGGCTGCCGATCGAACCCGTGGCCCAGTCGAGCGCCGACCAGCGCAAGGGCCGGAGCGGGCGCGTGGCGGACGGTGTCTGCATCCGGCTGTATTCGGAAAAGGATTACTTGGAGCGGCCGCGCTTCACGCAGCCGGAGATCCAGCGGGCCAACCTCGCCGACGTGATCCTGCGCATGAAGGCCTTCGGCCTGGGTGACATCGAGCGGTTCCCGTTCATCAACATGCCCGCGGCCAAGTCGATCCGGGCGGGGTACGGGCTGCTCGAGGAGCTCGGCGCGCTGGACCCGGCGGAGCCGGGAGGGAGCAGGGAACAAGGCGCAAGGGCCAAGTCAGCAAGTCCCGCGAGTGAACGCGCACCTGACGAATCGGGTTCAACACCTGCCCCTTGCTCCCTGGACCTTGTTCCTTCGACAGCGCCCGCGGCCCTGCCGCGGGCGCTGTCGGCGATCGGCCGCGAACTCGCGCGCCTGCCCGTCGACCCGACCGTCGGCCGGATGATCCTGCAGGCGCGGACGGAAAAGGCGCTGCGCGAGGTGCTGGTGATCGCCGCGGGCCTGTCGATCCAGGATCCGCGCGAGCGGCCGATGGACAAGCAGCAGCAGGCCGACGCCGCCCACCGGCGCTTCATCCATCCCGATTCGGATTTCCTGACCCTGCTGAACATCTGGGACGCGTTCCACGACGAGTTCGAGGCCATGACGCAGGCGAAGCTGCGCCGTTTCTGCCGCGATCACTTCCTCAGCTATACGCGGCTGCGCGAATGGCGCGACGTGCATACCCAGCTTCTGGATACGCTGCGGGAGCGGGACGATTTCCGGATGACGTCGGCCTTCGACGCCCTGAAGGCCGACGCGGACCGGTCGGTCGCCTTCGGGACGCCGCCGTACCGGGCGATCCACCGCAGCATCCTGGCGGGCCTGCTCGGCAACATCGCGCACCTCGACGAGGAGAACGGCGGCTACAAGGCGACCCACGACCGGCGTGTGACGCTGTTCCCCGGGTCGGTGCTGTTTCGCCGGGACGAACCGAAGCGCAAGGGCCCCGCCGCCGCCAAGCCCGGGTCGGGCGAAGGCCGCCGTGAAGTCAGGACGCCGCGTTGGGTGATGGCGTCGGAAATGATGGAGACCACGCGGCTGTACGCGCGGACGGTGGCGCGGCTCGACCCGGCCTGGGCGCTCGAGCTCGGTGCGCATCTGCTGCGGGTGACGCACAGCGAGCCGTTCTGGGATGAGGCGAAAGGGCGCGTGATGGTGAAGCAGCGCACGCGGCTCTACGGCCTCGAGCTCGAGTCGCGGGCCGTGAGCTACGGGAAGGTCGATCCCGTGCACGCGACGGAGATTTTCATTCGCGAAGGGCTCGTGAACGACACGATCACGTTTCCGCTCGACTGCCTCGCGCACAACCGGGCCGTGCGCGAAAAGCTGGAGGATCTGCTCACGCGCGCCCGCGACAGTGGCTACCTGAACCTGGACGAGGCTGTGTACCGGTTCTACGCGGCGCGCCTGCGGCCCGGGCCGTCGGGCGCGGCGGATGCGCCGCCGCAGGGCGTCAGCTCCGTCGGCGAACTCGTGGACCTCGTCCGCGAACGCCGCGGGGCGGAACCGCGTTTCCTGATGATGGCGGCGGAAGACCTGCGGGATCCGGAGACGATCGTGCACGACGCCGCGTCGTATCCGGCCGCGCTGCCGATCGAGAACCGGGCCCTGCCGCTCAATTACGCGTACAAGCCGGGCCAAGCCGACGACGGCGTGACGCTCGAGGTCAACGTGCGCGACGCCGAGGCGCTGACGCCGGCCGCGCTGGACTGGGCAGTGCCCGGGCATCTGGAGGCGAAGGTCGAACACTACTTGCGCGCGCTGCCGAAGGAGCTCCGTCGCGGCTTCGTCCCGCTGGCGGAGACGGCCCGCAGTCTCGCGGCGGAGGTGGCGTCGCGCGACCGCCTGACCGGCCGGCGCGAATCGCTCCCCGCGGCCCTGGCGGCGACGATCGCCGAGCGGTTTCGCATCGCGCTCGATCCGGCGGTGTGGGCCGACAAGCCGCCGCCCGAGCACCTGCGTGTGCGCGTGAGGGTGGTGGACGGCGCGGGGCGCGAGTTGGCGGCGGGCCGCGACCTCGCGGAGTTGCGGCGGGCGCTGGTCTCGCACTCGCGCGAGGCGAGCCTGGCGGTCAGCCGGGAGGATCCGCCGGCGTGGCGCGCGGCGCGCGCGCAATGGGAGACGCCGGAGGTGACGACCTGGACGTTCGACGTGGTGCCGGAACGCGTGCTCGTGACGGAGCAGGCGGGCGCGCCCGTGTACGCGTTTCCCGGGCTGAACGCCGGGCGCGAGGGCGTCGCGCGGCGACTCTTCAAGACTCCCGAGGAGGCTGCCGCCGCCACGAGCCGGGCCGTGGCGGCGCTGCTGGAACGGCACCTCGGTCATGACCGGATGTGGACGCAGCGGGACCTGCGGGCAGTGCGGACGCTGGGCACGCTGACGACGCGGCTGGCGCCGGTCGACGAGTTGCAGGAGCAGGCGTTCGGGGCGATTCGCC
>JAEUHA010000338.1 GCA_016793535.1 Opitutaceae bacterium | reverse complement strand
TGGGAGCGCGAGGGGGAGTATGAATACTACTTCAAGAACTTCTCGGAGAAGGTCGCGTATCCGCTGGGGATAAACATCATCTTCTACGTGATGACGCACTGACGATGGCCGCGCGACGCTCCCAACTTCTCTTCGGCCTGGCTGCGGCGGTCGTCCTGGCCGGGCTGACCGTCGCCCAGCCGCGGCCGCCGCGTGACCAGCCGCCGCGGGAGCCGGGTCCGGGTGACCGCTGGGGCAACGAGACCGACCTCGGCGGCTCGCTCGTCCGCACCGAAGGCAGCGGCGTGATCGACGAGGATCAGGTGCGCACAGCGCGCGAAGTCGCGTCGCACAGCACCGGGACGCCGAACTGGACCAACCCGAAGGGCTTTGAAAAGGACGTCTTCACCTTCGCGCGGGCCATCTTCAAGGCCACGCCGACAACGGAGCTGAACCCGCCATTTCACCGCGGCCGGCGGATTGGCTGGTGGGTTGATTTTCCGGACGCGGATCTGAATCTTTCCTACCGGCTCCAGCAGCTGACATCGATGCGGACGGATCCCGACGGTCGGGTGCTCAAGCTGAGCGACCCGGACCTGCGCAACTACCCGTTTCTCTTCATGGAGCATCCGGGGTACATGCAGCTCCGGGAGAATGAAGTCCTCGGGCTGCGGAAGTACCTCCTCGCCGGCGGCGTGCTCGCGGTGATCGATTTCTGGAATACGCGCGAATGGAACGGATTCGCCGCGCAGATGGCCAAGGTGCTGCCCGGCCGGGAGTGGACCGAGCTCACGATCGACCACCCGATCTTCAACTGCGTGTTCCAGATCAAGGGACCGATGCAGCGGCTGCAGGTCCCGACGATGCAGTTCTGGAATCGTGCCCACAACCCCGACAATCCGTCGGAGCCGATCCAGATCAACCGCGGCGAAGGCTCGGAAAAGATGTCGGTGCGCGCCCTCTTCGACGACCGGGGCAACCTGATGGTGATCGCATTTCACAACACCGACATCAGCGACGGCTGGGAGCGCGAGGGCGAGAACCAGGACTATTTCGAAGTGTTCTCCGAGCGCATCTCGTACCCGCTCGGCGTGAACCTGATCTTCTACTTGATGACCCACTGAACCCCGCCTCCTCCGCTTCCGCCCTCCCACTGAGATTTTTTCGAATGAGCCATCCGATTCCCCCAGTCCTGCCTTCGTCCACGCCGGCGGAAACGCCACCCGCCGCGCCGGCGGACCCGTTCACCACCGAACGGGAAACGGCCGAGCGGCTCATCGCCGGCCGCGCCCGGATCGAGGCGGAGTTGGCCAAGGTTATCATCGGCCAGCGGGAGGTGATCGAGCAGATCATGATCGCGCTGCTCGCCGGCGGTCACTGTCTCATCACCGGTGCACCCGGCCTGGCGAAAACGCTGCTCGTGAAATCGATCGCGCAGGTCTTCCACCTGAAGTTTCAGCGCATTCAGTTCACGCCCGACCTCATGCCGGCCGACATCACCGGCACGGAAATCCTCCAGGACACCGGCGACGGCGGCCGCAAGCTGACCTTCGTTCGCGGCCCGGTGTTCGCGAACATGGTGCTGGCCGATGAAATCAACCGCACGCCGCCCAAGACGCAGGCCGCCTTGCTCGAGGCGATGCAGGAGCACCAGGTGACCGCCTCGGGAGTCCGGCATCCGCTCGAGGAACCGTTCTTCGTGCTGGCGACGCAGAATCCGATCGAGATGGAGGGCACGTATCCGCTGCCCGAGGCGCAGCTCGACCGCTTCATGTTCAACGTCGTCATGGATTATCTGCCCGAGGCCGACGAGGTCCGGGTCGTGGCCGCGACGACCTCCGGCCGGCCGGCCCCGATCGACGCGCTGTTCAGCGGTGAGGATGTGCTGCGCTTCCATGACCTCGTGCGCAAGGTGCCCGTCGCGGAGGAAATGGTGCGCTACGCCGTGCAGCTCGCCTCGATGTCCCGTCCGCACCAGTCCGCCACGCCCGAGTTCGTCAACGAGTGGGTGAGCTGGGGCGCCGGCACGCGCGCCGGGCAGTTCCTCATTCTCGGCGCCAAGGCGCGCGCATTGCTGCGCGGCCGCGCTCACGTCACGGCCGAGGACATCCAGGCCCTCGCGGTGCCGGCGCTGCGTCATCGCATCCTGCTCAACTACCGTGCCGAAGCCGAGGGCGTGAAGGTCGATGACGTTGTCAAGCGGCTCCTGTCCGCGGCGAAGGCGCCGGGGGCGGGGCAGAAATGAGAAGGAGCGAGTAGTGAGTAGCGAGTAGCGAGTAGCGACCATCACAATCCATCCACTCTCAATTTAACCTGCCTCCCGCGTTTCCGCGCCGAATCACCGTTCGAATCTTCCTCCTACTCGCTACCCGCTACTCACTACTCGCTACTTTCTTCCCCCATGGTCGCCACCTCCACCCACACCGCGCTGTCGTCGGCGAAGCTGATCGATCCGCAGACGCTGATGACGATCCGCAGCCTCGAGCTGCGGGCGCGCGCGGTCGTGGAAGGGTTTTGGAGCGGCATGCACCGCAGCCCGTATCACGGGTTCTCGGTCGAGTTCACCGAGTACCGGCAGTACACGCCGGGTGACGACCCGCGCTACCTGGACTGGCGGGTGTTTGCGCGGAGCGACCGGTACTTCATCAAGAAATACGAGGACGAAACGAACCTGCGCGTCCACCTGCTCGTCGACCAGAGCCGCTCGATGGACTACGGCTCGAAGGGCTACACGAAGCTCGCGTATGCCGCCACGCTCGCGTCCACGCTGGCCTACTTTCTCCATCTGCAGGGCGACGCGATCGGCCTGCTCACGTTCGACGAAAAGGTGCGCGAGTACCTGCCCGCGCGCCACCGGGCGGGGCACCTGCGGCAGTTGATGCTTTCGCTGGAGCGGCCGGCGAGCGGCAAGGCGACCGATCTCGTCGCGCCGATCGAGCGCATCACGACCCTGATCCGGAAGCGCGGCATGGTGGCGCTGATTTCCGACTTCCTTGCTCCGCTGGACCGGCTGGAAAAGAACCTCATCGCGCTGACGGCCGGCGGCCACGAGGTCGTCGTGTTCCATCTCGTCGATCCGGCCGAGTTGAACCTCGGGCTCACGTCCGCCGCACTGTTCGAGGACGTCGAGTCCGCCCGCACCCTCTACATCGACCCGGCCGTGGCGCGGGCCGGATACACGAAGAAGTTCGAGGCCCATTGCGACGCGCTGCAGGCGATCAGCCGCAAGCTCGGGATCAGCTATCACCGGCTCTCGACCGCGGATCCGCTCGAGTTCGCGCTGTTCGGCTTCCTGCAGGAACGCATGCGCCGCGGTCGGCTCTTCCGGCGGGCGGGTTCGTCGGGTGGGGGAGGACGCGCATGAGTTTTCTCACGCCCCTGTTCCTCCTCGGCGGTCTCGCGATCGTCGGTCCCATTCTCTATCACCTGGTGCGCCGCACCACGCGGGAGAAGCAGCGGTTCAGTTCGCTCATGTTTCTCCTGCCGAGTCCGCCGCGGCTCTCCAACCGCAAACGGCTCGAGCACTGGCTCCTCCTATTGCTGCGGTGCGCGGCCCTGGCCCTCCTCGCGCTCGGATTTGCGCGGCCGTTTCTCCGGCAGGCGCCCGTCGATGATCCGACGGCGGCGCAGCCGAAGCGGATCGTCGTGCTGGTGGACATCAGTGCGAGCATGCGGCGCGACGGCGTCTGGGCCGCCGCCCGCGAGCGCGCCGAAGCCGTGCTCCGCCGCGCGGGGCCCGCCGACCAGGTCGCGCTTTATCCGTTCGACCGCCAGGCCAGCGCGCTGGTCTCCTTTGAGGACTGGAACCGCACCGCGCCGGCGGAGCGGGTCGCCTTCGCGGTCGGCCGGCTCGCCACGCTCACGCCCTCGTGGGCGGGCACCCAGCTCGGCAGTGCGCTCGTGACGGCCGCCGAGGCGCTGGGCGAAAACGAGGATGGCAAGGCCGCTCCCGGCCCGCGCCAGATCGTGCTCGTCAGCGATCTCCAGTCCGGCAGCCGGCTCGATGCCTTGCAGGCGTACGAGTGGCCGAAGGGCGTCGATCTCGTGCTCGAGCCGGTCAAGGCGCGCACGCCGGGCAACGCCGGGGTGCAGCTCGTCGCCGAGGGCCCCGATTCGACGCGGGCGGTCGACGCGCCGGTCCGGGTGCGGGTCTCCAATTCCGCCGACGCCACCCGTGAGAAGTTCAAGCTCGGCTGGACCGCCCTGCGTAACGGAAACACGGATACCACTGGGGAGCTGATCGGGGCGCCGATCGACGCCTATGTGCCGCCGGGGCAGAGCCGCGTGTTCTCGCTGCCCGTGCCGAAGGGAGTCGCGGCGCCGGAGGTCATCACGCTCCAGGGCGACCCCGAGGCGTTCGACAACACTGTCCATGTCATCCCGCATGCACAGCAGCGGGCCACGGTCCTCTGGATCGGATCCGACGTCGCGGAGGACGTGCGGCAGCCGCTCTTCTTCCTCCGCCGCGCGTTCGTCGAGACGCCACGGGTTGCGGTCCGGGTGCTGGCGTCGGCCCCCGCGGCCACGCTGTCACCGGCCGACCTGTCCGGCTCCACGCTGATTTTTCTCACGGACGCCGTTCCGGCGGACAAGGCCGCCGCGCTGCGGGCCGAAGTCGAGGCGGGACGCACGCTGGTTTTCCTGCCGAAGTCGGCCGCGGCTGCCGCGACGCTGGGGGCGCTGACCGGCCGGGAGGGACTGGCGCTGGTGGAGACGAAGCCGGCGAACTACGCCATGCTGGGCGAGATCGACTTTCAGCACCCGTTGTTCGCGCCCTTCGCGGACCCGCGGTTCAGCGACTTCACCAAGATTCATTTCTGGCAGTATCGAAAGCTGGATGCGGCCGCCCTGTCGGGCGCGCGGGTGGTGGCGAAGTTCGACTCCGGTGACCCCGCGCTCCTGGAGATGCCGTTGGGCAAGGGGAAACTCTATGTCCTCAACAGCGGCTGGCATCCTGACGACAGCCAGCTCGCGGTGTCGTCGAAATTCGTGCCGCTGCTGTGGTCGCTGCTCGAGCAGAGCGGCGGGGTGGCAAGTTTTGTGACCCAGTATGCGATCGGCGAACGGCTGACGCTGCCCGCGGGAGTGAACGCGACCGGCCTGCTCGCCCCCGATGGGACGACGACCCCGCTGGCGGGCGGCGCGACCGACGTACCGGTGCCGGCGCGGCCCGGGATCTACACGCTGACCGGCGGCGCGAAGCCGCAGCGGTTCGCGGTCAACCTGGAGCCTACGGAGAGCCGGACCGCTCCGCTGTCGACCGACGACCTCGAACAGTTGGGCGTGCCGGTGGCGCGGCCGAAGGCGGAGGTCGTGGCGACGGTGGAAAACAAGACGATGCTCCAGGGCATCGAGTCGGAGAACCGACAGAAGCTTTGGCGTTGGTTCATCGCGGCGACTCTCGCCGTGCTGCTGGTGGAAACGGCGCTCGCCGGTTGGACGGCCCGCCGCGCGACGTTGCGAACAGAAGAGGTGCCATCATGAATGATGATTTCCTGAAGAACCGGCTGCGTCGCGTCGTGCGGCGCTATCAGTGGGTCTCCCTATGGCGCAAGCTCGCGGTGTGCTGGGCCGTGGCGGCGCTGCTCGCCCTCGGTCTCGGCTGGTTGCAGACGACGCTCGGGTGGAACTCGTCCCTCATGCTCCCCGTCGTGCTCGCGGTCACGCTGGGCGTGGTGGTCACGATCGGCATCTTTCATTTTCTCACCCCGCCCGACCTCCGCTGGGTCGCGCAGCGAATCGAGAAACGCCACCCGGAGTTGAACGGCCTGCTGCTCACCGCGGTGCAGCAGCAAGTCGAGGGCGGCCAGCCCGGCTACCTGCAGTACCGCGTTCTCCAGGAAGCGACCGCGCGCAGCCAGGAACAGGACTGGCGCGATACCGTGCCGGGCAGCCGGCTCGTCGTCGGCCAGGTCGTGCACCTGGTCGCCCTGGTCTGCTTCGGTTTTGCCCTCGGCAATTTCAAGACCGTCACGATCCACGGCGAGGCGCCAAAGTGGGTCGGGAGCGACGGCGTGGCGATCACCCCCGGTGACGCGAGCGTGGAGCGGGGCGAGAGCCTCGTCGTGCTCGCCCGTTTCGGCGGGGCGCTGCCGCCGAGCGTGAACCTGGTGGTGCGGCAGAGCGGGGCGGCGGCGCGCACGATCCCGCTGGTGAAGAGCCTCGCCGACCCGGTCTTCGGCGGCAGCGTCATGGAGGTCGACGCCGATTTTACCTATCACCTCGAGTACCGCGGCCAGAAGACGAAGGACTTCAAGGTCTCCGTATTCGAACATCCGAAACTCGTGCGGTCGGATGTCGGACTGACCTTTCCCGACTACACCAAGCTGCCGCCGAAACACATCGAGGACACCCGCCGCGTCAGTGCCGTCGAAGGCACCAAGCTCGATTTCGCGCTGCAACTGAACAAGCCGGTCAAATCGGCGAAGCTCGTCTCGCGCGACCGGGAGAAGCAGGAGATTCCGCTCCAGGTTTCGGCCGACAAGGCCGTGGCCACGCTGCCGGCCTTCGTGCCGGAGAAGAGTCGCTCCTATGACCTGCAACTCGTCGATGCCGAGGGCCGGTCCAACAAGGTCGCGGCGCCGTTCGTGATCGACGTCCAGCCGAACCGGCCGCCGGAACTGCGGCTCGCCTCACCGCGCGGCGACGTGCGTCCGTCGGCGCTCGAGGAGGTCCAGTTCGATGGCACGGTGTTCGACGACTTCGGGCTCTCGACGTACGGCATCGCGTATTCGCTCGCCGGACAGGAACCGAAATTCCTCGAGCTCGGCCGCGACGGCGCGGCGAAGGAGAAGAAGTCGTTCGCGCACCTGATGAAGTTGGAGGAGCTGGGCGCCAAGCCGGACGATTTGATTTCCTGGTATGTGTGGGCGGACGACACCGGGCCCGACGGCAAGCCGCGGCGCACGAACGGCGACCTGTATTTCGCCGAGGTGCGGCCCTTCGATGAAATCTTCCGCGAAAGCCAGAACATGGAGTCGGGCGAGCAGCAGGGCGGCGGGGGTCAGGCGGAAGAGGCCCAGAAGCTCACTGAACTGCAGAAACAGATCATCAACGCGACCTGGAAGCTGCAGCGCGACGGCCGCAACTCGAAGTATGCCGAGGATATCAAGGTCGTGACCGATTCGCAGGTCCAGGCGCTCGCGCAGGCCAAGGAAGCCGCCGAGGAGGCCCGCTCGCCGCGGCAGCAGGCGATGTGGAAGTCGGTCACGCAGGAAATGGAGAAGGCGATCGAGAAGCTTAAGGACGCCGCCAAGGATCCGGGTCCGCTGGCGCAGGCCCTGCCCGCCGAACAGGCGGCCTATCAGGCGTTGCTGCGGATGCAGGCCCGCGAAACCGCCGTGACGCGGCGCAACCGCAAGCAGGGCGGCGGAGGCGGCGGCAAGCAGGGCAACCAGCGGCAGATCGACGAACTCGACCTGAAGCAGGAGGAGAATCGCTACGAGACCCAGCGGCAGGCCCGCTCTCCGCAGAACCCGGAGCGGCGCGAACAACTCGCCGTAATGAATCGCCTGCAGGAACTGGCCCGCCGTCAGCAGGACCTCAACGAACGGTTGAAGGAACTGCAGACCGCACTGCAGGAGGCGAAAACCGAGGAACAGCGCGAGGAAATCAAGCGCCGGCTCAAGCGCCTCGAGGAGGAGCAGCGCCAGATGCTCGCGGATGCCGACGAGGTGCAGCAACGCATGGATCGCGCCCAGAACCAGGCGAACATGTCCGAACAGCGCCAGCAGCTCGAGCAGACCCGCGAGGACATCCAAAAGGCGGCCGACGCGGCGGCCCAGGGTTCCGTCGCCCAGGCGCTCGCGTCCGGCACCCGCGCCCAGCGCCAGCTCCAGCAGATGCGCGACGACATGCGCAAGCAGAACTCCAGCGAGTTCGCCGAGGATCTGCGCGAGATGCGCAACGAGGCGCGCGAGCTCTCGCGCCAGCAGGAGGAGGTCGGGCAGAAGCTGGACCAGCTCGCCACCGGCGCCGGCCAGGCCCAGCGCAAGTCGCTCGGCGAGTCGACCGACCGCAAGGACCTGCTCGACAAACTGGCCGAGCAGAAGGAGCGGATGAACAAGATCGTCGAGAAGGCCACGCAGATTTCCGAGCAGGCGGAGAACACGGAGCCCCTGCTGTCACGGCAGCTTTACGACAGCGTGCGCAAGCTGAGCCAGGACGACGCCAACACCGTCAAGCAGGCCCGCTCCGAGTTGCTGAACGGTGGCCGGATGACGCGCGATCTCTACGACCGGCTGCAGAAGACCGCGGAAAGCGACGAAGGCGGCAAGTCGCTCGACCTCACCCGCGAGATGCTGAAGGAAGGTTACCTCCCGCAGGCGCGGCAAGCCGGCCAGGGCGCGCGCACCCAGATCGAGGATCTCCGTCGCGGCGTCGAACGTGCGGCGGAAAGCGTGCTCGGCGATGACGCGGAGCAGCTCAAGCTGGCCCGGTCCGAACTCGACGCGCTGACCGACCAGTTGCAGCGCGAAGTCGCCCAAGCCGGGAACGGTCAACCGGGCACACCCGGTCGCGAGGGCCAGCCCCCGGGTCAGACGCCGGGCGAGCGGGGCCAGGGCGACCAGCGTCAGGCCGGTACACAGCCGGGCCAGCGGGGCGAACCGCAGCCCGGACAGCCCGGTGCCGAGGGCCAGGAACCCGGACAGCCGGGACAGGGCCAGCCGGGCCGTGAAGGCCAGCAGGAAGGGCAGCAGCCCCGTCCGGGCCAGCGCGGCGATCGCTCCCAGCAAATGGCCGGCAACGATCCTGCGCAGCAGCCGCAACCGGGGCAGGGTGGCCAGCAACCCGGCGGCGAACAGCAAGGTCAACAGCCCGGCCAGCAGCCGGGGCAGCAGGGGGGACAGTCTCCCGGCCAGCAGACCGCCCAAGCCGGCGGCCAGCCGGGCGGCGGTGGACAACAGGAGGGTGGAGAGCAGCAGGGCGGCCGGGAAGGGCAGCAGCCCGGCCCGCGGCAACGCGGCCAGGTCGCCGACGCTCGCAACCCCCGCAACCTGCAAGGCGGCAATCAGCGCGGGGGCGGCGACCAGCGGGGCGGTTTCGAATTGGACCGCGTGTTGAACTTCGGGAACAACGTCGGGGGCGGCGTCGGCGGCTGGGACGCCGGCCGGGCGAATGTCGGCCCGCTCACGGGCGAGGAGTTCAACCGCTGGGCGGAACGGCTGCGCGACGTCGGCGACCTCGTCGAGACGCCGGAAATGCGCAACGCGATCGCCAGCGCGCTGGAGCAGGCCCGTCAGTTGCGCCGCGATTTCCGGCAGGATCAGAAGAAGCCCGACTGGACCGTCGTCCAGCTCCAGATCATCAAGCCGCTCGTCGAGGTGCGCAATCGCGTCGCCGAGGAACTCGCGCGCCGCGACTCCAAGGACTCGCTCGCGCCGATCGATCGCGATCCAGTGCCCAACCGGTTCGCGGAGTCCGTGCGCCGTTACTACGAGGAACTGGGCAAGGACAAACCCTGAGCCCGCGGCCGGCCTTCCGCCTTCAAGCACCCTTCCTGCGTGTCACCCTCCCTCACTTTCTCGGGCTGGAACTGGCTTTGGCCGGTGCTGATTTTCAGCGCGCTCGCGCTCGTCGTGCTCCTCTGGAGTTACCGGGCGCTCGCCGGGCAGCCGCTGCGCTGGGTCTGCCTCGCCCTCAAGGCGGTCGGGCTGACGGCCCTCGCGCTGTGTCTGCTCGAGCCCTTGTGGCTCGGCCAGCGGGCGCGGCCGGGCGCCAATCTTTTCGCCGTCCTCGCGGACAACAGCCAGGGCCTCCAGGTCAAGGATCGGGGTGAACCCGGCAGTCGCGGCGACGCGGTGCGCAAGCTGCTCGACCCGCAGGAATCGCCCTGGCAGTCCTCGCTGGCCGCGACGTTCGACATCCGCCGGTATCTTTTCGATGCGCGCCTGCAGCCGACGAAGGACTTCAGCGAACTGAACTTCGAGGGCCGCTCGACCGCCCTTGGTTCCGCGCTGCGCACGCTCGGGGAACGTTTCCAGGGCCGGCCGCTGGCGGGCGTCCTGCTGATCACCGACGGCAACGCCACCGACCTCGCGCTCGGGGCGACGCCCAAGCTCGACGGGCTGCCGCCGATCTATCCCGTCGTCATCGGCCGGCGCGACGCCGTGCAGGACATTTCGGTGCAGCAGATCGCCGTGACGCAGACCTCGTTCGAGGATGCACCAGTCACCTTGCAGGCCGACGTGATGACTGCGGGCTACCGCGGCCAGCCGATCGTCACGAAGCTCGTCGACCGCTCCGGCAAGACCGTGCAGGAGCAGACCGCCGAAGCCCGCGCCGACGGCGAGTCGCTGGCGTTTCGCTTTCAGCTGAAGCCCGAGCAGCCGGGACTGTCCTTCTATCAGGTCCGCACCGGCACGCCGGCCGAGACTCCCGCGCCCGGCGCGCCGCCCCCGACCACGGCCGAAGCGACGCTCGCCAACAACGCCCGGGTCTTCGTCGTCGACCGCGGGCAGGGCCCGTTCCGCGTGCTCTACGTCTCCGGCCGGCCGAACTGGGAGTTCAAGTTCCTCAACCGCGCGGTGCAGATCGACGAGCAGGTGCAGATGGTGGCGCTCATCCGCGTGGCGAAGCGCGAACCGAAATTCGACTTCCGCGGCCGCGCCGGTGAGACGAGCAATCCGCTCTTCCGCGGCTTCGGCAACCAGTCGCCGGACGAAGTGCAGCGGTACGACCAGCCCGTGCTGGTCCGGCTCAACACGCGCGACGAGCTGGAACTGCGCAACGGTTTTCCCCGCACCGCCGAGGAGCTCTACGGCTACCACGCGGTGATCATCGATGACCTGGAGGCGGAGTTCTTTTCCGCCGACCAGGCGCAGCTATTGCAGAAATTCGTGTCCGAGCGCGGCGGCGGCGTGCTCATGCTCGGAGGCATGGAGAGTTTCCGGGAAGGCAACTATCTCCGCAATCCGATCGGCGACATGCTGCCCGTGTATCTGGATGGCCAGGACGCCGCGGCGGCCGAGGCGCCGGGCCCGGTCCAGTTCCAGCTCGCCCGCGAAGGCTGGCTGCAGGCCTGGGCGCGGCTGCGCGACAATGAGGCCGACGAGCGCACCCGCATCGAAGGCATGCCGCCGTTCGAGGTTCTGAATCGCGTCCGGGCGCTCAAGCCGGGTGCCAGCGTGATCGCCACCGTGCGCGATGGCCGGGGCGGTGAACTTCCCGCGCTCGCCATCCAGCGCTTCGGCCGCGGCCGCACCGCCGCGCTCATGGTCGGGGATGTCTGGCGCTGGGGCATGAAGGACGCCGTCGCCCAGGCCGACATGGGCCGGGCCTGGCGCCAGCTGGTGCGCTGGCTGATCGCCGACGTGCCCGCCCGGGTGCAGCTCACGCAGGAGCCGGTGGCTGCCGACGCCAACGGCGCCGTGCGCCTCCAGGTGCGCGTGCGCGACGAGAAGTTTCAGCCGGTCGACGAGGCGTCCGTCATGATCGACATCGAGCCGGTCGTCTTTGCCGGCACGGACGGTGCAGCCGCGGCGACGATCAAGCTCGAAGCGGAACCCGCGCTGACGGAGCCGGGCCTTTATCAGGTCACCTATGTGCCGCGCCAGACCGGCGGCTACCGGGCGGTGGCGTCGGTCAAGAATAACGCGGGAGCCGATCTCGGGCGGGCCGAAACGGGGTGGAGCACCGACCTCGCGGCGGAGGAGTTTCGTTCGCTGGTGCCCAACGTTGCGCTGCTCGAGGACATCGCCCGCAAGACCGGCGGCCAGGTGGTCGCTGCGGCGGACTTGGATGGGTTCGTGCGCCGGCTGCCGGAGTTGCGCGCTCCCGTGATGGAAACCTGGTCGTACCCCGCGTGGCACACGCCCGTGATGTTCGCGTTTGCCCTGGCCTGCCTGCTGGCGGAGTGGGGGCTGCGGCGCTGGAAAGGAATGCCTTGAACATGTCCGTGTCCGTTTCGAATTCCCTCGGGCCGGTGCGCCACGTCGTCCGTTGGGCCTCCGCCCTGGGCGCGCTGGCGCTGCCGGCATTGGTCGCCGCGCCGGCACCCGCCGCGGCTCCGGCGACGGCCGACCGCGCCACGGTGATCGTGGTGATTGGCGCGCCGGGAGAAGCGGAATTCCTGCCGGACCTGCAGCTGCAGGCGGAGGCCTGGGCCAAGGCGAGCGCGCAGGCAGGGGCCCGTCACCTTGCGATCGGCCTCGAGGAAGCTGGCGCGGGGTCGGATTACGATAAGTTCAAGCAGGCGCTCGCGGCCGAGCCGACCGCCGGACCGGGCGAACTCTGGCTCGTGCTGATCGGCCACGGCACGTTCGACGGCCGGGAGGCGAAGCTGAACCTGCGCGGGCCCGATGTCGCCGCGGCCGAACTCGCCACCTGGCTCAAGCCGTTCCAGCGTCCGCTCGCGGTCATCGACACCACCTCGTCGAGCGCGCCCTTTCTCGCGCGCCTCGCCACCGCCGGCCGCGTCGTGATCAGCGCGACCCGCAGCGGCAACGAGCAAAATTACGCGCGCTTCGGGAAGTACCTCGCGGAGGCGCTGTCCGATCCCAAGAGCGACCTCGACAAGGATGGGCAGATCTCGCTGCTGGAGTCGTTCCTCAGCGCGTCACACCGCACCACGGAATTCTACAAGACCGAGGGCCGGCTCGCGACCGAGCATGCGTTGATCGACGACAACGGCGACGGACTCGGCACGCCGGCGGACTGGTTTCGCGGCGTGTATGCGACGAAGCGGGCCAAGGACGGCGCAGCGCCCGATGGCCCGCGGGCCCACCAATTCCACCTCGTGCGTAGCGCCGCTGAACAGCAGTTGAGCCCGGAACTCCGCGCCAAGCGCGACGAACTCGAACTGCAGCTGTCCGGCCTGCGCGAGCGCAAGGCCAGGATGAACGAGGAGAAGTTTTACCAGGAGCTGGAGAAGATTCTGCTCGAGATCGCCAAGCTCTACGAGGGCACGTAAGGGAAGCGCGAGCCCGCAGCCGGACGCGACCATGTAGGCGGGGTGCCCTCACCCCGCGAGCGGTCGAAATGCGGCACGTTCGTCACGCGGTGGGTGCGCCCCCGCCTACCCGCAAGGAAACCGGCCCCGTGCGGTGGAGCAGCGATCGAGATTTTCGCTTCTCCTCCGGGCGCGCGTCCTGCTTTATCCGCGGGATGTTGACCCGCTTCTCCGTTGCCCCGCTCCACACGATGACGCGAACGCTGGCCGCGGTGGCGATGGGCCGGGAGGCGCCGGACCTCGTCATCACCGGCGCGCGCATCCTCTCCACCTACACCGAACGCATCCACGTCGAGCGCGAAGTCTGGGTGAAGGGCGGCCGCATCGCGGTCGTGCAACCGGCGGGAGCGCTGCGCAAGTCCGGGCTGCGCTCGCGTCGCACCCGCATCTACGACGCCCGCGGTGGCATCCTCGCGCCGGGGCTCGTCGATCCCCACGTGCACATCGAGAGCAGCATGATGACGGCGTGCGCGTTTGCGGAGGCGGCGCTGCTCAACGGGACGACGACGGTGTTCTGCGACAGCCACGAGATCGGCAACGTGTGCGATGTCGCCGGCATCGAGTGGATGCTGGAGGACGCGCGCCGCGCGCCGCTGTCGATCTTCCTGACCGTCCCCAGCACGGTGCCTGCCACCAACGCGGCGCTCGAGACCGCGGGCGGCGACCTGACGCCGGCGAAGATCGGCCGGATCTTCGATCGCTGGCCGGAAGCGGCCGCACTTGGCGAGAAGATGGACTACATTTCCGTGGCGCTTGGCGACGCCCGCAGCCACGCGATCCTCGCCGAGGCCCTGCGCCGCGGGCGGCCGGTGTGCGGACACATCTACGGCCGTGAGTTCGTGGCCGCCGGTGCGGCAAGCGGCATCACCGACACGCACGAGGCCATCGACCGCGAGATCGCCAACGATTTCCTCGAAAACGGCGTGTGGATCTTCCTGCGCGGCGGCAATCCCCAGACGCCCTGGCACTCGCTGCCGCAGGCGATCAAGGCGGTCACCGAACTCGGCGCGAATCCGAAACGCGTGTGCGTCTGCACCGATGATCGCGACGCCGATGATCTTTTCCTCTTCGGACTCGACTGGGTCGTGCGGCAGGCGGTGGCCGCGGGCCTGCGGACGACGACGGCGTGGAGCCTCGGTTCGTTGCACCCCGCCACGCGCTACGGCATGGACGGCGACTTCGGCGGGATCGCGCCCGCGCGCCGGGCCGACCTCGTGCTGCTCAACGACGCCCTCGAAGTCCAGAACACCTGGTACGGCGGCGAACTCGTGGTGGAGCGCCGGAAGGTCACGCCCGTCCTCGATCGCGCGATGAGCCGACGCTACCGGTATCCACGCGCGGCGTACGCCACCGTGAAGCTGCCACGGCGGGCGCGGCTCACGCCCGAACTGCCCACGCGCGCGGCGACGGCCAATGTGATCCGCCTCGTTCCGCCGGGCATTCTCACCGCGCACGAGAAACTGCCGGTGCCAGCGGGCACCGACGGGGCGGCGTGGCTGCAGGCCAACGGACTCTGTTTCCTGACCGTCATCGAGCGGCACGGGAAGAACGGCGGCATCGGCTACGGTCTGCTGCGCGACTTCGGTCTCACCCGCGGCGCCGTCGCCAGCAGCGTGGGGCATGATGCGCACAACATCGTGCTCGCCGGTTCCAACGAGTCGGACCTCCAGCTCGCACTGGCGACCATCAAGGCCCTCCGGGGAGGCGTGTGCGTCGTGCGCGACGGCAAGGTCCTGGCCAGCGTCGCCCTCCCGATCGCCGGCCTGCTGTCGGACCGGCGGGCACCGGACGTCGCGCGGGAGACAACCCGGCTCAAGCGGGCCTGGACTCGGCTGGGCTGCAAAGTCCCGTACATGGGCTTCAACCTGCTGCCGCTTTCGGTTATTCCTGAGCTGCGGCTCACCGATCGCGGCCTGGTAGACGTGCGGGGCATGAAGATCGTGCCGCTGTTTGAATTGTAGTCATACGATGCCGCCGGGGCATGCATTCTTTTGCTGCCTGCTCCGCTGGTTCGCCGGGTGCTGTGGATCACCGTGTGATCCACCACACCTCCCACCGACCTTCCCGGCGCGCCCTGACCGGCGCATTCCTCAGCCTGATCGGCGTTCCGCTGACGGCCCAAACCGCCCCGGCGCCGACGCGCCCCGCGGGCGGTGACGTCACCACCCTCGAGCGCTTTGAAGTCAGCGGCGTGCCGATCGAACAGCAGATCCTGCCCACGTCGCGGCCGTTCAATTCGGTCTTCGGAACTGACATGAGCATCCTCGAGACGCCGCGCAACGTGACGATCATCTCCCGCGAGCAACTGTCCGCGATCGCGATCCAGGACGTGCGGGATTTCTCCAAGCTCACCTCGAGTTCCTACACCCGCACCAATTTCGGCGCCCCCGGCAACCCGGACATCCGCGGCCAGTCGGGCGACGTCTTCGTCAACGGGATCCGGGAGCGGATCACGAGCAACGGCAACGGCATGCCGATCGACTTCAATTCGGTGGAATCGGTGAACATCGTGAAGGGTCCGGCGACCGCGGTGCAGGGGGTGTCGACCTATGTGGGCGGCTTCGTGGACCTGATCACCAAGCGACCGTACTTCGACCAGTTCAAGGGTTCGACCTTCGTGACGGTGGGCAGCTACGAGACATTCCGGTGGGGCCTCGACATCGGCGGGCCGGTCTCGAAACAGCTCGCCTACCGGATCAGCTACGCCGGCGAGGACAGCAAGGGGTATTACTATGACCAATACGCAAAGAAGCACTCGCTGTACGGCGCGCTCACGTTCCGCACCAACTCCAACTACGAGCTCTTCCTGAACGCGCAGGCGTTTTACGCCGAGTACGTCGAGAACTTCGGCGTGAACCGCCCGACGCAGCGCCTGATCGACGACGGCTACTACCTGACCGGAGTGAACAACAACCCGGCACCGGTCGCGGGCTTCCCGCAGTATTTCACCGCCTCGGGCGCCCCGATCATCGCGAGCTTCGGCGTGCCCGCGGGCGCGGCCGCGCCGCAGTCGGATCCGCAGAATTCGCGGTGGGTGACTTCCGGATTCCCGGTCAGCAATCGCATGGCCTACGGGCCCGAGGTGAAGCTCGACCGCCGGCTGCGCCTGCTGCGTCCCGGCAACAACTCGATGGGCCGCAACTTCAAGGTGCAGGCGGTCCAGACCTTCAAGTCCTCGCCCGAGCTGACGGTGGTCAACAACAACCTCTTCACCTACACGCGCCGCGACACCCTGAGCTCCTATCACTATTCGGAGGTGATCGATCCCTCGTACACGATCGAATCCCGGCTCGAGTTTCAGCAGAAGCTCGGGAAGCACACGCTCAACTACGGCGCCGCCGCGCGCTACATCAGCGTGAAGGCCTGGGCCGACTTCTTCTTCGAGCCGGCGGCGGTGTGGGACATCACGCGGGACCGCAATTTCATCAACGCCTACAATTCGGTGAACTTCGCGGGGCATTTCGCGGCGGCGCCGGTGCCGGGCAGGCCGGACCGGTATGGTTCGACGATCATCGCCTTCGGCTCGCCGAGCGGCGCCGACGGCAACATCAGCAACGCCACGACGCTCGCACCGTTCCTCCAGGCCAGCTGGAAGCTGGCCGAGAACCTCACGTTGAGCACCGGCGCGCGGTTCGACTTCATGCGCATTTATTCACGGGACCCGTTCACCACGGTGGCGGAAGACCGGCTGAACGTCGCGCTGCCGAACGGCAATGTCAGTCTCGGCTACAACTTCAGCCCGACCGTCTCGGCGTATGCGACCTACAACTACAGCGAGAACACCTCGGGCGCGGCCGGCAATGGCGGCGGCTACACCGCCTTCATCGGCCGCGGCGCGGGGAACACCGCGCCGTTCGAGCTCGACAAGTCCGCGTTCACGCAGCCCAGCGAACTCAAGGAGGTCGGCGTCAAGTTCTCCGTCCTCGGCGGCAAGCTCTTCCTCGGCAGCGCGGTGTTCGACCAGACCCGCC
>JAEUHA010000470.1 GCA_016793535.1 Opitutaceae bacterium | reverse complement strand
GTTCGGGTCGGTCTCGGAATTGGTGATCGCCGGATCCTTGATCACGAGGGCGTTGGCGTTCGACGTGCTCGGGAACGCACCGATCAGCGAACGGGTGACGCCGCCGCTCGTGTAGGTCTCCTGGGGATCGAAGATCTGCCGACCGTTCGAATCGAGGATCGGCGCCCCCGTGTTGGGGTTCACGCGGGCGACGCCGCGGCGGGAGAGATTCCAGGAGACGCCGAGTTCCTCGAGCGCGCCCTCCTGCACCTCCATGAACTTGGCCTCGATCTCGACCTGGCGCACGTCGTTGTAACGGGCCAGAATGTTGCGGATGCGTTCGATGTTGCGGGGCGTCTGCGTGACGATGATCGCGGACCCGTCGTAGGCCAGCGAGCTGCCCTCGACCGTGAAGCTCACGCCGGCCTGCTGGAGAAAGGCGCGCATCGAGGCGGCCTCGCCGCCGGACACCGTGGCGGCACCGGCCCCCGCGGACTGATCCGACGTCGCGGTGGGCCCGCTCGAAGACGACATGCCGGTCATGCGCAGGACCGTGGCCCGCGTGACGGCGAAGAACTGGGTCTCGAGCGTCGTGGTCTCGCCGCCGGGACGGATGATCACGGCGTCGGCCTGCACCTCATACTGGTAACCGACCTGCTGGGTCACGAGGTCTAGGACGCGCTTCAGCGAAAGCCCGCGCAGGGAGATCGAGACCAGCGGGTTCTTGCCGCTCGCGTCCTGCAGCACGAAATTGACGCCCTTGGGCGTCGTACCGGTCATGTCATAGGCGGCGGAAATCTCACCGAGGTTGTTCGTCAGGTCGGCGAGCGGCGCGCGGGAGAAGACGAACTCAGGCACGACGATCTGGTTCAGCTTCTGCAGCAGCGGAGCGGCGGCCTCGACGACCGACGCTTCCCGCGTCCGCTCCTGGAAAATGCCGGGGCGCTGCCAGCTCTTGGCCACTTCCTCGAGCAGCTGGGCGCGGGTCTTCTCGCGATTGAGGGCACCGGTCTCGGTCTTTTCCTCGGCGATGCGCAGGAGGAAACCCTTGGCGACGGTGTTGTCGGGCTCCTGGGCTTCGATCGCCCGGAACGTCTCCTGGGCGCCATCGAGGTCACCGGCGACATACTGGGCCCGACCCTTGGCGATCAACTGGGCGGTCGCGGCGCGGTCGGCGGCAAACACCGGGTCAACCGCAGCCACCACCGGCGTGGACTCGGCGCGGGTGATCTGGCGCTCAATGCCCTGGGAGCGAGTGCTCGCGGGCGCGATCTGCCCGTGCATCATCACGGCGGTGCGCGCGGCGGCGATATCGCCGCGCTTCAGGGCCGCCTGCGCGCGGTCGAGCAGCGCGGTCGCCTTTTCCTTCTTCAGGTCGGCGATCAGTTTTTGCGTCAGGGGATTGGACGGCAGGCTGCCGATCGCGGCGTCCGCGGTCGCAATCGCCTCCTCAGCGCGGCCGTCGCGCACCTGGCGGCGCAGGGTCGCAAGCTGCACCTCACCGTCGGCGATGAGCTGGTTGATCCGGGCGGTCTCGGCGCGCGCGAGGGCGTCGGCCTCGATCTCGGCTGCCGACGGCACGGCCGTCTGGCCCGGGTCGGGAATCCGTACATCGATCATCTGCGGAGCCGCCGCCGGTGCGGTCGCTGTCGGAGCGGGAGCCGGAGCGGGGGCGGCCTGGGCCGCCTTGCGGGCGGCTTCGCGCTGGGCGAGCGAGTTCTGCTGGGCCACGGCCTGCGCCTCGATTTCCGAGCGGAGCTTCTGCACCGCGGGATCAGTGGGGGAAAGGGACGTCAGTTGATCGAGCGCCTTGCGCGCACCGGCCAGATCGCCCGCATCGCGCGCCCGCAGCGCCTCGGACATCAGCCGGATCTTGGCGTCCGTCGTCGGGCTTTGCGCGGCAAAAGCCCGCGGCATCGGCACGGCCGCACCGATCAGGGCGGCGGCGAGCACGGCGAGCACGGACGCAGGGAGGGGGCGAGTATTCATTGCTGGAAAGGGGAAAGGAGAACGGCGAAAGAGATCAGGGAGGCGCGCCCGCGACGACGCAGGGCAGAGACGGAATGAAGCGAGCCGGATCGACCGCGGATCCCACGGCGGGCACGAACCGAGTCAGCCGCGGAATCAGCGGTTACCGGTTGGAAAGGAGCGTGGCGCGCAGCGGGCATGGAGACGGGAATTCTGCGGTCAAAACTCAACGTCCCGCCGTCGGAGCGGGCGTCACGGGTTCGGGCTCGGGCGCATCGGGCGTCTCGACTTCGCGGGGCAGGAGCACGCGCCGGTCGGGTTGCGAGAGCGACGCCGACTCCTTGGTGACCTCGATCGACGCCGGCGTCAGCTTGACGGCCTCGATGCGATACGAGGTCTCGCCGATCTTGAAGGCATCGCCTTCGCGAACCTCACGCGTGGCGGTTTCCCCGGGGGCGGCGACGAACGCCGAGATCACGCCGGTGAACTGCCGTTCCCGGTGCGTGAGGGTGACGTCGCGGTTGGCCCGCTCGTCGAAGATCACCGCAGACGCGACGCGCTGCTTGACGGTGGTGTTTTCGCCCACCCGGATCGGCTGCAGCGAAACATCGAGACTCTTGATCGTGATGCCCAGGGTCGGCACCCGGCGGCCGGCGGAGCCCAGGAAAACCTCGCCGGTGACCGCATTCTGAAACGTGCCCCGCCACGAACCTTCTCCCCCCACATACCCGATCAGCTGGAGACGGAACGGCTCGGGACGCACCGACACGAGCTCGAGCCCGTAGGACTCCAGCGCATCCTCGTCGAGGAGGCTGGAAGGAGGCTTGACCGAAAATTGCTTCGAGCGCGCGTTGTAGAAAATCTCCGGCGGGGTGAACGCATCGTAGATCCATTCGCGACCGCGCGATTGGGCAGCGGGAGCGCCCCACGTGTCGGTGCGCACCGCCGGCGCGTCCGGCGCCTTCGGCTCGTACGGCGACGTGGCGAGTTCGACCCGGGGAAGCGGCGTGCTGGCGGCCGAGGGGTGGGTGAAGGTTATCCACCCGAAGCCGGCCGCCGACGCGAGCGCGACCAGCGCCGCGGCGCCGAGCAGGACTTTTTCGCTGGAAGGGGCGGCCATGGGTCAGGGCGAAGGCAAAGCGCCGACGGATGGAAATCTCGCGGCGGGGCGGGTCGGGAGAGAAAGCAGCCGGCAGACAGGCTGCTCCACCTGGGAAAGGCGACGGTTCATGTGGCGGGGGCCGGCGGGGCGGCGTCAGCCGGGGCCGGTGCTTCGGCGGGCGGAACGAGCTCCACGAACTCGACGGTAACGGTGAACTTGGAGAGCGTCTTGGCGACGATCGGCAGGGTCGTCGGCGCCCGGGGCGTCCGCACCGCCTTGGGTGCGACGGGCCGGGGCGCGGGGGCGTCGGTGGTGAGAAGGACGGACGCCGCAACCGAGGCCTCGGTCGCGGGGGTGGCGGTTTCCTCGACGACGGGCGCCGACGCCGATTCCTCGGCCGTGGCCTGCTCCACCTCAACTTCACGCACCAGCACGGGGAGTTCGAACGACGCCAGCCGGTTCAGGAAAGACCGCAGGGCGGCGGTCTGGCCGGTGAAAACGAAGCGAAAGGGCACCGTGTCGATGAAACCCGGCACCCGGGCGGTCACCCGGGGATCGATCGCGAAATAGTCCGGCCCCTCCTCGCCGTGCACCTGCGGAGGCGGTTCGCCGTTCGCGATGGCCGCGGCCCGGGCCTCGCGGTCCGCCTTGCCGAGCGTCGCCTCGCGCTTGACCGAAAAGATTGCCCGCGGCCGCGCCTCGATCAGGGCGTCGACCAGGTACTGCGCAATCTGGCGCTGCCGGAACACCGCCTCGATATGATCGGGCATTGGGCCTTCGTTGGCGAAGGCCGCGAACCCAAACCGCGCGGCTTCCGGACGGATCTCGATCTCCTGCTGCGTCGCGGCGGCGCGCGATTTTTCCACGAACGTCGCCAGGTCGAAATACGCGTCGGTCCGCGCCGCCGGCGCCTTGGCGGTCCGAATGCGTTCCCCGACCGGCCCCCGCCCCTTGAGCTCGCCCTGCATCGCCGCGAGCGCCTTCTGCGCCTTGGCGAGATCGGTCTCGATCGCCGTGGCGACTTCGCGGGTCGGGGGTGGCATCAGCACCGTCATGCTCTCGAGGTCGGCCCGCCGCTGGGCCAGCCGCTTGGCGGCGGAACGGGATGCGGCGTAGCGCTCGTAGATCAGGGCCAGCTCCCCCAGCGCCAGCACGGCGCACAGAGTCATCGCGATCGCGAACAGCGGATTCTTCCGATAAAAGCTCATCGCTACAGCGTCTTCTTCGGGTTGATCACGAGCGTGAAATCGAACCGCAGGAGTCCGTTCTGACTGTTGTCGAACCGCTCATTTTCGACCGCGGCGATGAACTGCGAGCCCGTGAAGCTGGCGAGCAGCTGTTTCACCCGCAGGGTGGATTCGGGGCTCACCTTCGACTGCGGATTCGTGACGTCGAGCAAACGCCCGCTCAGCGCGAGCCGCACCGGCGGGCCCTTCGGCACGGCGGGAGCCGCGGGCGCGGCGCCTTCCGCCGGTGCCGCAGAGCCATCGGTCGGGGCGGGCGGGTTTTCCTGCGGCGGCGGCTCCTCGGGCACGGAGCCCGGCTCGGGCAGCGGCGGGCGCACCACCTGCAGTTTGTCGAGCCACACGTCCTCGACCTTGACCAGGCGCTCCTGCAGGTCGGTGAAGAAATTGATCCAGTTGGCCTTGGTCTCGTAGGCCCCGCGCAGGGCGGCGATCTGCTTGGCCGCCTCCTCAATTTGCCGGAGGTTCTCCGCGTTGCGGCTTTCGATCGCCCGCAGCGGCATCAGGTGGGTGTCGACCTGCGAAATGCGTTCCAGCGATCCGGTGGTGACGGTGTGCAGGTAGACAATCGGCGGAATCAGCGCCACGACGACCAGCGCCGCGGCCGCGATGTACCAGGGCTGCTGCTTGCGAAACGCCAGCGCCGCCGTGAGCGCCGGTGGCAGCAGGCTCGCTTCCGACTCCTCCTTCTTCACCAGCCGCGTGGCGAGGCCGACGAGATCGGCCAGCACCGGCGAGAGACTCTCGGCGCCGGCCGCGCGGGCATCGGCCGACAGGTCTACGTTCTTCAGCGAATCGTACCGCTCCACCGGAAGCTTCAGCCGCTCGGCCAGGACGGCCGGCAACTCCTCGATCAGTGAACCGCCGCCGGTCAAGTACACCGCCACCGGGGCGCCGCCGCCCGACTGCCGCCGGTGGTTCACGGCGGAACGCGTGATCTCGACCTGGAGCTTGGTCGCAAACGCAGTCGCGGCCCGGTGCACCGCGGCCCGTGACGGCGACGACGGCGGGAGGTCGCTCTTGCCCGACAGCACCTGGATCTTGAGGGTCTCGGCCGACGCAAAATCGATCCGCAGTTCCTCGGAGATCGCCTGCGTGACCACATTGCCGGCCAGCGCCAGCGTGCGCACGTAAAACCGGTCGCCCTCGAGGAACAGCAGGTTGGTCGTGCGGGCGCCGACGTTCACGACGATCACGCTTTCCAGCACCTGCGGGTAATTGTAGCGAAACGCGTGATAGAGGGCGAGACTCGCGGGCGTGGCGCGCTCCACGGGAAAACCCGCCGCATCCGCCGCGCCGCACAGCGACTGCATCGCATCGAACTTCACCGCCGCGAGCATCACCTCCAGGTCGAAGCCGTCGTCGGCCACCACCACGTGATCCCACACGACGTCCTCAAGTGGATACGGGATGTTCTCCGCCGCCTCGAACGCGACGATCTTGGTCCGCTTCTCCTTCGCGACCGAAGGCGTCTTGATGAACTTCGTCAGCGCCAGGTGCCCGGGCACTGCGATCGCAGCCCCGCCCGACAGCTTGCGGCGGGCGGCGACAGCGCCGAGCGATTGGGCGATCTCCACCGCCCAGCGTCCCTCGTGCGACGGATCGGAGCTGTGCGGCTCGAGCGCGAAGTGCTGCAGGACCAG
>JAEUHA010000286.1 GCA_016793535.1 Opitutaceae bacterium | reverse complement strand
CGGCTGCCGGCGGCGCATCGGGACGTCAGCCGCGCCGTGCAGTTCTTGCGCCAGCGCGCGGCAGAGTGGCGGCTGGACACGTCGCGTTTCGGCGGCTTCGGCGGGTCCGCGGGCGCGCAGTTGGTGATGTACCTGGCGTTTCACGATGACCTCGCGGATCCGCGCAGCGCGGACCCGGTGGCTCGCGAGTCGTCACGCCTCGCCTGCGCCGCGCCGCAGGGTGGGCAGGCCTCGATGGGGCTCGAGTGGTGGGACGCCCACATTCCGCACAACACGACGCGGGCCTCCCGCCTGCCCAGTCTCGCGGCCTGGAACGAGAAGTGGTTCGGCACGAGCGATCCCGTGTCGGCCGCGGCGATCGTCGCCGAAACGTCCGCGCTCACGCTGCTCACCCGCGATGATCCGCCCGTCTTCCTGACCTACGGCATGCCGCCCGACAGTCCGCGTCCGGCCGACCCCCAGGCGGCGGAGAACTGGATCTCGCACCACGTCGCCCACGGCGTCGCGTTGAAAAAGCGGTGCGACGAGCTCGGCGTCGAGGCACACCTCAAGTACCCCGGGGCCCGGCCGCGCTACACTTCGGGGATTGAATTTCTCAAGGCCCGGCTGCTGGCGCCGTAGCGGGCTCCGGGGCGCCGGGTCCGGGCGGACCTCAGGTCGAGTTCGACCGGGCCGCCGTTTCCGCCCGCAGGCGGTCTTCCTGGGCCCGCAGCTCCGGCGTGAGTTCCGTGCCGAAGTCCTCCGTTTCGAAGATGCGGCGAATTTCGATTTCCGTTTCGCCGAGCATCGGATTCGGACAGCGCTTTACCCAGGCGATGGCTTCGTCGAGCGACTTCACCTGCCAGATCCAGAAGCCCGCGATGAGTCCGGCGGTATCCGCGAACGGTCCGGGAATCACGGTGCGGTCGGCGCCGGAGAAACGGACGCGGGCTCCTTTCGAGCTCGGGTGGAGGCCTTCGCCGGCCAGCATGAGGCCGGCCTGGACCAGCTCTTCGTTGAACTTGCCCATGGCGGTGAGCAGGGCGGTGTCCGGCATGACACCGGCTTCGCTGTTTCGATCGGCCTTGATGAGAATCATTACGCGCATGGTGGGTGGGATGGGTGGAGGAGGGGAGGCCCTGGCCCGATCGACCTGACCGGAGGAAAACCACGGCGCTCCAAGCTACGACGATCCTAGGTTTGCGGTCCGGACATGAGACGGGAGTTGAGGTAGAAGGAAAGTGCCGCGGGTGGCGGGATTCGCGTGACCGCTGGGCGTGGGGCGGTTCACGTCCGCAACCGCATCGGGTACGTCCAGCAGATGTGTTGAAAACCCTTGCGCAGCAGGATCGGCCGGCTCATCGGCGCGGCGTCGACGGTGACGAACCGGTAGCCGCGCGCCTTCGCCTCCGCGAGGCGGGCCGCGAGCAGCGCGGAATACACGCCGCGCCCGCGCATGGTGGGCCGTACGCTGCCGGCCCAGAGGCTGGCGAAACTCCGGCCCGCCGGGAACTCGATCCGGCCGGCCGCCACCGGCTGGTCGTCGCAATAGGCGCAGTAGAAGGACGTGACGTCCGGCGTCGCCTGCAGCTCGCGGCGGTAGCGGGCGAAGTCCGTGGGCAACGATCTTTCCCAGACCGCCTCCTGCACGGCGACAAAGTCCCTCAGGCCGTCATCGTCGTGGAGTTGTTCGAGCCGCACCGGAGGCGCGGCGGAGCGATCGTCTGTCCAGCTCTCCAGGTCGAGGACGAGAAACGCCTCGGGCTCGTCGCAGCCGAAGCCGCGCGCCTCCAGCAGTGCCCGAAGTGACGCGGGCGTATCGAAGTCGAAGAGTTTCCATTCGAAGGCCTGGCTGAGGCGGGCGAAGTACCGGACCTGCTCGTCGATGCGCGCCCCGGCCGATTCCGGATCAAGCTGGGCGAAACCAATCCAGCCTTCTTCCCCGGCATTCTGAGCCGTGCCGCGGCAAAGGTCAGGAAAGACCTCCACCGTGAATCCCGCGACCGGCCGGCCGCGGAACTCCGCCCGATGCTGCTGAAACAAAGCGAGGGGATTCATGGACGCGGGGGGAGGCTGCGTTTGCAGTGGAACGTCTGGACTCGAAGTGTGGGCAGCGGTCGGCCGCAACGGAAGCCGCGAGTGGATAGCCTGATTCTTCGATAGGATGGACTGGATGGACCGGATTTGGAACTTCATCGTACCTCCGCCTGACCCGAAGTTGATCCTGTAAGTCTTGTTGATTCTGTCGTCCGTTTGTTCGGGTTGCGCCCCCGAGCGGCGAGAGGATGAGGTCAGATTGGTTTGAAACCAGACCCGCACGGAACTTTGATTTGTTTCCGCTCATGAATCGCACTCCCGCTCTCCTCCTCTTCGCCTGCGGGTTGGCCGCGTTCGCTCCCTTGGTCCGCGGTGCCGCCGTGGAGTCCGTGCGCTCCCTGGCGCAGCGCGAGAAGGCCCCGCTGCTCAAGACCCTCGAGGAGATCGTCAACATCGAGAGCGGCAGTCGCGACGTCGAGGGCCTCGCCCGTCTCGCCGACCTCATCGGCGCCCGACTGGCCGCGTTGGGCGGGCAGGTCGACTTCATCGCGCCGGGTGCCGACGTCTACAAGATGTCGGACACCCCGGAGAAGATGGGCCGGATGGTGCGGGCGACCTTCAAGGGCACGGGCACGCGCTCGATCCTGCTCATCGCGCACATGGACACTGTGTATCCGCGGGGCACGCTCGCGAAGCAGCCCTTCCGGATCGACGGTGACCGCGCCTACGGTGTCGGGATTTCCGACGACAAGCAGGGCGTGGCGGTGATCCTCCATGTGATGGCGATGCTCAAGGGGCTGAACTTTCGCGACCACGGCACGATCACGGTCATGATCAACGGCGACGAGGAACTCAGTTCGCCGGCCTCGCGCCATCTGCTTACCCAGCTCGGTTCCGAACATGATGCCGTGTTTTCGTTCGAGGCCACGCGGGCTGACGCGGACAACCTTGCGCTCGCCACGAGTGGCATCGCGGCGGTCAATCTGCGCGTGCAGGGGCGCGGTTCCCACTCGGGCGGCGCGCCGGAGCGCGGCGTGAACGCCCTCTACGAACTCGCACACCTGATCCTGCAGACGCGCGACCTCTCCGAACCGGAGCACGGGTTGAAGATGAACTGGACGCTCGCGCAGGCGGGCGTGACGCGGAACATGATTCCGCCGGAGGCGACCGCCAGCGCGGATGTCCGCGTCCTGCGCATCGCCGACTACGACCGGATCGAGAAGAAGATCCGCGAACGCATCGCGCACAAGCTCCTGCCGGAGACCAAGGTCGAGCTCGAATTTGAAAGACGCCGGCCGCCGCTCGAAGCGACGCCGGCGGCGCGGAAACTCGCGGCGCACGCCCAGGCGGTTTACCGCGAAATCGGCCGGGAGCTCATCGTCGACGCGCAGCCCGGGGGTGGCGGTACCGACGCCGCGTTCGCCGCCCTGAAGGCGCGGGGCCCGGTGATCGAGCGTTTCGGCCTGCAGGGTTTCGGCGCCCACTCGACCAGCGACGAATACGTCCTCATCTCCTCGATCGAGCCGCGCCTCTATCTCGCGACGCGGCTCGTCATGGAGGTGGCGCAGGGCAAGGGGCTCTGAACCCTGCAAGCTTGGGGTAGCGGCTTTATGCCGCGACCGAACGTGTCGTCGACCGCTAGGTCGCGGCGTAAAGCCGCTCTCACAGGGGGCCCTGGCCCGAACCCTGCCCGGGTTTCCATCGACGCCGCGAGCGTAGTCCGCTTGAACCGTCTCATCCCTATGCGCTCCATCGTCCCTGTCGCGTTCCTGGTTCTGTTCGGTGCGGCCGCTCTGCGCGCCGCCGCTCCGCCCGCCCCACTCGACTGGGCGGCGGTCGAGGCCGAGACGTTGCGCCACTTCCAGGCCATCGTGCGGCTGGACACCAGTGATCCGCCGGGCAACGAGCGCCCGGTCGTGGAGTATCTCAAGCGCGTGCTCGAGGCCGAGGGCATCGAGGTGAAGCTGTTCGCGAAGGAGGCCCACCGGCCCAACCTGGTCGCGCGGCTGCGCGGCGACGGCTCCAAGCGTCCGCTGCTTGTCATGGCGCACACCGACACGGTCAACGTCGACCCGAAGAAATGGAAGCACGGCCCCTTTTCGGCGCATCGGGAAGATGGATACATTTACGGCCGCGGCACGGTTGACGACAAGGACAACGTCGCCGCCGGGCTCATGACGATGCTCCTGCTCAAGCGCACGCGGCTGCCGCTCGCGCGCGATGTCATCTTCCTGGCCGAGTCGGGCGAGGAGGGCGCGGTGCACGTGGGCATCGAGTTCATGGTCCGCGAGCACTTCAAGGAGATCGAGGCCGAGTTCTGCCTGGCGGAGGGCGGCAGTGTCGCCCGCAGCGGCGGCAAGCCGCAGTATGGCAGCGTGCAGACGACCGAGAAGATTCCCAACCGGCTCCGCCTGGTCGCGCGCGGCGTGGCGGGCCACGGTTCGGTGCCGCTGCGGTCCAACGCGGTCGTCCGGCTCGCGCGCGCTGTCGCCAACATCGCCGACTGGCAGACGCCCATGCGGCTCAACGAGACCACGCGGGCGTTCTTCGAGCGGCTCGCCACCATCAGTCCGCCGGAGGAGGCCGCCCGTTACCGCGCCGTGCTCAAGGGCGACGAATCCGGCTCCGCGCAGGAGCACTTCGCCGAACACCAGCCGCGGTACTATTCCACGCTGCGGACCTCGATTTCGCCGAACATCTTCACCGCCGGATACCGCGTGAACGTGATTCCCTCCGAGGCGGAGGCCACGCTCGATGTCCGCGCCCTGCCCGACGAGGACATGGAACGCTTCATCGCCCAGCTGCGGCAGGTAATCAACGACCCCAAGGTCGACATCGAGCGCGCGCCCGGCCACAGCCGCCCCGGGGCGCCGCCCTCGAGCCTCAACACCGAAGCCTTCGAGGTCATCGAGTCCGCGGTGAAACGGCACTACGGCGTGATCACGCTGCCCACGATGAGCACGGGTGCGACCGACATGGCCTACCTGCGCGCCGCGGGCGTGCAGTGCTTCGGTATCGGCCCGGGCATCGACCTGGAGGACGGCCCGAAGGGCTTTGGCGCCCACAGCGACCAGGAGCGGATCCTCGAGGCGGAACTCTACACGTTCGTCCGCTTCAAGCTCGACATCGTCCAGCGCCTCGCCGGCCGGACGTCGCCATGAGTTGACCACGAAACACACGAAAGACACGAAAGCCCGCCGCTGCTTTCCGTGTATTTCGTGTGTTTCGTGGTTCCTCCCTCTCAGGCTACTTTGTGGCGGCGCCTGCCAGCCAGCGGCGGAAGGCGCTGATCTCGGACAGCGTGCCGGCGACGAGGACGTTGTCGCCGGGCTCGAGCCGCTCGGCGCCGGAGGGGGCGATGATCTTCTGGCCGTTGCGCTCGATGCCGACGATCCGGGTGCCGGTGAACTGGGCCAGCTTGAGCTCGGCCAGGGTGCGCCCGGCCTGCGGACCGGCCGGAATCAGGAACGTCTCGAGCACGGAACCGCGAAACTCCTCCGACTGGTCGCCCGCGGCGGGCGTATGCAGCAGAAACTCCCGCGCCGGCTGCAACTGGTCGGTCTGGCCGAGCAGGAGCACCTTGTCGCCCGGATAGATGCGGAGGTCGGGCCGGATCGCGGTGATCACGTGGCCGTTGCGTTCGACTTCGAGCACCGCGCAGCCGAACTTCGCCGGGATGGAAAGCTGCGCAAGGGTCTGGCCGCCGTAGCCCGCGGCGTCCGGCACGATCACGTCACTGAGGCGCAGCTGCCATTGCTCGAGATCCTGCAGCCGCTTGCCGCGGGCGGCCAGGGCCACGGCTTCCGTGGCGACGCGCGGATCCTCGGCGAGCACGTCGCGCAGTGAGGACTGCCACTGGCTGTGCCAGTAGATGAGCTTGTGCGAGAACACCGCCACGATGACCGCGGCCGCGATGCCGATCACGATCCAGCCCCAGATGCCGAGCTGGTTGAACGGCACGAGCGCATAGATCCACATGCCCATCCCGACGGCGAGGAGGCCGAGCAGGGCGTTGCGGACGACGCCCGCCGGCAGCCGGGTGTCGCTGCCGGCGCTCTCGCCGACGATCATCGCGATCGCCGCCAGGTTGCGCCAGATCGCCACGAGCGGCACCAGCACGATGATCGCGATCACGCTCCAGAACGTCCACCCGAGCGTGCGTGGCTCGATGCCGAAGGAGGCGGCGTTGCCGCGCAGCAGCTCGAGCAGCGGCGGGGAGAAAAGCATCACGCCGGTGACGAACAGCACTTCCACCCCGGTCTGCAGCAGCCGGCCGCGGATGAGTTTCCACGCGATCGAGCGGGTCGGCTGCGACTGCACCTGCTCGATCCAGCCGTGGTAGGCCTCGAGTGCGCGGGTGACCCAGCGCGGTTCGATCCACTCAGCAAAGCGCAGGATCGGTTCCGCGTGGCGGTTGATCAGCGGGACCACGAGGACCGTGAGGATCGAAACGCCCACCGACAGCGGATAGAAGCTCGCCGGCAGCACGGCGGCGCTCACGCCCAGCTGGGCGATGATGAAGGTGAACTCGCCCAGCGGCGTGAGCAGCAGGCCGGCGCGCCGGGCTTCCCGCGGGCGCGATCCGCACAGGGTGAGCGCGAAGCCCGTCGCGAGCGCCCGGGCGATGATGACGAAGACGACCAGCCCGAGCATCAGGGGCCAGACCGGGAGCACGAGTTTGAAGTCGATCATCATGCCGATCGACACGAAGAACACGCTGCTGAAGAGGTCGCGCATGCCGGTGAACGCCCGCTCGACCGCGCCCTTCTGCGGAATCTCCGCCACAATGGCCCCGAGCAGGAACGCGCCGAGCGCGAGCGAGTAGCCGGCCTTGACCGCCGTCACGGCGAGCAGGAAGAGCACGCCCGCGACGATGATCGTCTGCAGCTCCGGGTCGGCCCGCGTTTCGAGGCGCCGCATCAGGCGCGGCACCATCAGGAGGCCGGCGCCGACGAGGAGGACGACGAACGCGCTCATCGTCGTGAGCACCGTGCTGACCGTCTCGCCGCCGCCGCCGCCCGTGTGCGAGGCGAGGATCGTGAGCATGATCACCGCGACAATGTCCTCGAGCACCGTGATACCGAGGGCGAGCTGGCCGGTGCGCTCGTGGCCGAGGTTCAGTTCGCCGACGATCTTCGCGATCACCGCCGAGCTGGAGACCATGAACATGGCCGCGACGAACAGCGACTGCGTGGGGCTCCAGCCGAGTGCCGCCCCGAGGGTGCGCGTCAGCAGCAGCATGAAAAACGCTCCCAGCCCGGTCGCCAGCAGCGTGGAGCCGCCGAGGCGGCCGAGCTTGCTGATGCTGAGCCCGAGCCCGATCGCGAACATCAGGAAGACCAGGCCGACCTGCGACAGCGTCTGAATGCGGTCGACGTCCTGCACGAACGAGAACGGCGGGGTGTGGGGCCCGATGAGCGTGCCCGCCAGGAGATAGCCGACGATCACGGAAAGTCCGAGCCGCCGGCACAGCGTGCCGGCGAACCCGGCCGCGAGCAGCACGATCGCGAGGTCTTGAATGAGGCCGATTCCGTCCATGAGAAATTCAACGCCGCCGCACCAGCGGAGCGGCAGTGTCGTGAAGATTGGAGGCGATCGGCCGGTGTCGAGTGCCGGCGCCGGAATTCATCGATAAAAATCACGGGCGGGTTTGGCCCACGGAACACACGGATGACACGGAAGGGATCAGGCACATTCCGTGTGATCCGTGTGTTCCGTGGGCGATTCGGCTCGCTTCCCGGGCTGGACTGCCGCGGGTTCGCCGCAACACTGCCCGCAATGTCCCCCGCGGAGGCCCAATCACGCATTGCCGAGCTGCGCGCCACCGTCGCGCGTCACGACGAACTGTACTACCGGCGCGCCCGGCCGGAGATCACCGACTTCGATTATGACCGCCTGAAGGA
>JAEUHA010000127.1 GCA_016793535.1 Opitutaceae bacterium | reverse complement strand
GGCGTCTACGCCCTCTGCGCCGCCGAGCAGGCGATCGCCGACGCCGGGCTCGCCGCCGACGCGCTGCGCGACGGTGCGACCGGCCTGTACTGTGCGTCGGCCGGTTCGGCGTTTCTCCTGCACCACCACCTCGCGCAGATGCACGCGGCCCGCTTCGAACGCGGCAATCCGATGGGCGTGGTCATGTCGATTGCCGGCACCCTCAATTTCAATCTCGCCGCGCACTACGGGATTCGCGGCGCGGTCGGCGGCTTCGTCGCCGCCTGCGCCTCCTCGAGCCACGCGCTCGGCTGCGCCCTCGACGACATCCGGCTCGGCCGGCAGGAACGGATGCTCGTGGTCGGCGCCGAGGAGGTGAATGCCGAGACGATCCTGCCGTTCGCCGCCATGCGGGCGCTGTCGACGAATCCCGATCCCGCGACCGCATCGCGGCCCTTCGATGTCGCCCGCGACGGCTTTGTCGCCGCCGGCGGCGCCGTGTGCCTGATCCTCGAGGCCGAGGCGGCCGCGCGGCGGCGGAACGCGCCGATCTATGCGGAACTGGCCGGATGGGGTCAGGCCGCGGACGGTTACAACGTCGCGGTGTCGCACCCCGAGGGCGCCGGCCTCGCCGAGGCCATGCGGCGCACGCTCGCGGATGCGCGGGTGGCGCCCGGGGACATCGATTACGTCAACGCCCACGCCACGTCTACGCCCGCGGGCGACCGCTCGGAGGCGCTGGCGTTGCGCGCGGTGTTCGGCGCCGCCGGCGCGCGGCCGCAGGTCAGCAGTACCAAGGGCCTGACCGGTCATCCCCTGTCGATGGCCGGCGTGATGGAGGCCGCCTTCTGCGCCCTTGCCCTGCGCGATGGCTTCATCCCGGGGAACGCCCACCTCGTGACACCCGACGAAGCCTGCGCCGGGCTCGAACTGCCGCGCGCCACCCTCGACGTCGCGCCGGAGGTGATCCTGAGCAACAGCAGCGGCTTCGGCGGCAGCAACGTGTGCCACGTGCTGCGACGCTGGACATCGTGAACCAAGCCGCTCCAATCGAGGGAACCACGAAACACACGAAACACACGAAATCCTGCAACACCGAGTCACCGGGAGGCTTTCGTGTATTTCGTGTGTTTCGTGGTCAGCCCCCTTCTGACCTTATGAAGCGCCATCTCCTACCGCTCCTGTTCGTCGCCGGCTTGTTCGCCGGCGGCTGCGCCACGCAGATCAAGACGGAGACCACCCAGAATCCGCCGCCGGCGGAGAAGTTCGCCAATTTCACCCGGTTCGAAATGCCGAAGCTCGCGCTGCTCCCGCCCTACGCCGGCCAGGAGCCGAACGAGCGCGCGCTGGCGAAGATCCAGGAGAATGTGAACCTGCGGATGAACCCCGCGCTGCAGACCTGGAACAGCGCGGCTCCGGCGGGGGCGCCGGTGCGGACGCTGCTGATCGAGGCCTCGATCCCCGAGATCAAGTTCATCAATGCGACCTCGCGCGTCTGGGCCGGGGCGATGGCCGGCAGTTCGGCCGTCATCGTGCGCGTCAGGATCAGCGAGAAGGAAACGGGCAAGGTGATCGCCGAGCCGATGTTCTACGCCCGGGCCGCGGCCATGAGCGGCGCCTATTCGCTGGGCGGGGCGGATAACGCCATGCTCGTCCGGATTGCCAATCGACTCTCGGACTATCTGCTGGCCAACTACAGCCAGGCGGTTGGTGGTGTCACCGGCGCCGAACCCGCCAAATAACGCTCGCGCCCTTGCGCCTTCAGCGGCGTCTTGTTCGCTCTGTTCCCATGCCCGATCCGCTCATTCATCGACTGAAGCATCTCATCGTCACGACGCTCAAGCTGGAGGATGTCACGCCCGAGCAGATGGCCGATGACGAGCCGCTGATCGGCTCGGGGCTCAACCTCGACTCGATCGACGCGCTCGAACTCGTGGTCACGCTGGAGAAGGAGTACGGCATCAAGATTTCCAGCAGCGAGGAATCGCGCCAGGCCCTGGCGAGCATCGCCCACCTGGCGGAGTTCATCCGCGCCCGCGCCGACCCGGCCCGCCTGCCGGGCTGATCTCTCGGCGGCCCGCCTTTCCGCCGCGTCATGCCGTCCGCTCCCGCCGTCCGCCTCCTTGCCACGGAATGCCTCACCGCCCTCGGTGACGCCCGCGCGACGCATGCCGCCCTCCGCCGCGGCGAGGTGGCGCTGCAGCCGCGTCCCGTGCTGGGGGCCGATGGAGGCGAGGCCGTGCCGCTCGCGCTCGCGCCGGGCCGCGGCTACGACGAGACGGCGCCGCCCAACTGGCTCGCCCCGCTGCAGGGAATGTCGTCCGCCCTCGCCGGCGGCGGGTGGGGCACGGCGCGGCGGCCGGTGTTTGTCACGAGCAGCAATTTCGGCGTCGGCAGCCTGTACGCGTATCGGCGTCATGGAGACGCCGCCCACCTCGCCTTCGGCACCCCGCACGCGTGCGTCGAGTGGCTCGCCGGCGCCATGGGGTGGGGCCCGAACGTCACCACGGTGTCGCATGCGTGCGTGTCGGCGCACCTGGGCCTGCTGCTGGCGTCGCGGACGCTTGCCGCGGGGCTGGCGGAGCAGGCGCTGGTGTTTTCGTTCGATTTCATCAGTCCGTTCGTCGCCGGCGGCTTCTACGCGCTGAAGATCCTGAACGCCGGGTTTCCCGCGCCGTATGCGGACCGGCCCACCGGCTCGATCGGGCTCGGCGACGGGGCGGCGTACGCGATCCTGACGCGGGAGCGGGGCGATTTCGCGCTCGAGGGGCAGTCGCTGTACAACGAGATGCACCACTTCACGGCCAATCGCGCGGACGGCACCGGCTTCGCGGCCTGCCTGGCGCCGGTGCAGGCGGCGGTCGCCGGCCGCCGGGTCTGGCTCAAGGGCCACGGCACCGGGACGCTCGAGGCCGGGCGGCTCGAATGCGGTGCGCTCGCCGCCGCGTTTCCGGGTGCGCCGCTGGTCGGCTGGAAGGGCAGTCTCGGCCACACGCTCGGCAGCTGCGGCCTGGTCGAGCTGGCGCTGGCGTGCGAGTCGATCCGGACCGGCTGGGTGCCCGGCACGGTCGGGACCGCCGGCCCGGGCTTCCTGCCCAACCTGGCGAACGGGGAATTCGCCGCGCGCGACACCGACGGCGTCGTGTGTGCGAGCAACGCGTTCGGCGGCGCCCACGCGGCCTTCTTTCTCGCCCATGCTTGAACGCTATGTCCAGGCGCTGAGCGCCCACGATGTGGGACTCGAGGAACCGGCCGCGACGCGCGATCGGCTCAAGGATCGTTTTCCGCGTGGCGCGACCCGGCGGATGACGCAGCTGGGGCTGCTGGTCGGCACGGCCCTCGAAGACCTCGGGCCGGGAACCGACGATGCGGTCGTGTATGCGTCGGCCTACGCCGAGACGCGCGCGCTCGAGGGCTATCTCGACAGCTTCCCGGCGGCGAGTCCGACGCTGTTTCAGACCTCGATTCACCCCAGCGCCGTGCAGCAGGCGCTGATCGGGCGGCAGCTCCCGGTGCGGGAGTTTTTTCCGCTGACCGGCCGCCTGCACCTGCCGGCGCACGCCCTGCAGGCGGCGCTGCTCTCAGACGCGTCGCGGGTGCTCGTGTGTGGCGGCGAGGAGCGGGGAACCTGGCTGCTCGAGCGCAACGCGGCCAGCGACCGGACCTTTGCCTTTGCGCTGGCGCTCGTTCCGACGGCCGCGGGTGCGCTGGCGCGGGTCCGCCTGGAACCCGTCGACGCCGCGGTGCCGGCGGTGGCGCTGACGCTGCCGATGTTCTTCGACGCGCTGCGGACGCGCCAGGCGCTCGATCTCGTCGCCGCGCCCGGGCTGCGGCTGGAGGTGGAGTGGCGATGAAGTTAGGGTTGAAATCCCTGCGGGACCTGGGTCGGAGGGCGGAGAATTGTTGGCCCACGGAACACACGGAAGACACGGAAACCCCGAGGTTCCTTTCCGTGTATTCCGTGTGTTCCGTGGGCCACCCAACTCTGCCTCTTCCACATCCCGACCTTTCCGTCGGTCTTCGCTCCCGGGCATGAACGCGACGGCCACGCGCAATCCCGGCCCGAGCTGGGGCTACCGTTTTCTGTGCGCCTGCGATGCGGTCGTGCCGGAATTCATTTTCCGGCCGGCCCGCATGCTGGGAACGTGGGTGGCGCTGGCGAACATGCCCGCGCAGCGGGCGCACTCGCGGGCGTATCTTCGCGCGGTGACGGGGCGTGAGCCGACGTTGCGGGAGGTCTTCCGGCATTTCTTCGCGTTCGAGGAATTCCTGATGCTGCGGCTGCGCGTCGCGCACGGACTCGCCCACCGGGGCGACCTGGCGCCGGATGCCACGGGCTTCCGGGAGATCCTCGCGTCGGGCGAGCCGGCGCTGCTGGGGACGTTTCACCTCGGGCATTCCGACCTGACCGGCTTCCTGCTCGGGCCGCAGGAACGACGCCGCGTGTACATGGTGCGGCAGCGCGTCGGCAACTCGCACGACACGGAAGTGCTCGGGGCGCGCTTCGCCTCGTGGGTGACGTTCATCTGGGTCAACGACGCCTCGAACCTGCTCTTCGCGCTCAAGGACGCGATCGCCGCGGGCGGCTCGGTGGCCCTGAAATGCGACCGGCTCGAGTTCAGTGCCAAGACCGAGGCCTTTGATTTTCTCGGGGCGCGCCGGCTGTTCCCGTTCACCATCTATCACCTGGCGCTGATCTTCCACCGGCCCGTGGTGCTCTGCCTGGGTTTGCCGGCGGGGCCCGGCCATTCGACGGTGGTCAGTTCGCCGCTGTTCCGGCCGGACGAGGCCGGCAAGCCCGCCAACCTGGCCCGGGCCCGCGTGCACTTTCAGGAATTCCTCATCCGCATCGAAGGCTACCTGCGTCACGATCCGCTGCTGTGGTTCAACTTCATCCCTCTCAATCCGCCCGCGCCATGACGCTCGCGCGCCGATTGCTGCGGGTGTATCACTATCCCGCGAACATCTTCTCCTGGACGTTGTTTGCCGTCGTCGGCCTGGGCCTGAACGCGGTGTCCGCCGTGCTGCTCCTGTCGCGTCACCGCGAACGTCATGCCCCCGCGGTGCGCGCGGCGATGCGCCGCCTCTTCGCGGCGTGGTGTGCCTGGCTGCACGTCTCGCGCCTGATCTACGTGCGCTTCCACGGCTTCACCCCGGACGCGCTCTCGGGGCCCGCGGTCTACATCGCCAACCATCCCGGGCTGCTGGACGCCACGTTCATCCTGGCCCGGCTGCCGGACGCGATCTGCATCTTCAAACCTGCGATCATGCGGAATCCGGTGCTCGGACCCGCGGCCCGCATGGCGGGCTTCGTGGCCGGTGACAGCGGCGTCGATCTCATTCGCGACGTCGCGGCGCGGGTGTCCGGCGGCAACTCGCTGCTCGTTTTTCCCGAAGGCACCCGCACCGTTCCCGGCCGGACGCTGAATCCGCTCAAGCCGGGCTTTGCGCTCATCGCCACGCGCGCCCGGGTGCCGGTGCGGCTCATCGTGATCCGCGCGCCGCGCGACCTCGTGCCGAAGGGCTGGAGCTGGTGGCGGGCGCCGCAGTTTCCGGCCTGCGTCGACATCACGCTGCTCCAGGAACTCGACCCGGTCCCCGGGGAATCCGCGACGCGGCTCACCGATCGCGTGGCGCGGGAGTTCACGGCGGCGCTCGCGACCTCATGACCCCGTCGACGTCCCATCTCGTGCTCATCCCGAGCTACAATCCCGGCCCGCGCCTGCTCGCGACCGTGGCGGCGGTGCTCGAGCAGTGGAGTCCGGTGTGGATCGTCGACGACGGCAGCACGGACGAAAGCACCGCGGCGGCGCAGGCGCTCGCCGCCCGCGATCCCCGGGTGCGTCTGATCGTGCGGCCGCGCAACGGCGGCAAGGGCGCCGCGGTCGCGACCGGCGTGGCGGAAGCTCTGGCCGCCGGGTTCACGCACGTGCTCACGCTCGATGCCGACGGCCAGCATCCGGTCGATCACATCCGGCCGTTCATGGCGGCGTCCCTCGCGCAACCCGAGGCGCTGGTGCTGGGCCGCCCGGTGTTCGGCCCCGAGGTGCCGCTCGAGCGGCTGCACGGCCGCAAACTGAGCGTCGGCCTCGCGCGGCTCGAGATTCTCGGCGCCGGCATCGACGACCCGCTCTTCGGCTTTCGCGTCTATCCCGCGGCGCCGCTGCAGCGCGCGCTCGCCTCGACGCGGCGGGCCCGGGGTTTCGATTTCGACCCGGAGGTCGCCGTCCGGATGTTCTGGGCCGGCGTGCCGACCGTGAACCGGCCCGCGCCGTGCCGCTACTTCTCCAAGGGCGAGGGCGGGGTCTCACATTTCAATTACCTGCGCGACAACCTGAAGCTCGTGTGGCTGCACACGCGGCTCCTGACGCAACTTCTGCTGTGGCGCTGGGTCTCAGTACGGCGGATACGAAGTCGCGCGAAATGAAGAACCCTTTCCTTGCTGCAGGTGCGGCCCTGCGCCGCGATCTCGGGACGCCCGCCCACGGCTCGCCGCGCAAAGCCGCTCCTGCCGCGGTGCTTTGCCTGCTCGCCCTGCTCGCGTGCCGCCTGCCCGCGGCCGAGCCGACCGCGCCCGTCGCCTGGGTTTCGGCGGAAACGCGGCTGCTGGATGCCGCCAACGATCCGGCCTGGCGCGAACTGGTGCTCCGGCTCGCGCCGAACAAGACGCGGCAGTCCGCGTTCGAGGAACGGCGTTACTTCCCGTTCAAGCGGACCCCCGTGGTGCTGACTGGCGAGATTCGCATCGTGCCGGAAATCGGGCTCAGCCTGCGCTACCTCACGCCCGAGGAGCAGACCATGATTGTCGACCGCCAGGGGTTGCTGATGCGCGATCGCGACGGCCGGGAACGGGCGGCGCCGTCGGACAACCGGGCCCAGGCGGCGACAGCGGCGCTCGTGAACGTGCTGCGCTTCGACCTCGCGAAACTGCAGCAGGAATTCGACGTGCACGGCCGGCGCGAGGGCGCGGCGTGGAGCCTGGCCTTCGTGCCCCGGGATGCGAATTTCGCGCAGCTGCTCGGCGTCCTGAGCGTCGCCGGTGAAGGCAATGCCCTGACGAAAATCGAAATGGTCAAGTCGCCGACGCAGCGGATCGAGATCACCGTCCGCGACACGCGCGAGGATGTCCTGTTCACCGGCGACACGATCCGGCGGTTTTTCAGATAGGCCGGGAACGGCGTCCATCCGGGGTTGATTCCCGGCCGGAACGGACTGGGATTAGCGTCTCACCGCTTGGAACCCGCCCGCCAAAAACTCTTCGCCCGCCTCGCGCTGCTGGCGTTCGCCGTCCTTTGCTCCGCCTGGTTGCTGCGGCTGGATTACGCGGCGAAGATCTCGACCAACGTGCTCGATCTGATCCCGGCGGCCGAGCAGGCGCCGGAGCTGGGCTTGGTCCGCGGGTTTGCGAGCAACGTGCAGGCGCGGGTCATGCTGTTTGCGCTGCGCGATCCCGCGGCGGGAAACGTGCCGCCACGTGCGGCCGCGGCGGCGTTCGCCGGTGCGCTGGCCCGTTCGCCGGCGCTCGCCGAGGTGGTTGTCATGGGTGATTCCGCGGCCGGTGACGCCCTGGGACGCGCCGTGTTCGAGCGCCGCTTCGAATGGCTGCTGCCGGCCTGGCTGGGCCGGCGGGAGCGGGAGTTCGCCGCGACGGGGGCGGTCCCGGCCACGTTTTCCCCCTGGCTGGCGGAGCGGACGGCGACCGAGCTCGAAGCCTTCCTGAACCGGCCCGAGGCGACCGCGCTGCAGGAGATCCTGCCGCGCGATCCGCTGCTGCTCGTGCCGGCGCTGGCGGAACGGGCGCGGCTGCTCAACGCGCCCGGGACGCAGGCCGGCGGCCACGCGCTCGTGTGGGCGCGGATCAAGGACTCGCCGTTCACGGAGGAGGGACAGGAACCGGTGTTCGCGGCCGTCGAGGCGGCCCGCGCGGCGGCGCAGGCGGTCCAGCCGGCGATCGAGGTGCGCTGGTCGGGCGTGAACCGCTTCGCGGCGGCGAGCAAGGCGCGGATCAAGGCGGAGATCGGCGTGCTCAACACCGTGTCGTTGCTCGCCGTGCTGGGCGTGAGCTGCCTGTTCGTCCGGCGGATCCACCTGCTCCTGCACCTCGTGCCGGTGATCCTGCTGTCGATCGCCGGCGCCTGGACGGTGTCGACGCTCGTGTTCGACCGGCTGCACATCCTCGTCTTCGTGATCGGCTCGCTGCTCAGCGGCGTGGCGGTCGACTACGGCTTCTACATCTTCATGCAGCCCTCGCGGCGGCCGGACGAGCCGTACGGGGAGAAACTGCGCCGGCTGCTGAAGCCGCTGCTCGCGAGCTGCCTCACCACCGTGGCCGGGTTCTCGCTGCTGCTGTTTTCCGAGCTGCCGCTGATCCGGCAGATCGGGCTCTTCGTATCCGCCGGCCTGATATGTGCCCTGGCCGCGGCGATGCTCTATTTCGCGCAGCTCGAGCGGCCGTTGCTCGAGGGCCGCGCGTTCGGTTTCCTGGGGGGCGGCGGCGAGCGGCGCCGGCTGCGCGGGTTCGTGCGCGGCGCGTTCGTCGCCGCCGTCGCCGTGGCGGTGATCGGCCCGCTGCGGCTGCAGTGGCGGGACGACGTGCGCTCACTGGACCTGCCGGCCGCCGACCTCCAGGCGAACGAGGTCGAACTTCGCGCCTTGTTCGGCGAGTCCGCCGGCCGCGCGATCTTCCTCACCCACGGGGCGACCCTGCCGGAGGCGCGCGAGCGGCTGGAGGCGTTTCACACCTTTCTGGCCCAGACCGCGCCGGCGGCGCCGGCGGCGAGCATCGGGCTGCTGCTGCCGACGGAGGCGGACTGGCGCGCGCTGCCCGGCCGCCTGGCGGCGCTGGGCACGTTTGCCGCGGACCTGCGCGGCGCGCTGGAGCGGCGCGGCTTCACGGCCGACTCCTTCGCGCCCTTCTTCACCGCCTGGGGCGAACTCCGGTCCGCCGCGCCCACCGCGGAGTATGCCGCGCTCGCCGGCGGACTGGGCCAGGCATTGACGGGACCGCTGGCGCTGCTGGGCAATCTGCGCGAGGCCCCGTTCTGGTTCCTGACGGTGGTCGAGCAGCCGGCCGGAACGCCGCCGCCCGCCGGACTGCAGACGATCGGGCTCAATCAGCTTCAGTCGCTGAACGAACTCTTCACCCGCTATCGCTGGTCGGCGATGCGGCTCAGCCTGGTGGGTCTCGGGCTCGTGATGCTGAGCGTGTTCGTGATCTATCCGCCGGCGCGCGCGCTCCGGATCGCGCTCATCCCGGCCGGCTCCTGCTTTTTCGTCTACGGCCTGCTCGGTCTCGCGGGCCACCCGCTCAACCTTTTCCACCTCCTGGGCGCCTTTCTCGGCGTGTGCCTGGCGCACAACTATTCCATTTTTTCCTCGGACAACGCGGCGAGCGGCACGGCTCCGCCCGCACCGGTCCGGCTTTCCGCCCTCAGCACGGCGGCGTCGTTCGGGGTGCTCGCCTTCAGCCGCATTCCAGTCATCCACGCGCTCGGACTCACGGTCGCGCTGATCGTGCTCATGACACTCGCCGTGGTGGAACTCGAGCCGCTGGCGCGCCGCGCCAAGGCATGAACCCGACGCTGCTCTCCGCCTGGCACTCGACGCTGCGGGCCGATCCGGCCGCGCTGGCGTTCGTGGACACGCGGGCGGGACTGCGCCTGACGCGGGCGGAGCTCGCGACGCGGGCGGCCTCCTGGCGCGATACCTTCGGTCGCGGACTCGCCGGTCAGACCGTGGTCCTGGCGGAAGCCAACCGCCCCGAGTGGTTTCAGGTGTTCCTCGGCCTGCTGGAAGCGGAGGCCGTCGTCGCCCCGCTCGATCCGGGCGAGCCGCTCGCCGCCCAACTCGCCACCGCCGCCGCCATCCGGGCCGGGTGGCTCTGGAGTGGCGGCGAGTTGCGGGCCGTTGCGGGGCGGGGAAAGCGGTCACGCGACGGAAGGCGGGTCGTGAAACTGACGTCGGGCTCGACCGGCACACCGCGGGCGCTGGCGTTCACCGACGCGCAGATGCTGGCTGACGGACGGCAGGTGTGCGCTGGCATGGCCATCCGACCCGACGACGTGAATTTCGGCCTCATCCCGTTCGGTCACTCCTACGGGTTGGGCAACCTCGTGGTGCCGCTGCTCGCGCAGGGGACCGCGCTCGTGGCGGGGGGAGGGTTCCTGCCGCAGGAGGTGGCGGAGACCATCGCGCGCGAGCGCCCCACGGTGTTCCCGGCCGTGCCCGCGCTGCTGCGGGCGCTCGTGGCGGCGGACATCGCCCCGGAGAAGCTCGCGTCCTTGCGCACGGTGATTTCCGCGGGCGCCCCGCTGGCGCCCGAGATCGCCGAGGCGTTCTGGGTCAAGTTCGGCCGCAAGGTCCACAGCTTCTACGGCTCGAGTGAGACCGGCGGGATCACGTATGATCGATCCGGCGATGCGGCGCGCACGGGACGCAGTGTCGGTTCGCCGCTGCCCGACGTGGAGCTTGTATTCAGTCGGGCAGGACGCGTGGTCGTGTCGAGCCCCGCGGTGTTCACGCTCGGCAACCGTCGCCGCGATGCCCGCGGGCTCGGGGAGTACCGCACCCCCGACATCACCGCGCGCGTGGCCGGGGGCGAAGTGGCCTTGCTCGGTCGGGCGGGCCGTTGGGTGAAGATCGCGAGCCGCCGCCTGAATCTCGCCGAAGTGGAGCGGGCCCTGAAGGCGGTGCCCGGCGTGCGCGAGGCGCTCGTGACCGTGCATGGCGGACGCACCGACGCCTTGGCGGCGGCGGTGGCGACTGAACTGCCGGCCGACGCCGTGCGCGCGGCTCTGGCGGCCCGGCTCGCGGGTTGGAAAGTGCCGAAGAAGCTGCTTTGCCTGCCTGCGTTTCCGCTCACGGCGAGGGGAAAAACGGATACGACCGCGCTGCGTCGCCAGTTGGGCGGGGAACGCTAGCCCACCGTGCTCGGGTGAGAGGGCAGGCGGGGTGGCCGCAGCCCGCGGGAAGAGGGATTCACATGGTCGAATCCGCGGGGTGGGGGCACCCCGCCTACAGCTCCCGCGTACAGCTCCCACCTACAGCTCTCGCCTAAAACTACTGCTTCGTCGCGCGCTCCGGTTTCGCCGTCCAGGCTTCCACTGTGGCTGGCCTCACTCCTCAAGGGTCGCTTCGATTTCGATGTTCAGCGCGACGCGGCAGATGTCGGACTGCAGGTACGTGAAGAGATCGCCCGGCTGCAACAGGCCCGGTTCCAGGCGGGCCCGGACCGCATCCAGATCGCTGGCCCGGCGGAGGTAGACCTTGAAGTGGCGTTGCGACATTTGTCCGGCGCCGAGGTTGTCCCCCAGGCCTGCCTGGTGGGAAATGAGCCTTAGATTATCCAGCGTGCAGTCGATCTGGGCATCGAGCGTGCCGGGAGCCACCGTGCGATGCCCCTTGATGGCCGACGTGCCGGAAACGAAGATCACCCGGCTCTCCCCGTTGTGGGCGACGGTGGCCCGGGCGAAGGACGGGGCGCGCGGCCCGTGTTCGATCGGATAGCGGTAGGCGGGTACCTGGGTGGGGTTCTCGAGGTGACGCGGCTCGGACGTCCCGGCGACAAAGATGGCATCGAGCCGATCGCCGGCGCAGCCGACGGCGGATGCGGCCGGGAGATGATGCTCAAACTGTGCGCCGAGCGCCTGTTCGAAGGCGCGGGCCCGCCCGATGCAAAAGGCCTGGTAGTTCTCGACCGCCGCCGTGAAGGCGTTGATCTGCGGCACATAGTTCCAGATCCGGTAGAGGTGCCGCCCGCCCCGGGCAGTGAGCAGCCGCCGGTAAAGTGCCTCTGCCTGGGTGGCCAGTTCACCGGGTACGATGGTCTCGCTGGCGTAACCGACGAGAACGCCGCGACTCTGAAACAAGCGGACTCCGGCCACCGCTGGCAGCTCGATGGCCTCGGGAAACAGGATCTCCCAGGGCGCGCCGGCCAGCCAGGGCGTCCGAATGCGAACGGTGCCACCGGGGGCCGGCGCTGGCCCGCCGTCGAAGGTGAGGCAAAAACCCGAGGAGGCAGGGGGGGATTTTACAGAGGTGACCGGCATGCGGGTCGGCGAAATCAGGTTCCCGGTGGCGTCAGCGCGTTCGGTTCAACTGGACCGGCCAACCCCGGGGGCAGGCGGGTTCACGAGGGAAAGGGAGGGGAGCACCACCGGCGGGGCGACGGACGTGAACGGCGGTGTTGGCATGACGGCGAATGTGAGCGCGGCACTGCCTGACGGTCAATCTGCAAGGCGCGAAGGGGCGTTGGCCGAAAACAGCTTCGGAGACAGCAAATCCCGTTGACGCGTCTATTGGTGGAAAGTACCTAGTACGCCGGGTTTTTTCTTCGCATGAACAAGACGCTCTTCGTTGGAGGTGGGATCGGGCTGGTAATCGGCTTGGGTCTCCTGATTGCCGGACTATTTAAAGTGGGCGAGCGTCCAGCCAAACTGACCTGGCGCGATCCCGAGGTGAAGTCGGCGCTGCTGACCTTCGGCTACAAGGTGTACGCGCTGCCCAAGGTCCAGTTCGGCCGGCACTACCTGTCGAAGATCGTCTTCAAGAATGAAGGCGAGCACCCGATCCGGAATTTTTCGATCAGCTACAAGATCGACGACTACGTGCCGTGGACCGAGCCGGAAGTCATCAACCAGATTCCCGGCGGCTTCACGTTCACCGAGCTTTATTATCCGAAGCTGCCGGCGTCGGTTTCGAAAATCCGCAATGCCACGCAGGCCAGCCTCCAGGTGCGCTTTCGCTGGCTCGAGGGCAACCGGCAGCGCGAAGAGACGTTTTCCCGCGACATCACGCTGCGCGGCGTGAATGAGCTCGCGTACTGCGACTTGCCGCAATCCGAGGTGCAGTCGTGGTTCGATGCGTTCAACGCCTCGGCGTTTTCGATGGCGATGGTGACGCCGAACGATCCCGTCGTGCATCGGTACACGTCGGAAATCACCAAGCTGGCGGGCGGCACCACGGCCGGCATCGCCGGCGGAGCGCAGGAAGTCGCGCGGTTGTGCGCCATCACTTACAACTACATGGTGCGGTCGGGACTGCGCTACACGGGCGATGCCGGCGTCCCGACGAGCTACGACAATATTTCCACGATGGTGCAAAACGTGCGCCTGCCGCGCGATGTGATCATGAACAACCAGGGGCTGTGCATCGAGCTGACGCTCCTCTGGTGCTCAGTCCTCGAACATCTTGGCGTGCGCACCGCGATGATTCTCGTCCCGGGGCACGCCTTCGTCGTCGCGTACTCACCCGAGCAGAACATGCCGATGTCGCAGGGCATCCCGATCGAGACCACCGCGATCACGCCGCGCGCCGTGGGTCGCAACGCCGACGTTTCGTTCGAAGACGCGGTCAAGATGGCGTCCGAGACGCTGCAGCGCTACCAGCAGGATGGCCGCATCATGGTTCTCCCGGTGCAGGAAATCCAAGCCATGGGTTTCACGCCGCCGGAACTGCCGGATGTCGATATCGACAAGCTGGGTGAGACGCTGGCGAAGCGTGTCGCCCCCGCTGCGAGCCCGGCGGTGGTGATGATGCCGCAATCCGGCGGCGGTCGCGCGATGACGCCGATCGCGCCCGCGCCGCCGGTGGCGCCGGTGATTCCTGCGGGCTTCACCACCTGGCGGCATCCGCAGGGATATGTTTCGATGGCGTTCCCCGCTGACTTCGTCCAAGTCGCTCCGGCGGGCGCCCTCGGTGTCATTGTGTTGTCCGTCGGCAATCCGGGGACGAGCGCCGAGTGCAGTGTCATGCAGGTGCCCGGGGCGCAGACGCCCCAGCAGGCAATCAACCACCTCACCGGCGTGTTCAGCCAGGTGGGTTCGCGCCTGCAGGTCACCGGCAGCTCGATGGGCGAAAATGGCGCGGTTTATTTCAACGGCAGCACGACCTTGCCGAATGGTGTCGCCCGCTGGGTGTGTGTCGCCAAGGCCGTGCCCGGCGGCGTCGTGCTGGTGTCCGCCGGCTCCAGCGCGAATGTCTGGGCCTCCCAGACCGCGCTGCTGCAGACGATCATGGCGACCGTGCGTTTTAACTGAGACCCCGGATGAATTCCAACATGAGCCACCGGTTTACCGTTTTCCTCCTGCTCGCGTTGCTCGCCCTGGCCGCCTGGCCGGGCAAGGCCTGTGCGCAGTTCCTCCCCAAGACCACCAACCTGGTGCAGGACATCGCGCCGGATGGGTCCATTTCCCTCTCGATGGAAATGACCTTCGACGCCGCCCCCTGGCGCGTGTGGAAGTCGCAGGTGGGCGACGAGCCGTCACGGCTGCGCGCCATGATGAAGCATCAGTTCTCCGCCATCGTGATCGACGACTTCAAGCTGGAGAAGGACGACCTGAACCGGACGGCGAAGGTGTCGATGCGCAGCCCGGCCGGACCTGAGTTGCGCAAGGACGGACGGTTTCGCATTCCGATCGAGAAGGAATTCCGGCTCGTGAACAACACCGGCCGGGAGTGGTTCTTCAGCGGCAACAATCCGTACGCGAACAACAGCCTCCAGACCGTGCGAATCCTCCTGCCGGCCAATGCGACTGGGGTGACCCTCGCGAGCCCGGGCGGTACCGACCAGGGCCTCATTTACGCGCTGAACGTCCCGGCAGGGAGTTCCCGGTCATTCGTTATCCTCGGATCCGTGCTGGCGGTGCTCGGGGCTGCGGCGGTGGCCGCCGGGTTCTTCGTGAAGAAGCCGGCGACGTCGGGTGCGTCCGCGGCGGCCGCGACCTGACCGGTACGATTCTCGGAACCAACGTCGGATCCCCATGTATTTTTTGCCGCTCCGGCGGCCGGCGCAACGCCGCTCGTCGTGGGTTTCACCCGTTGCAGCCGGCGCCTGGTGACGACAGAACCTTTTCCTCGGCTGAACTCTCCCTTCCGCCGGTTTCGCCGACCGATTGAACCATTTCCCACCATGAAACGCTCCACCTCCCTGTTCGCTTCCCTGCTGCTGTGGCTCGCCTGCCCCCTGATCGGGTGGTCGATGAACAACGCCGACGTGATCAAGATGACCAAGGCGGGCCTGAGCGAGGAGACCATCCTGGCCGCCATGCGGAAGGAGACGCCCGACTACGACACGAGCACGGACGCCCTGATCGCCCTGAAGGGGGAATCGGTATCCGAAAAGGTGATTCAGCAGATGATCACCTTGAAGAAGGCGGCGCAGGCTCCGACGCCCGCACCCGAAGCGGCACCGGCTCCGACCCCGGCCCCCGCTCCCGCTCCCACTCCCGCACCGACGAACACGCCGGCATCGCCACCCGCGTATACGTCGATTCTCGTGCCCTCCGGCACCGGCGGGCCGGTGCCCAGCGCCGCGGTCTCCACCGCCTTTTCCCAGGTTATCCCGAGCATCGCGCCCCTTCCGATCGAACCCGTCGTGGGCCAGGACTACGTCACCCGCTTCACGTTCCGCCACGAGAAGAACGAACACGTCACCACCAACTACGGCCGCGGCCTGGTGGTTCCGATCAACACGCCGGTGAAGCTCGTCTCGATGTCCGGCTCCCTGCTCGTGCTCCGGCGCACCGACACCGGCCAGGAGATCAAGGTCAAGAACGAGGAAAAATATACCAAGAAATCGATCAAGGAAATCGCCGCCATCATGCTCGCCAGCGACAAGACGCCGATCGAACAGCTCCCGGAGCCGTTCGCGTCCGCGATCCGCAGCGGTGAAATGCGCAAGGGCATGACCAAGGAGCTGGTGCTGATGGCGCGTGGCTACCCGCCTGCCCACGAAACGCCCTCCATCGAAGGCGATCGCTGGGTTTACTGGTCGAGTCGCTTCGTGAAGCAGACGATTGTCTTCACCGACGGACGGCTCACCGAAGGCCGCGGTCTGAATTGAGGTCGCGCGAGGCTGGCGTCGCCCGGTGCGCCGCTTCAGGAGGGATGTGGCCGTGGATCGGAGCGCGCTGCGCCGTCCTCCGCGCCGGGCTGCACCTTGTTGTAATCGGCAGTGGAGCCGGCGTTGGCTGGCGAGCCGGCGGGCGAACGCGCGAACCGGGGCGCTTCGCTGACCGGTGGCACTACCGCAGTTGGTCCGCGCGCGGGAGGACGCATGTGTAGCCGGCACGGTGCAGTTCCTCGAGCAGGCGGGCGATCCCGGCGACCCGCACCGGAGCGGGAACCGCCGGGCCTTCGTGGACGAGGATGATCGCTCCCGGATGCAGCGCGGGGATCACGCGCGCGGCGAGTGCTTCGGGGGCGCGCAGCCAGCAATCGCCGCTCCGGATGCTCCAGCCGACATACGTGAGTTCCCGCCGCGCCAGGGCGCGATGGAGGAGCAGGTGCTTGATGCCCACCGGTGCGCGAAACCACGACGGCCGGACCCCGGCGCGCGCCAGGGTTGCAAGCGTTAGATCGAGTTCGGCCGCGAGCCGTGCCGGCGTCGCGCACCAAAACGTCGCCGCGGGATGCGTGTGCGTGTGATGCCCGATGCCGTGGCCGCGCCGCACAATCGCCTCGATCAACTGCGGGTGCCGGTCCGCGCGTTCGCCCACGACGAAGAAGGTCGCCCGCGCTCCGTGGTGATCGAGCAGGTCGAGAATCCGCGGCGTGTCGTGCTCATCCGGACCGTCGTCAATGGTCAGCCAGACTTCGCGCCGGGAGGTGGCAAAGCGCGTGTGGACGCGGCACAGGCCCTGTCCGGCGGGCGCGAAAAGCGCATGCAGCACGAAGATGTCCGGGGCAAAAAAGCACCACGCGGCCGGGGTCCGCTGGGCCGCGAACCACCACAGGATCGCGGCGATCGCCTTCCCCGCGAGGGCCAGGTAGAGCGCGACGGGATGGTAGCGGCGGTCGACGGGACCGGGACTGCGGATGCTCTCCACCGGACGCATGGTTGCAGGGCGTGCTCCGGGCCAATCAGGGGCGAACGGGCCGGGGGGCGTAGGACTTATTCCGGCCCTGGGAAGTCTGCGGGGTCACCACGCGCACAACGACGCGATATAAGCCGCCGATCCGTCCCGCGTCCAGCCGTCAAGCTGGGCCTGATCCTTGAGCTGCTGCCCGCGGACGCGCGGCACCACGGCGAAGGCGTTCACCGCGCCGGCGAGGGCGGTCATGTCGCCCCACAGCTTTTCGAATTGAGCGACCGGATACACGTCCTCCTGGCCGTGGCCCCAGCGTTTCTTGACGTCCTTCAGCGTCACGTACGTCGGCACCCGCGCGGCGAGGGTGCGGACCGCCGCGGCGGTGAGCTCCGCGTTGTCCAGGTCGGCGCGGGTCAGGCCGAACAGCGTGAGCAGCCGGTCGATGTCCACCCAGCAGGAATTGGTGCTGTAGTGCGTGAGCGCGAACTCGTCTTCCTCGCGGGGCAACGCGAGGCCCTCGACCATCCGGATCCGGCCGTCGACCCGGGCGAGTCCGCCGCCATGATCTTCGATGCGCCGGGGAATGACCTCCCAGCCCAGCGTGCTCCCGGAGGTGTGAAACCAGCCGACAAGGGCGGGGTCGATCGTCGCACCCAGGGTGTCGACGTTGTGCACGAGCAGGGTGCGCAGTTGGGGCTGTGCGGCGAGCAGGCGGGCGAGGGTGCCGTTCTTGAGCAGGTTGGGCACCTCGAACCAGTGTCCGACCGGATGCAGGCACTGCGCGGGCACGTTGTCGGTGTAGTCAGCGGCCTCGCCGGTGGTGCGGGCCCAGTTGGCGAGCGCCGCCCGCACGCTTTCGCGCATCTTCTCCTTTTGCTCGTCGAGCTTCTGCTGCGCGACTTCCTCCCAGGCAAAGTGCAGGTCCCGCACGGTCGGAACGAGGCGGAGCCCGATGGAGCGGCCGGGCGAAAGCAGGATGGAGCGGCCCAGCGCGCCGGCCTGTTCCGCGGCGAGATGGCGCTCGATCGCGCCGTGCGTGAGATAGCTCGTCGTAAAGACGTGGGGCACCTCGGCGCCGAACAGGCGGGCGGTGCGGCGGGTCTTGGCGAGGTGGACGTCGATGAAGCTGCGGTGCCGGTCGCCGAACTTCGCGAAGGGATGCAGCCCTTTCACGACGCCCGCGCCCTGCGTCCAGCGGCTGCCGACGCCGGCGGCAAAGGTCACCACGCCCACTTCGCCGCGGCGGAGCGCGGCTTCGCCCGCGGCCTGCAGGTCGGCGGACGGACGCGTGGCGTCGAAGAGTTCGCTCGCGGCCACGTCCTCGATCCGCGTGTTGGGCGGCAGGCGATTCATCGCCAGGCCGATCCGGCCGGCCCGCAGGTCGGATCGGATCTGCTCATGCTGGGCGCGGTCGAAGCCGTTCGCCGCGAGCAGGTCGTCGAGCGCGGGTCCGCCCCGGCCCGCGCCGTCACCCGACGGCAGCATCCGTTCGAGCAGTCCCGGCAGCGCCCGGGCAAACTCCGGCCGGCTGCGCCCGGCGCGGCTGAATTGCTGGAGATCGCCCCGTTCGCGCGCGGAGAGCTCGCGCACCTCGCGACGGAGCAGGGCGGGCAGCATGTGCTGGTAGTAGGCGGGCGGGAGCAGGGCGTCGGCGCCGCTCAAGGCCGCCGCGACCGAGCCCTCCTCGTTGATCGCGAAATCATACACCACCGGATCCATCGCGAACGGCAGCGACGTCTCGAGCTCGCGTTTCGTCGCCAGCATGATCTCCAGCAGCCGGCGCTGGGCCTCGGCCCGCCGCGCGGGAGCGAAGATGAAGCCCATTCCGCCGCCGGACATGCCACCCAGCATCCAGAAGCCCCAGAAGTCGTCGCCGAAGGCCTCGCGCGTGCGGGTGATGATCGCTTCCGTGTAGCGGTTGCTGACCCACGGGATGATCGTCTGCAGCGGACCGAAGAAATTGTGCGTGAGCGCGCGACCGAGGCCGCGCACATCGCCGGCGGCGAGCAGGGCGAGGATCTCGTCGAGGGTCGCGACCGCCCGCTGCCGCGCCGTCCATTCGGGCTCGCTGCGCAGGAGGTATTTCTCCGTCGCCATCTCCAGGATCGGACCGACGTTCTGCGCCATGCCGCCGTGCACCAGCACGAGCGACTCCTGCAGCCGCGCGCGGGCGGCGGCCGGGATGCGGGCGTGATCAAGTACCGTGTGACGCGGCAGCAGCCGACCGCGGCTGGCGCCGTGTTCCGGATCGCCCACCTGCGCGGGTGCTCCCTCGATCAACTTGATGCCGGGCCAGAGCCCGCCCGAATCCTGCCAGCCACCGCCCGAGCCGCCGAGCCACTCGCCGAGAATGGCCCGGGCCGCGACGCTGCGCCGCTCGGCTTCCGTCATCGGTCCGGTGAGACGCGCGATCTGGCTGGTGGCGCGCATGCAGACGCCGATCAGCGCGCCGAGCAGGTTGGTCGAGACGGCGAGGCGCGAGCCCTTCGGGATCCGGTTGACGTTGCTGACCAGTTCGAATCCCCGGCCGGGTCCGAGCATCGTCGCGAGCAGGTCGGCCAGGTTCGCGCCCGAGCGTTCGATGCCGGGCGGCACGACGCCGGCGGCGATCACCGCGGCCTTGAGCAGCCCGAGATAATCGCGGCCGAAATCGAAGACGTCGTCGAGGGTCGTCAGGCAGGCGGACGCCTCAAGGTCGACACTGGCGAGGCGGATCACCGGTTCATCGATCACGCGGAAATACGCCTCGATCGGCGGCTGCGGCGCCGCATCGCGCCCGTGCACGCCGAGGTCCACGGAAATGTTCAGCACCCGGGCGCCTTCCGGGTAGTCCATGCCGAGGAAAAAGATGTCGCTCCAGCCGCAGTGCGTCAGGTCCATCCGCACCGGCGTGCGTTCGCGCAGGAGCGGATAGGACGCGTCGGGTCCGTCGCGCACGAGCAGTTCGCGCCGGATGCGCAGGGGCTGGTCGAGGGGATGGCCGAGCCGGAACATCCAGGCGTTCCCGCGCGTGGAGCGGACGGTCCGGCGCACCTGGTCGGCCAGCGTCTGGAACGCGAGCGACTGGTACGCCGCGGCGAGGGCACTGGAAAGCGTGTCGCTCGGCCCGAGCGCGCGTTGGGCGGCGAGAAACGCGGCGACCGCTTCCTCGAAGCGGCGTTCCAGCAGGTGACGGAAGCCTTCGTGCGGCACGCGGCCGGCGCGCGGGAGTTCCTCGCGCGAGGGCAGATGGTAGCGGTGGATGGCGGCGATGAACAGCAGCGCGCGCACGCGCCGGTACAAGTTGGATTCGCGCCGGCGGTAGGCGTCGAGCGCGTCGGTCGCGGCCAGGAGCGCGGTGACGGGACGACCGGCGCACCACTGGTCGATGGCCCGGTCACGCAGCGCCGGCTCGGCCGCCTCGATGATGGCGATGAGGTCGTGACTCATGTGCCGTCGGAGCGGACCGCGAGCAACTCGACGAGCTGGGTCAGGACGCGATCGCGGTCGCGGCCCGAGAGCGAAAGGGCGAGCTGGGCGAACAGCAGGCCGTAGGGCGCCCCGATGTCGAAACGGCGGCCGGCAATGCTGAACGCCAGGTAGCGGCGCCGGGAGGCGAGGGCGTGCAGCGCCGGGGAGAGCCCGAGCGGCCCGTCCGGCGCGGCCCGGCGTTGCTCCTCGAGCAGGTCGTAGATGTCACGATCGAGGACGTGCATGCCGAAGAAGCAGAGATAAAAACCCGCGCGCAGGCCGGGCACGATCAACTGTTGTTCGGCGACGGTGGGCGTGGGCTTCTCAATGACGGCCTCGACGTGGTACAGGGGCCGCGCGCCGCCGACGAGCCGGCCGCCCACGGCGCCGAACGACGTGAGCTGGCTCTCGCGGGTGGGCTGGACGGCGGAGACCGGGGCATTCTCGGCCGCCGCGATGTCGAGCAGCTGCCGGGCGCAACTCGTCGCGGCCTGCGAAACGTGCAAGTGATCGCCCACCAGGTGCAGGAAGGGTTCATCGCCGGTGAACGGACGTCCGCACAGCACCGCGTGGCCGTACCCGCGGGGCGCGTCCTGCACGATGAAGCGCACGCGGGAGCGAAGCGGGCCCGTCGCCTCCGCGTAGGCGGTTTCGTCGCCCGGGCAGACGACCACCCCGAACTCCTCGACCCCGGCACCGGCGGCCTCCTCGAGCACGACCTGCAGCGCGGACTTCGGTTCACCGGCGGGATCGATCAGCGTCTGCAGGGGCAGCGTGCGCTGACGGGGGTTGGCGGCGGTGACCAGGACTTTGCGGATTCTCATGGGCGCAGGGGCAGGAGGAAGGAACAAGGGGCAGGCAGAAGTGACAAGTGACGAGTGACAAGTGACAAGATTCACGCCGGTCGCGCGAGCCGGCCGGGTGCTAGATGCACAGCGTCAGGATCGCGGGCGGACTGAACCCGAAAACTTGTCACTCGTCACTTGTCACCCGTCACTTCCCGGGCTATTTCTGACCCTCCATGCCGAAACCGCCTGCCGCCAAGAAGCCTGCTGCTCCCCGCGTGCTTGCCGGCACCGTGAGCATCACGCGGCAGGTGCACTTCAACGCGGCGCACCGGCTGCACAACCCGACAAAGAGCCAGCGCTGGAATGAGGAGAAATACGGGCTCTGCACCAATCCGCACTGGCATGGCCACAACTACGTGCTGGAGGTGACCGTCCGCGGCCAACCGGATCCGGAAACCGGATACGTGCTCGATCTCGGCGCGTTGAAACGGATCCTGCAGCGGGCGGTGGTCGACAAGTGTGATCACCGCAACCTCAACACCGAGGTCGATTTTCTGCGCGGCATCATTCCTTCGACGGAGAATCTCGTCATCGCCTTCTGGAATGCGATCGAACCCCACATCACGGCGGGACGGTTGCAGCGGGTGCGGCTGTATGAGACGCCGCGTAACTTTGCGGACTATTACGGTCCGGACGCCGGTTAAACTCCTGCCGGCGCAGCTCCGCGGCCGATGGCGGCCCGGTTGTTATCGTCACCAACCGTCGCCGGCCCACGAAAAACGACATGAGCAAATCCAAACCCATGTACCTGCATCGCTCCGCGAGCGGGGCGGCGCCGCGCATCAAGCGCGGCTACGACACCACGTTCAAGGTGACGCCGGCCTACCGGGCCTCGCTGCCCGACATGATGGAGGCAGCGCACGACGCGATCCAGGGGGCGCACGTGCCGATCCAGCAGGTCGGCGTGCACAATTTCAAGCTGCCGCTCAAGTTCCGGACCAAGCGCCGCGAGATCCTCACCCTGGAAGCGAGCGTGACCGGCACGGTGTCGCTCGAGGCGGATCTGAAGGGCATCAACATGAGCCGGATCGTGCGTTCGTTCTACGACCACAAGGACGACGTCTTCACCGGCGAGTGGATGGGCCGGATCCTGTCCGCCTACCTGCGCAACGTGAAGACCAAGGACGCGCGGCTGAAGGTCGGCTTCTCATATCCTATGCTGCATCGCAGCCTGCGCAGCGGGCTCGAAGGGTACCAGTTCTACAACGTGGCCTTCGAGGGCGTGATGACGAGCGACGGCGAATACCGCCGCTTCATCCACTTCGACTTCGTGTATTCGTCGGCCTGCCCGTGCTCGGCGGAGTTGGCGGAGCACGCGCGTGACCGCCGCGGCGCCTACACGGTGCCGCATTCGCAGCGCAGCAAGGCCCGCGTCGTGCTCGAGGAGGCTCCGGGCAAGCGCATCTGGATCGAGGACGTCCATGCCCTCTGCCTGCGCGCGCTGCAGACGGAGACGCAGGTGATGGTGAAGCGCGAGGACGAGCAGGCGTTCGCCGAACTCAACGGCGCGCACCTGAAGTTCGTCGAGGATGCGGCGCGGCTGCTGTACCGCGAGTTCGACGCCGACCGGCGCGTCCGGGATTTCCAGATCGCCTGCTCGCACCTCGAGTCGCTGCATTCGCACGACGCCGTGAGCGTCATCTGCAAGGGCGTGAAGGGCGGATTCACCGCGAGCTTCACGGATTTCGGGGCGCTGGTCTGTTGAGCGCTCAGGTTCCTGATCGATTTTAAAGTGCGCCTTTGCCCTCGGAAATGTCCCAGGCGCCAGACTCCATACGCCAAGGAATCGCCAAAGTTTCGATCCCGTGCACTGGAAATTGGCCGACGGGATTTTTTGAGTTTTGAAGCTTTGGAAGTTTGAGATTTTTCCGAAGCCCATGGCCACATCCTGAACTCACGTTGGAACATCATGAAAAAGCCGGTCGTCTTGATCACAGGTGCGTCGCAGGGGATCGGCGCCGCGATTGCGAAGGTATTCGCCCGGCAGATACGCGGAGTGCGGCTTGCGCTGGTGGCGCGGACTGAAAGGAACCTCGCCCGGGTGGCTGCGGCCTGCACGAAGCTCGGGGCGACGGTCGCGACATTCCCGTGCGATGTCGCGGCGGAGGCGCCCGTGGCCGCGCTGGCGGCCGCGGTGACCACGCGCTTCGGCGGCGTCGATGTGCTGATCAACAACGCCGGCACCTTCGCCGGCGCGCCGCTCACCGCGATGAGCGTGGCGGAGTTCGACCGTCTCATTGCGGCCAACCTCCGCAGCGTGTTCCTGGTTTCCCGGGCATTTGTGCCGGGCATGATCGCGCGGCGGACGGGCGATGTCTTCAACATGAGCTCGATCGCCGGACTCATCGCGTATCCGGGCGGCGCGGCCTACTCGGCCGCGAAGTTCGGCGTGAGCGGCCTCAGCAAGGTCATGCGCGCGGAGCTGAAGGGCCACGGCGTGCGGGTGTGCTGCGTGTACCCCGGAGCCACGGTTTCACCGTCGTGGCGCGGCAGCGGCGTCGACGAGGCCCGGATGATGCCGGCAGACGACGTCGCGCAGGCGTTCTACGACGTGTACCGGTTGTCCCGCCGGACGGTCGTCGAGGAGATCGTGCTGCGGCCGCAAGGCGGGGACGTGTAGGAGCGGCTTTGTCCCGCGACCGTGCCGCGCGGCCGCCAAGTGCGGCATGACGGCGCTCGTGTGGCCGGGCTGCGGTTGAGGTCGGAGGGCTTGGCCCGGAGGCGGTCAATTGCACGATCCGCGCGGCGGCGTTCGTGCGAAATGCGGGATCAAAAACCTGTTTAATCGGGGGAACAAACTCGATGCGCCGACGCTGTCGGCACTTGAGCGGCCGGATCTCCTGCTGGCACGGCCGACGCTGATAGACTACGTATGAACACCGCCCACGCGTCGTGCTTTATCGTCTCGGGCCTCGCCCTCTGGCTGCTGCCCGCGATCGCTCCCGGCCTGTTTGTCCGCGTCGGCATCGACGGTACGAGCGCGCGCGAGCTGTGGGTGCAGGTCATGGCCGTCGTCCAGGCGAGCGTGGGCGTCGTTGGCCTGGTGCAGCATGCGGTGCTGCCCTGGTTCGCATCCTGGCTCGCGGCCGTGCCGGCGGCGTCGTGGCGCCGGCAGCCCGTACCGGCCGGAGCCGTGCGGGTCGGGGCCGCGACCTTTCCTTCAGAGCAGGCTGCCCTGCTCGCCCGTGGGGGCCTTGCAGCCGACAGCGTGGTAACCCTTGGGCGTCAGCACGCGGCCCTGCGGCGTGCGCTGCAGGTAGCCTTCCTGGATAAGAAACGGTTCGTGCACTTCCTCGAGGGTCTCCGCCTCCTCGCCCACCGCGACGGCGATCGTGCTCATTCCCACCGGCCCGCCCCGGTAGTTTTCGGCCATCACCCGCAACATCCGCTTGTCCATCTCGTCCAGGCCGGCCGCGTCGATCTCGAGCAGCTCGAGCGCCGCCGCCGCCACGGGTTGAGTAATGTGACCGCGGGCGCGTTCCTGCGCGAAGTCGCGGACGAAATGAATGAGATTGTTGGCGATACGCGGCGTGCCGCGTGACCGGGTCGCGATCTCCTGCGCGCCGCCGCCGTCGATCTCGATCTTCAGCAACGCGCAACTGCGACGCACGATTCCCTCGAGCGTGGCGCGGTCGTAATAGTCGAGCCGCGTCTGGAGCGTGAAACGCGAGCGCAGCGGGGCCGTCAGCAGGCCGCTGCGGGTGGTGGCGCCGACGAGCGTGAAGCGCGGGATCGTCAGCCGCACGCTGCGAGCGTTCGGTCCCTGGTCGATCATGATATCGAGGCGGAAGTCCTCCATCGCCGAGTAGAGGTATTCTTCGACCGTCTTCGGGATGCGGTGGATTTCGTCGATGAACAGGATGTCGCCTTCCTCGAGGTTGGTGAGCAGGCCCGCCAGGTCGCCCGCTTTTTCGATCACGGGGCCGGAGGTGACGCGCACGCTCTTGCCGAGCTCGTGCCCGAGGATGAACGCCAGCGTGGTCTTGCCGAGCCCGGGAGGCCCGGAGAGCAGGATGTGATTCAGCGGATCACCGCGGCGGCGGGCGGCCCCGACCATGACCTGCAGCCGTTCGAGGGTCTTCGGCTGACCGGCGAAATCCGCAAACGTCAACGGACGCAGCGCCGCCTCGGCCGGCGACACGGGAGCCGCAAGGGCGCCGGTGATGAAGCCGAGTCCCTTGGGCGAGGCGGCGGGCGGAGTGCGGGGGGCGGGTTGGCTCACGGAGGAGTTCTGGTTTCGGATCGGAGCGCGCGAGACTTCACGCAGCCATCCGCGATCCGCAATCCGCAATTGAGTGGGTGGCCCTGCCGCCGCGCTCCGCCCGGGGGGCAGCTGCCCACGGCCCTGTTCCCCGCGGCGGGATCACCGCCACTCGACCTCCGCGCCGAGCGAGCGGAGATTCTCGACGAACTTCGGGTGGGCGCGCTTGATGGTGTCGGCGTTCTTCACCACCGAGCGGCCCGGAATGCTGGCGGCGACCATGTAGAGCGCGACGGCGGCGCGAATGATGTAGGGAGCGTCGACGACGGCCGGACGCAGCGGACGATTGCCGAAGACGATGATGCGGTGCGGATCGCTCACCACCACGTGCGCGCCGAATTTCGAGAGCTCGGACATCCACGTGAAGCCGCCTTCGTAAACCTTGTTCCAGAACTGGATCGCGCCCTCGGCGCGGACGGAGAGCGCGATCATGCAAGGCAGCAGGTCGACGGGGAAATAGGGCCACGGCGCGGCCTCGATTTTGGGGAGCAGGTTGCTCGTGAACGGAGCCTCGATCGCCAGCGATTGACCGCGCCGCACGTGGGCGGTCGTGCCTTCGTGCTCGATCGTCACGCCGAGTTTCTGGAACGCGCGCGACATCAGGTCGAAGTGGTGCGGCAGCGAATGCCGCACCTTGACCGCCCCGCCGGTGATCGCACCGAGCGCGAGAAAGGTCACCACCTCGTGGTGGTCGGTGTTGATCGTGAACGTGCCGCCGTGCAGCCGCTCGACCCCCTCGACCACCAGCTTGCTGGTGCCCAAGCCCGTGATCCGGGCGCCCATTCCGGCCAGCACCGTGCAGAGGTCCTGTACGTGTGGCTCGCTGGCGGCGTTGATCAGGGTCGACTCACCTTCCGCCAGGGCGGCGGCCATCACGAAGTTTTCCGTGGCGGTGACCGACATGTAGTCGGGCCAGTGGCGCGCGCCCCGAAAGGTCTTCGTCAACCGGAGCGTGAGGTCCCCGCGATGCGACACCTTGGCGCCGAGGCGCTCGAGAATCTCGAGGTGCGGGTCGAGTTCGCGCACGCCGAGGGAGCAGCCCTTGGCGTTCGTGGGCAGCGTGATTTTCTTCATCCGCTGCAGGAGCGGCGCAAACAGCAGCACGGACGAACGCATGCCCGACGGCAGTTCGCCGGCCATGCGGTCGGGATCGAAGGTCGAGTGGTCGATCGCCATCGTGCCGGCCGCCCGGTCCCAGGCGATGCGC
>JAEUHA010000097.1 GCA_016793535.1 Opitutaceae bacterium | reverse complement strand
GATCCGACTGATGCAGTGGTATGCTGCCGGAGCTTCTCCAGCCGGAATCTTGATGCGCGCTTGCCGCATGGATCCGAGGCTGAGGCCAAGAGTCACCATGGCTAGCATCCCGAATACTCGATCTCAGGTACAACGTGTCTGTCCCTATCGAGAACACATGGGGCGCGCGACTAACCTGTCCCTATGAAGACAATCGCGATCCTGTCATTCTTTCACCCTCACCCGGCGGCGTCACGGACGAGGCGTGGCGTTCGCAACATGTCTTTTCCGTTGCCGCAGGGAGGGCGCCGTGGCACCGCAGTCTCGTCCTCCACCTTGCCTGGTTGTCGCACCCGAATTTCGCCCACCCCATGAAACGTCTGCTCTTTTTCGCGCTCGTCCTCACCGCCAGCCCCGCGTTCGCCGCCGCCACGAAACCGGTCAACGTGGTCTTCATTCTGACCGACAACCAGGGCGCATGGACCCTCGGCTGCTACGGCAATCCCGACATCCGTACGCCGCATATCGACCGACTCGCCGCAGAGGGCGTGCGCTTCACGCGCGCCCTTAGCAGCAACCCGGTCTGCTCGCCGACCCGGGCCACGTTCCTCACCGGCCTGATCCCGTCGCAACATGGCGTCCACTCTTTCCTCGATCCCCAGTTCATGATGGGACCGAAGGCCTACAATACGCTCCAGGAATTCACCTCGATCGGCGAGGTGCTGCGCGACGCCGGCTACACCTGCGGGCTCAGCGGCAAGTGGCATCTCGGTGAGAATCTAAAGCCAAGCGAGGGTTTTTCGTTTTGGATTACAAAGCCCGACGGCTCCACCCGAGAGTTCTACGATCAAGAAATCATCGAAGACGGGAAGGTCTACAAGGAAGCTGGCTACACCACCGATCTTTGGACGCGCAAGGGGATCCAGTTCATCGAACAGAACCGCGACCGACCTTTCTTCCTGTTCCTGTCCTACAATGGACCCTACTCGCTCGGTCAGCTGATGCTCAATCCGCCGCGCAACCGCCACGCCGCCCACTACAAGGACAAGGTCTTCAAGAGCTTTCCCGTCGACGCCATGCACCCATGGCAACACGCCAACAAGCAGTTTCACAATAAGCAGGTGGCCATGGAACGCGTGGCCGCGGAGACCAGCGGTGTCGATGACGGCGTGGGCGAGATCATGGCCACGCTCAAGCGCCTCGGCCTCGATGAAAACACGCTCGTCGTTTACGCCGCCGACCAGGGCTGGATGGGGGGCCAAAACGGCATCTGGGGCATGGGCGATCATACGCGGCCCACCGGCGCGCACGATCTGATGATGCAGATCCCGTTCATCTTCCGGCAGCCTTCCCGCATTCCCGCGGGGAAGACGAGCGACCTCCTGGTCAGCAACTACGACTTCCTTCCCTCCGTGCTCGGCCACCTCGGACTCGCCGCGAAGATGCCGACGCAGCCGAAGTCTCCCGGCCGCGATCTCTCGCCGACCCTCGCCGGCCAGATCCAGCCCTGGGACAACGTCATCTTCTTTGAGATGGAGACCACACGTGCGATTCGCGTCGACGACTGGAAGTACGTCGCGCGGTTTCCGAACGGCCCCTACGAGCTTTACGACATGAAGAAGGATCCACACGAGCGCTTCAACGCCTACGGTCAGCCCGGCATGGAGGCGAAGCGCAAGGAACTCGCGCAGAGACTCGATGCCTTCTTCACCACCTACGCCGACCCACAGTACGATATCTGGAAGGGCGGCCGCTCGAAGGCGAAGCGACATACGGACTAACCTGTCCCTTCGGAAGCGCAACCGGCCACGGCCTCATTTCAATCCCTGCGCGCCGGAACGGCCCCGCTCCACCAGCCCCTACCTCGGCTCAATCACCGCGCCGCCGGCATCGACGGCCACCTCGACGCCCAACCCTGCGCCCGGCGGCGGGTACGCCTGGTCGCCCTCGATCCGCAGCGGCTCGCGCAGCACCGAGCCGCGCAGGAGCTGCGGGGCGTTCAGCGCCGCCGGATGCGGCAGGTGGTACACGCTGAACAAATGCAGGCACGCCGCCAGCGCCACATCGGGATCAGTCAGGCCGCTGGCATAGAAGCTCAGCCCGTGCTCCGCCAGATACTCGACCATCCGGCGCGCTTCCGTGAGCCCACCGCACCGCGACACCTTCATCGCCACGCCATCGAGCAGCCCGAGCGCGTGAAACTCACGCAGGTCCGTCAGCGACACGACGCCTTCATCCATCAGGATCGGCAGCGCACCCTGCGCCCGCAGCCGACGGTAGCCGGTGAGCCGGTTCGCAGGCAGCGGCTGCTCGAAGGCCGCGATGCCCAGCCCGGCCAGCTGCGGCGCGACCGTGAGCGCAGTTTCCAGATCGTAGCCGCCGTTCGCATCCACCCACACGAACGCCTCCGGCGCGTGCCGCCGGATTTCCCGGCACACCTCGAGATCGAAGGCGGCATCGCGGCCGACCTTCACGTTGAAGTTCCGAAAACCCCGCGCCCGCGCCGCCGCGATTTCCGGTCCGAGATCGGAGACCGCGCGTGGATCAAGCGTCCAGCTGAGCGTGACGGGCCCGCCCGCAGGCCGCCCCCAGCGGCTCGCCGCATCCTGCTGCTGGATACGTCCGGCGAGGTCGAACAGCGCCAGGTCGATCCCAGCCTTGGCGATCGGCTGACCCGTGGAAAACGACCCGGCGATCGCAGCATTCATCACCCGCCAAAGGCCTTCGACGTCGCCCACGTCACGGCCCACCAGGGCCGGGCCAAGGTACAGGTCGATCGTCGAACGCACGCTCTCAGTGGTTTCGTAGCTCCAGGTGCGCGACGGCACGCTCTGGCCCCACCCCACCCGCCCGGCGTCGTCCGTGATCCGCACCAGGACCGTGTCCCGCGTCGGCGCCGCCCCGCCAGCGGAGGTAAAGTACTTGAACGCCCCCGCCACGGGATAGCGCACGAGGAATGTCTCCACCCGGGCGATGCGCGCGTTCATGGCCGGACGGCCGGCGCCGGCCAGTCGAGGTGACGGTGCAAGAAGGCAAAGGTGCCCACGCCGTGAATCTCGTGCGCCCCGCTGAAGAACTCGATCTCGGTCCGCTGCGGAATGCCCAGCTGCGCATACAGCCGTCGCACCTTCGCATACTCGTACGCCACCCACTCATCCGGCGCGACCCCGTCGCTGTGCCCGCGCTCGACCATGAACGGCCGCGGCGCGATCAGCCGCGCCATCTCGGCATGACCGAACGTGCCGCCGAGGTTGAACGAGAACTGCTCGTGCTCCGCCGTGAAGACGTACGCCGCCCGGAATTCGGGCGAGACAATCTTCCGCGGCCAGTCGTTGAACGCCGCACTGCAGATCGACAGCGCGTATCCGTCCAGCAGCGCCGGCAACCTCAGGGCGGACAAGCCGCCGTACGAGATGCCGTAGAAGCCGATCCGCCGGGCATCGACGTGCGGCAGCGAACCGAGCCACGCCAGGATCCGCTGGTGCTGCCCGAGGATGTACGAGAAAAGCGTGAGCCCGAGCGGATGAGCCTTGGCCTGCAGCCGCCGGAACGCCTCCCCGCCCGTGTACGGATTGTGTGGCGCAAAAACGATGAAGCCGCGCGCCGCCAGCGCCCGCGCATACGCGCGATACGCCGTCCAGTCGCGGCTCTGGCGGTCTTCGTTGATGGTCTTGAAGGGCGTGCCCTCCAGGCCGTGCTGCGTCACGACGACCGGTCGCTTTTCCCTGGGCTTCATGCCGGTCGGCAGCAGCAGGTAGCCCCACGCGAACACGTCCGGCCACACGTCGAGCGTGACCTCCCAGATCGTGTATTCCGGCCGCTCTTCCAGCTTTCGGCTGCGCGCGTTCGGCGGCAACGAGGGGTCGGCCAGCCGCCCGAACACCTCGCTCCACATCCGCTCGCGCAACGGCTGCGCCTGACCGGCCCAGTCGACGCCCGGCTTCGGCGTCGTCCCCTGCCAGAGCGCCTCCCGCACGGATTCCGAACGCCGCTGCAACCGCTGGCAAAATTCGCCCAGCTCCGCGATCCGCCGCTGCTGCCGGGCATCGGCCTCGGTCCGCACCCGCACGACCGGCGCCGCGACGTCTTCGCGTATCGGAGATGCGGTTACGCCCAGTCCCGCGAGCAACGCCTGCAGCGCCGCCGCTGAACCCGGTCCGACGAAGGTGCCGTCCGGTCCCGCAATCAGCGTGACCGGCCGCCCCACCCCCGAGGTCAGTGCCCGAGCGCGTTCCACCTCGTGCCGGACTGAGGTGAACGACGGTGGCGCAATCGACCCGGGCGCCGCGCCCTTTCGCCGCGACGCGTCGACCACTGGCGGCCCGTCAACCCGCGGTCCCGCGCTGTGCTCGATCACCAGCGCGCGCGGCGCGATCAAGCTCCCGATTTCCGCGTCGCCAAACTCCTTCAGCAGGCCGAACACCCGCCGGTAGATCGGCTCCCGCCACAGGTCCTCGCGGCGCTGAAAATACCCGCTGACCAGCGTCGACCCGACCCGCAGGTCGAGCGCCGCCGTATACAAGGCGATCAACCCGCCCTCGCCGTAACCCGCCACGCCGATCGGCCGCGGCTCGCCGCCCGCGGCCCATGCATCGAGCAGCGCGCGCACCGTCTGCACCTCGAACCCGATCGGGTGCCGGCCCAGTTCGTACGCCTGCCGCCAGATCCACTCCCGATGAGTCTGATCGGTCATCGCGATGCGCGGATTCCCCGCCCACGTCGCGCGCCGGTCGAGCAACGCAGGCACGATGACCTCGCAGCCGCTCTCAGCCAGCCGCAGCGCCCAGGCATTCTCACCGGGATGCATTCCGGCGAGCGCTTCCGGCAACTGGTCCGCATCCGGCAGCGCCACGATCCGCGCCCGGGCGGGCGCCTTCGGTTCGAGCCGCAAGCCTTCGCCATTCACGCCGTCGAACACCGCCCAGCGCACCGCGAACACGCGTACCCCCGCAGTCTCCGCCACCAGCGCCGGCCGGTCCGGTCCGCCGACATACTCAATCGCCGACGGCGCTCGGCGCTCGTCCACCGCACCTACGATTTGCTGCAGTCGCACCCGATTCGGCTCGACCGACGCCGCGTATGCCGCGGGCGATGTGCGATCCCGACGCCAGAACTGCGCCCGCTGCGCCACCGCGTCGTCGCGCTGCCGGTCGAGGGCGCGATCGATCCCGGCCACCATGCGCGGCGACAAGTCCTCCGCCGCGGCGAGCGGACTGGTGCCAGCCAGGGCCTCCGCGCTCGGCTGGGCCCACAGCATGGGCGTGAGACCGCCGAGGACCGCGCCCACCAGAGCGTGGCCACGCCAGCCACGGAGCGATCGACGCATCCCGCTGTCCGCTCCTGCCCGCGCCGTCCATTTCACCCCGGTCGTCATCGCTCGCTCCCGGGCTCAATCCTTCGGCAGCGCATCGCGATCCCGCGCGGCGGCCTGATCGAGCATCCGGAGCAATTCGGCCAGTTTGCCGGGCTGGCTGGCGGCGAGGTTGTTCGTTTCGCCCGGATCGGTGGCGAGATTGTAGAGTTCGTTCTTCCGCTGGGCGCCGTCACCCGTCGCGATGACTTTCCAGGTCCCGAACTGAATCGATCGCGCGCGCCAGCCGGGCGCCACGGCATAGAGCGGGCGGTCGGGGAGCGGCGTGTGCGCGGTGAGAAGGGACAGGATGTTCGTGCCATCCCATTTCAAGTCGCGCTCCGGCCGGTACCGCGTGAGCGCGGCAAACGTCGGCACCCAGTCGACGATGTGAACGGGGGTCTCCACTCGGCCGGACTTGGCGCGTCCCGGCCACGACACGATCGTCGGCACGCGCGTGCCGCCTTCGTGCAATGAACCCTTCTGCCCGCGCCACGGCAGGTTGTTGCCCGTCAGCTTGCCCGGCGGGCATTGGTCATCCGGATACGTGGTATCATTGTTCTCGGCGGTGCTGCCGCCGTTGTCGCTGGTGAAAACGACGAGCGTGTTCCCGCGTCGGCCCGTGCGCTCGAGCGCCGCGAGGATTTGGCCCACGGCGGCGTCGAGATGCATGATGCAGGCGGCATAGTGTCGGGCGACCTCACCCTGAATCGAGGCCGGGACGCGCGCGACCCATTCGTCCGGTTCCCGGATCGGCAGATGTACCGCCGTCAGCGGCACATAGAGGAAGAACGGAGCGCGCCCACGCGTCTCGATCCACTGCACCGCCTCCGCCGCGATGAGGTCGGTCACGTAGCCGGGCTGTTCGATCAGCTTGCCGTTCCGATGCCAGGTGTCGCTGTATTTGCCGCGCTTGTACTTGTGGCTGTAGGGCGTGACGCCGCCGCCGAGCGAGCCGTGGGCGTGATCGAAGCCGAACTTGTGCGGCCCTTCTTCCGGCAGCGAGCCGAGGTGCCACTTCCCGGTCATCGCCGTGTCGTAGCCGGCGGCCTTGAGCACCCGCGGGAGCGTGACCGTATCCCACGGGAGTCCGCGCGTCGCCTGGGGCGCGACGACGCCGAAGCGGCTCCAATAACGCCCGGTCATGAGCCCGGCCCGCGTCGGACTGCACACGGGAGCGACGTAGTGCCGGGCCAGTTCCAATCCCTCGCGCGCGAGCCGGTCGAGGTTTGGCGTGGGGGCGTTGCCGCCATGGAAAGCGACGTCGGCCCAGCCGAGATCATCGGCCATGATGAAGACGATGTTGGGCGGAGTGTCGGGCGCAGCCGCCCGCAGGAGCGCCGCAGCCGCGAGCCACACCACCGTGAACGGGACGAGAAAGAGCCGGGGTATCCGTTTCATCGGGACCGGATTGAACAGGCCGGCGTCAGCTCTCGTCGAGCCCGGACTCCAGGCAATTGAACCGGAAGGCCGAAAAACGCGGGAAGGAAACGGGACCGGCCCCTTCCCGTTCTTCCCGACCGCCCTGTCTGACTCGACTGGAACCAAGCCTCCGGCAGACGGAGTCAACGCACCCAGATCTCCCGCGGCGTGCGATCGATCTCCGCCTCCCAGGCGGCGAGCTTCGACTTCAACTCCTTCAGCACCGCGGGGTGTTGATAGCCGAGGTTGCGGCGCTCACCGCTGTCGGTCTTCAGGTCGAACAGCAGATCCATGGTGTTGCCGTCATTGAGATATTTCCAGTGGCCGTGGCGGATCGCACGCTGCTTTCGGTTTGATCGATCCATGCGCCAGTAAAACGTCCGCTCCACCTCCGGTTTCTCGCCCGTGAGCAGCGGCACGAGATCGATGCCGTCCGGCCGGTAGTCCGCCGGCAGTTGGGCCCCCGCCGCTGCCAGGAACGTGGCGGTCAGATCCATGGTGATCCCGGCCTGTCCGCTGACCCGGCCTTTCGGCAAACGCGCGGGCCAGCGCAGGAGACAGGGCACCCGGATGCCGCCTTCCCAGAGCGTGGCCTTGTGGTGGAAAAACGGCGCGTTGCTCGCGTAGCGTTCGCCGCCGTTGTCGCTGGAGAATACGATGAGCGTGTTGTCCGCGATCCCGTGGCGCTCGAGCTCGGCGAGGATCAGGCCCACGCCGTCATCCACACGCTCCAGCATCGCGCGGTAGATTTCCCGGCTGCCGTGGAGCATCGTCTCGCGCGTGACCATCGGCGTCCCGGGCGCCCCCGGCGGCTGGAATGGCGCGTGCACGGCGAGGTGCGGCACGTAGAGGAAGAAGGGCTCGCGTGCGTGCTTGCGGATGAAGCGGACGGCGCGGTCGTTGATGAGATCCGTCAGGTAACCCGTCTGCTGCACCGGCTCCAGGCCGTCGCGCAACGCATAGGTGCCATCGAAGTACGCATGCCGGTAATAATCCGCGTGGCCCAGCAGCTCGCCGAAGTACTCGTCGAAGCCCCGCTTCACCGGATTGTACTCGTCGCGGTAACCGAGGTGCCATTTGCCGAAAGCTCCGGTGCGATACCCGGCGGTCTGCAGGCGCTGCGCGATCGTGGTTTCGCTCAGCGGCAGGCCGAGCGCGTGCATGTCGGGCTCCGGCACCCACGCGTCGTTGACGCGGCGGTATTGCTCCACCTGATACCCGAACGCGAACTCGAGACCGAAGCGCTGCTGCCACCGGCCGGTCATGAAGCCGGCGCGCGTCGGCGTGCAGACGGGCGCATTCGAATAGAAATCGGTGAGCCGCATCCCCTCGCGCGCGAGTCGGTCGATGTGCGGCGTGCGGATGTCGGTCGCGCCCGTGCACCCGAGGTCGGCATAACCCATGTCGTCGACGAGGATGAAAACGATGTTGGGTCGGGCGCCTTGCGCAAACAGGGGCGAGACCGCGACGAGGCCGAGGAACGCGAGCAGGCGAAACATGGGGGTGCCAGCGATTGAAAGCTTCCGCACCGGCCAACGCCAGCGCGAAGCCGGCGGCGCTTCGCCGGCCGAATGGGTCGCCCCGGCACCCGCGCCGCCTCAGAACGTGACGTCCGCGGAGAGCCGCCAGGTGAGCGGGAGCTGAGGCGCCATGCGGTTCACGTCGAGCCGTGCCGCGTTGGGATCCGCGACCCGCGTGGAGAGCGGTTCGTGGTCGTCGAACACGTTCTGCACGTTGAGCTGGAGACCGAGTCCGCGCAGGAACTTCAGCGGCACCGCCCGACCGAACGTGTACCCGAGGAACGCATCGGCGCGGGTGAACGAGTTGCCGTAGATTACCTGCTGGCGCGACGTGCTGTAGGCGATCACCTGCTTGCCCTGATGGCGCACGGTGGCGCCGACATGGAGGCCGCGGAGCCGGCCCTCGGAGAACGCGTAACGCGTGACGGCGCTGACCTTCTCCTTGCGCGTGCCGGCGGTGCCGACGCCCTCGACCGAGCGGTTAACCTGGTTGGCGAGCTCCCAGCGGGCGATCTCGGCCGCGAGCGTCGTGCCGACGGAGGTGATGAGCAGGTTTTGATCGAACCGCTTGTAGAACGGGATCTCCGACGCCGCCCACGCCTGGATCTCGGGCGCGATGTTGTCCGAGACCGGGTTGCTGATCGAGTAGTTGGCCTGCAGGCGCCAGTTCTTGGTCGGGTTCGCAGTGACGGAGAACTCGTACCCGGTGGAGGCGACGTCGAAGGTGTAGCCGCCGGAGTTGATCCGGCGCCGCTCGCGCTCCGCGGCGGTGATAAGGCCGTTGGTCGCGAGCTGGCCGAGGACGCGGTCGGAGAAGACGGTGGGATTGTCGACCGTGCCGCCGTAGACGAACCCCTGGGCGCCGGCGCGCGTGGTCGAGAAGCGGGTCGCACGCACGAAGACCTTGCCGTCGAGCAGG
>JAEUHA010000041.1 GCA_016793535.1 Opitutaceae bacterium | reverse complement strand
CCGTCAACTCTCAGCCGGAGGCATGCAGTTGAAAGTTGAGGGTTGAACGTTGAAAGAGCCAAACTCGACGGGACGAACAACCGTTTGGCAGACGGAAGGCGAAGGCACCTTTCGGTGCGGGCTGCCGGCAGGCCGCGATTTCAGCCCGCGCCCGCGGCGTCGTGTCTTTCAACTCTCATCTTTCAACTTTCAACTGCATGAGCCCGGCTAAGGGCTCGCGACGGCGCCGCGCTCCTCGAGCGGCGTCACCGGATCGATGAACAGCCAGGCGATCGCGCCCACGACATAAATCGCCGCCGCCACCAGGAACGCCATCGTCCAGCCGGCCATCGTCGGCGCGGCGTCCGGCGAAATTTTCGCGCTCGCGAGAATATAGCCTACCACGACGGGCCCGACCGCGCCGCCGAGGTTGCCCATCATGTTCATGCTCCCGGACAGCGACCCCGCCAGCCGGCCCCCGACATCCATGCACGCGGCCCAGTCGGGCGCCATCGCGAGGTCGTTCGCAAAGCTCGCGCAACCGAGCGCGAGCATCGCGTACACCGGATCATTGATCCGCGTCGCGATCACCAGCAGTGCACCGGCACCGAAGAGCCCGGTGCAGGCCACCACCCGGCGCGCCCGCCGGACGTTCGCCCAGCGCTCCGCGAGCCGCTTGGCCGCCCAGCCGCCCACGAAGCAGCCGATCCCGCCAAAGAACAACGGGAGTCCGGCGAGCAACGCGCTTTTCTGCAGCGACACGCCACGCGCCTCGCGCAGGTACGTTGGGAGCCAGGTGATGTAGAAATACCAACCGTACGACATGCAGAAGTACTGCAGCCAGAGCAGCAGCACGGTGGGATTCGTGCAGAGCCGGCGCCACGGGACGCTGGCGTGACTGGGCGCGTTGCGTTCCGCTCCGTCCATCAGCGCGAGCTCGGCGGCATTCACCCCGGGATGCTCACTCGGCCGGTCGCGAAACCACCGGAAGAACGCCACCGCCCACACCACACCGAGCGCACCGAACAGGACGAAGGCCCAGCGCCAGTTCACGAACGCAAACACCAGCACGACCAGCTGCGGCGTGAACGCTCCACCCCAGCGCGCACTCAGCCACAGGATGCCCTGCGCCCGCACGCGTTCGTTTGCGGGCAGCCAAATCGTGAAGATCTTCGTGACGTTCGGAAAGCAGCCGGCCTCGCCGACTCCGAACAGGAACCGGCAGACCACCATCGAGAGGAAGTTCCAGGCCGCTCCCGTCGCCGCGGTGAAGACCGACCACATCACGACCACCTTCATGAGCACGCTCCGCGGTCCGTAACGGTCCCCCATCCAGCCACCCGGAATCTCGAACAGCGCGTACGAAATCGTGAACGCCGAAAAAACCCAGCCCATCTGCTGCTCCGTGAACCCAAGATCCCGGCGAATATCGCCCGCCGCCTGCGAGATGCACACGCGGTCAATGTAAGTGATGATCGCGAGCACCACCACGAACCCCAGCATCACGTGACGGGCACGCGATGGAGGCATCGTGGGAACGGTCGCGCCGGGGGTGGCGGCGGGCGGAGGGGACACCCCGGAAGACCGAATGCCGGTTGAACCCCTGTCAACCCGGCAAACGATTGCTTACCTGGGAGCGCGGCCGCCCCCGGCCGCATGATCTAAAAAGCGGACGAGGACGTCCGCGCTCCCAACTGACTCACCGCACTCCGGCGCGCACACCCTCGACCATCGCCGCCATGTCCTTGTCGCCCAGGCCGGCAGACACCGCCGCCCGAAACCGCCCCAAGGCCGCCTCCGCCGTCGCCAGCGCGACCCCCTGGTGGCCCGCTTCATCGAGCGCATACCCGAGGTCCTTCGTCATCAGCCGCAGCAGGAAATGAGGCGTGAAATCGCCGGCGAGCATCCGCGCCGCGACCACCTTGGTGATCGGACTCGCCACCGCGCCCTCCAGGAGGAACGCCACCGCCGGATCGCGCGCGACGCCGCTTCGTTCCAGCCAGGTCAGGGCCTCGGCAAATGCGGCGACGTGCACGCCCGCGACGAAGTTGTTCACCAGTTTCACGAGTGCGCCGCTGCCCGTCGGGCCCAGGTGCGTCACGCTCCGCCCCATCGCCACGAGCGCCGGCCGGATTCTCTCCAGCGACGCCGCCCCACCGCCAACGAGGAAGTTCAACGCCCCCGCGGCCGCCGCATCCTTGCTGCCGGTGACCGGTGCATCGACAAACTCGCCCCCGCGCTCCGCCACCTCCCACGCCAGCTCCCGCACCCATGCCACCGTGAGCGTGCTGCACTCGACGGCCACGGCGCCGCGGCCCAGGCCCGCCAGCGCGCCGTCGGGTCCGAGCCACACCGCCCGGGACGCCACATCGTCCGCGACCATGCTGATCACGATATCCGCCCCAGCCGCCGCCTCGCGCGGAGAGGCTGCGGCGCGCGCTCCCGCTGCCGTCAGCGCCGCGACCTTTTCCGGTTTACGATTGTACACCGCGAGCGGAAAGCCCGCCCCGAGAAGACGGCGGGCCATGCCGCCACCCATGATGCCAAGGCCGAGGAGTGCGATGCGGGGAGAGGTCATGGAGGGAATGAAACGGGGAGATACTTTACCGGAGCGAGCCTGCAGAGGACGCGGAGATCAAACCTTTGACCACGAAACACACGAATCACACGAATTCTCGTTTAGTCTCTTTTCGTGTATTTCGTGTGTTTCGTGGTCCAGCTTCACGGCTCTGCGCTCTCCTTTGGCTCCTGTAAATCCTTCCCGCCCCAAAAAAGAAGCGCCGCCGGTCATGCCGGCGGCGCTCGGTGATTGTTCGCGTCTGAGGCGCGGGACTTACTTCTTGTCCTTCTTCTTCTGGAATTCCTTGTGGCCGGCCTTCTGCGCGTCGGCCATCTGCCCGATCAGCTTCTCGGCTTCCGCGTTGTTGTTGGCCTTGAAGGCCGCCTCGACCTTTTCCACCAGCGCGATGAACTCCTTCATCTTGGCCTGGTAGTCGGCGACGAACTTCTTCTGGTCGGCGGCGGGCAGGTCCTTCTTCTTGACCGGCTCGAGCTTCGCCGAAGCGATGGCGGCTTCCTTGATCGCGGCGATCTTGGCCAGCGAATCGGCGTTCTTGGTGGCGTCACCGGCCTGACGGCGCAGGGCGCGGAACGCGGAACCCATCTTGTCCATCTTGTTGCCGAGTTCAGTCTCGGGCTCGGCGGCAAAAGCACCGGGACCGACGGCCAAGGCACACACGACGGTGAGGAGGATTAAGCGGATTTTCATAGTTGGTTTGGGGGGAGGCAAAATGCCGGCGAAGAGGTAACGATATCGACGTCCGGAAGGGCAATCGGATTCGTGACTTCCTCGCTGACACCGGTTCGACGCCGACGGTGACCGTGAAATTCAAAAAAAATGCGCCGCCGCACCCGCACGCGCGACCGGCCGAACTCATACCCGTGAACCGGAAACCCGGGAAGTATGCGGCGCCAAACGCGTCCCAATCGGCCCGGCCTTCCGGTTCAACTCCCTACCTTCGCGCCCACAACCCGGCTTCGGGATTGCCCACCTCCGCGCCAACGCCTGAACTACCGCCCTACCCCTTGCGCATGATCGCTTCCGCCCGCTCCCGTCGTCATTTCCTCGTCACCGCCAGCGCCGCCGCCGCGACGCTGCTCGCCCGGCCGGCCTTCGCCGCCGCCTCGAATCCAACCCGCTGGCCGATCGGATGTTTCAATCGCCCGTGGACCAAGTGGAGCTACGACGAGACCCTCGACGCCATCAAGAGCGCCGGCTACTCGCTCACCGGCCTCCTGTCGCCGACCAAGACCGATCCCTTTACGGGAGCCGCGGCGTCGCCGGAATACCTGGCGGCGTTGAAACAGAAAATCGCCACGCGCGGGCTCAAGGTAAACATGACCGCGTTGCGGACGAAGAACGGGGTTCCGCTTGCCGAGGCGATCGCCGACTCCCGCAAACAGCTCGAGAACGCGCACGCCCTCGGCGTGGAATTCGCCCTGACCTTCGGCGTGAACCGACCGCAGGACTATGCGCAGTATTTCAAGGTCATGGCCGACGCCGCGGCCTTCGCCCAGGAGCGAGGCATCAAGCTCGTGCTCAAGCCGCATGGCGGCGGCAGCGGCGCCTCGGACGAGATCCGCAACGCGCTCAAGGCCGTCGGCCACGCGAACTTCAAGGTCTGGTACGACGCGGGCAACATCATCTACTACACCGGCAAGGATCCGGTGAAGGAGCTCGAACCCATCGCGGAACACGTCACGGGGTTCTGCGCCAAGGACTGCGCCGCGCAAAAGAGCGAGGTCATGATCCAGTTCGGCACCGGCAAGGTCGATTTCGTCGGCGTCTTCCGCAAACTGAAGTCGGCCGGCTTCAACGGTCCGGTCATGGTCGAGTGCTGCCAGATCGGCGCGACGGCCCAGGCGACAACCGCCAACGCAAAGGCAAACCGGCTCTTCCTCGAGAAGGCACTCGCGGCCGTTTGAAGATCTCTGCTCAGACCAGGCATTTTACAGGAGCGCGCGGAGAACCCAGAGATTGCTCCGGAGAATTGGCCCACGGAACACACGGATCACACGGAAGGAATGAATTCTTTCCGTGTGATCCGTGTGTTCCGTGGGCACAACTTCTCCGCTGCCCCGCCCTCCTGTGAAATAGTTCGAGCCCGCTCCCCTTAAGTCCCCCCTTTCCACCATGCACCGCCCCGCCGCGCTCCTGCTCCTCCTCGCGCTCGTCGTTTCCGCCTGCGCCACGTCCGCGCCGTCGCTGCGGACGGACAAACTCGCCGCCATCGACAAGGCCGTCGCCGACGCCATTGCCGCGAAAAAAATTCCCGGCGGCGTGCTCTGGTTCGAAAGCGCCGGCCGCACCTATCGCAAGGTCTATGGCCAGCGCGCGCTGGTGCCCGCACCCGCCGCCACCACGGAGGACACGATCTACGACGCCGCCTCGCTGACCAAAGTCATCGCCACCACCACCGCGGCGATGCAGCTGGTCGAGCGCGGCCAGCTCGACCTCGACGCGCCGGTCGCCCGCTACCTCCCGGCCTTCGGCCAGCACGGCAAGGACGTGGTGAAGGTGCGGCACCTGATGATCCACATGTCCGGCCTCCGACCCGGCATCCCCACGACGCCCGCCTGGGACGGCTACGCCGGTGCCATCGAACGCGCCTGCGCGGAACAGCTCCGCAGCGTGCCCGAGAGCGCGTTCGTGTATAGCGATATCAACTACATCGTGCTCGGCGAACTCATCCGCCTCGTCAGCGGCCGGACGCTCGACGTCTATTGCCAGCAGGAAATTTTCGGCCCGCTCAAGCTGCGCGACACCGGCTTTCTCCCGCCGCCGGAGAAGCTGGCCCGCATCGCCCCCACGGAGCTGGTCGACGGCAAGATGATCCACGGCGTCGTGCACGATCCCACCGCGCGCAAGATGGGCGGCGTCGCGGGCCACGCCGGGCTTTTCACCACGACCGCCGACCTCGCCCGCTTCGCCCGCATGCTGATCGGCGGCGGCGAACTCGAAGGCGTGCGTATCCTGAGTGCCGCAAGCGTCGCGACGATGACACGCGTGCAAAACGACGGCTCCGACCGGCGCGGACTCGGCTGGGACATCGACACCCGTTTCTCCGGTCCGCGCGGCCGGTGGTTTCCCGCCGGCGCGTCGTTCGGCCACACCGGCTGGACCGGCACCAGCATCTGGGTCGACCCAGGCTCCAGGAGCTTCGTGCTCTTCCTCAGCAACCGCGTGCATCCCGACGGCAAGGGCGACGCCACGCCGGTCCGCCGTGAGATCAGCACGCTCGCCGCCGAGGCGATCGGCCTCGACACCCAGGCGGTGCTCAACGGCATCGACGTGCTCGTCAAGGAGGACTTTGCCCGCCTGCGCGGCCTGAAGATCGGGCTCATCACCAACCAGTCCGGCCGGGACCGGCAGGGCCGGCTGACGATCGACCTCCTGCACGAGGCAAAGGACGTGAAACTCGTCGCGCTGTTCGCCCCGGAACACGGCATCCGCGGCGTGGCCGACGACAAGGTCGGCGACACGATCGACGAACGGACGAAGCTGCCCATCTACAGCCTGTACGGTGACTCGCCGAAGCGGACGCCCGGCATGAGCCAGGCCGAGTACGATCTCGCCGTGATCCGCTCCCGCGCCCCGAAGGCCGAGCATATCCGGGATCTGGATGCGCTGGTCTTCGACCTCCAGGACATCGGGGCGCGCTTCTACACGTATTCCGCCACGCTGGGCGCCGCCCTCGAGGTGGCCGCCCGGGAGAAGAAGAAGTTCATCGTGCTGGACCGGGTGAATCCGATCTCCGCCACGTCGTTCGAAGGGCCGGTGATGTCGCGGCCGCCGAGCTTCATCGGCTTCCACCCGATGCCCGTGCGCCACGGCATGACCCTCGGCGAGCTGGCGCGGTTCTACAACACCGAGCTCAAGTACAATGCGAACCTCGAGATCATCCGCTGCGAAAACTGGACGCGCGACCGCTGGCTGGACCAGACCGGACTTCCCTGGGTGAATCCGTCGCCGTCGATGCGCAGCCTGACCGCCGCGACGCTCTACACCGGCTTCTGCCTGCTGGAAAGCACGTCGATCTCGATGGGCCGCGGCACCGCAAAGCCGTTCGAACAGGTCGGAGCGCCGTACGTCGACGGGGTGAAGCTGGCCGACGCAATGAACCGCGCGGGCATTCCCGGCGTGCGCTTCGAGGCGGTGAAATTCACGCCGTCGATGGCGTTCTACCCCGGGCCGGCGGCTTCGCTGAAATACAAGGACCAGGAATGCGGCGGCGTGCGCGCCATCCTCACCGACCGCAACGCCTGCCCCGTGGTCGACATCGGCATCGAACTCGCACTCGTCGTGCACCGGCTCTATCCGGACAAATTCAAAGTCGAGGACATGGGCCGCCTGCTCGGCGACGACGAAACGCTCGCCGCCATCAAGGCCGGCGAGTCGCGCGCCGCGATCAAGGCGCGCTGGGCCAAGGCCGCCGCCAGTTTCGGAGAACGCCGGTCTGCGGCCCTGCTGTACCAGGGCCAGTAACCCGGGAGCGCGCCCCAGGAGTTACTCCTTCCCGCTGCCAAAGGTCTTGCCCGCCACGCGATCCAGCACCACGCAGCCCAGGTAGCCGCTGAGCGCCGCGAGCACGAACGCCCCGAACGGCGTCCCGAGCACGCCGGCGCTGAGCTCGAATCCCACCAGGCCGGCCCAGGCGGCCCCGACGAGGATCAAGCCCACGAGCATGCCCTCCATCGCCCGCCGCACCAGCAGCGCGGTCCGCCGGTTCCGGTTGCGCAGATAACGCGCCGCCCCGCCGAGCGCGCCGCCCACGAGGGCCGCGACGGCCGCGGCCACGGGAAACACGAGCCGGACGCCGAGTTCGTCCCGGAACGTCCCCGCCTGCGCCACGATCCGGTCGGTGCCGACCCCCGTCGACCGCAGGTCGACCTGCGCGGAGTTCCCGCCCGCCGCGATCACGACTGTCGCCGGATGATGGATACGCCCGCTCGTCAACTGCACCGTCAGCGGCTCGTTCGCCGCCAGCGGCATCCCGTCCCGCGCCAGCAGACTCACGGTCAGCACGCCCGAACCGATGCCAAAGGCGGGCAGCTGGGCCGAGGCCAGCGCGAGCTTGAGCCCTCCGACCTCGCGCCGGACCGCGACGCTGGCCTTCAGCTCGTCGCGCGGACTCACCCGCGCCGTGAACAACGTCTCGCCTTCGACCTGGCCGGTCGAAAGCTGCACCCGCTTGTAGCCCGCTCCGCCGCTCCGCTCGATCGTCACGCGGTCCTCGACGATGCGCGCGTTCGAACCCTCGACGAAGAACGTGACCGTGCGCGGGACCGGCAGCGCGATCTCGCGGCCGTCCTCGAATTCGTAGCCGACGAAGAGCTCCGTCGCATACGCCTTGAGCTGCTCGTTCCACGTCAGCGGCACCCCGCTCGGGCGCAGGAAGAGTCCGCCCAGGTTCGTCCGGGTGACCGTTCCCGCCCCGGCGGCAAACGTCACGTAGCGCGCCGGGAACTCGAGTCCATCCCTGGGCAGCGAACGCCGCTCGGGCGGCGGCGGCGCCAGCACGTAGCCGCGCTGCGGATCCACCTCGGCCTTGATCCCGCCATCGGGCGTCCGCGCCACCGTGACCTCCGCCCCGACGGCATCGTAGAGCTTGAGCCGAGCCGCGACGTCCGGCTTGAGCGCCAGCGTCAGCGCCGCCCGATTGGGCGCGATCCGCTCGGCCTTGACCGACACGATGTGCTCGGTGACGAGCGGACGCCGCACGTTCGCCGCCTGTCCCGCCGCCGGAGTCACGGGCTGGGCGCCCACAACCCCCGCCAGGAGTAAGAATCCGAACAGCTCCTTGGACCAGCTACACATGGATGAATGGGGTCAGCACGAACGAGATCGCTTATAATTGCAGCCGAGTTGCCTTGTCGAGGCTGGCGGACCCGCGACGGGAGAATCCCAACTTAGCGTGAAGCGCCCGATGGGCCCAAAGGACCGCGAGCCTCCGGCTCGCCTGTGCCGGGCACTCTCAGTGGACGGGCCCGCGGGCAGAAGGCCCGCGCCCCGTCGCCGTTCGCAGGATGCGCAACGCAACCTCAGGTCGCCAGGAATCCGAGGTCGAGTGGACATGCCGCGCGCTTGCCGCTGTCCGCCACGAGTTCGATGCCGCCGTCCAACGCATGGATCGATTTCACGCGATCGAACCCCGCCGGTATCGCGGCCACGCCGAGGATGTAGTTCACCGCGGCCGGCTTTTCCGGATCGAGGGCGAGCACGGTCGGGATGCCGTGGCGGTTGAGCGGATTGGGGCGCGCCGACTCCGCCAGGCCGTAATGGAAGTAGCTCGTCGTATCCTCGACGCCCATGACGGCGGTGTGCCGGCCGTTCCACGGCGCGTAGTGCCGGCCGCCGTTGGAGATCCAGAGTATCGTATGCCGCAGCGTGTGCGGATCACGCAGCGCGAAGTACACGTAACGCTCGTCCGGAAACGCGACCGCCGTCCACGCGAACGGCAGCTTCGGGTCCGCCGTCAGCATCACGAGGTCGTCGAAGCCGCGCCGCGCGGGAAAGCGGGACACATCGGTCAACTCGCCGGTGAGCATCGGCACGCGGTCGAGCGACTTGAACGCCGCCCCCGGCAGCAGTGACTGGTAACCGCGCGTCTCCGGCCGCTCGAAAAGGTCGGGCAGCACCTGGGCGCGCACGAACCGGCTCGTACTGACGACGCCGCTGCCCGGCGTATCCGGAAACTTGAGCAGGGCATGGTGGCCGACGCTCATCGGCCCCCGGCCAGTGAGCACGTGGCGCTGGTAAACGGCGGTGTGGCCGTCGACCAGCGTGAGAAACTTGTCCGCCGTGCCAGGCCGGACCTTCTGCCGCAACGTAGCATGCAGTGTAACGCGATCGGCGCCGCGGGTGAAGCGCTTGAGCCGCCAGGCGGCGTTCGCGGTCTCACCATGCGGCGGATGCCGCTCCCCGCGCCACTCGGTGCCGTTCCCGCCGAAGGGCGCGCAGAAGAAATCGCCGCGCAGCGCGCGCAACAGGGCCGGCGTCTCGGGCGCCACCTTCTCCTCCGCCCAGGGGGCGATCGCGAACGGCGAGACCAGGCGGTGGTCGATCCGGAAGGCGACGGGAGCGAGGTGCCCGCCGAGCTTGGTCAGGCTCGCGTGCACGTGACTGGAACGAAACGACCAGGACTGCTGGCCATGGACAGGGTGCAGCGTGGGGGCGCTCATGGTGGCGCGCAGCGTCGCGCGCCCCACGGATCGAGGCAAGCGCACACGGCCGACGTGCCTACCGCTTTCCAGCGAAAGCCGCTCCGGCGGGTGGCCCACGGAACACACGGAATACACGGAAAAGCTCCTGGCCCTTCCGTGTAATCCGTGTGTTCCGTGGGCAAATTCTCCGCAGTCGCGGCGCGGTCTGGCGAAATCAAATCGCCGCTGTCACTTCACGGCTTCGACGTAATCCGCCAATGTCCGCAGGTTCATGATGAACGCATCGGTGCGGATCTGCTCGGTGCCGCGGAATTTCGCGATCCAGCGGCCCTGCGCATCGAGCGCCGCGACGGCGGCCCGCACCCGCGGCTCGAGCGCCTGCGCGCGCGCGGCCCGGCCCTTCGCGGTCGCGGCGTCGGCCTCGGCCTTCTTGCGCTTTTCCAGGATGGCGGCGCGGCCGGCGGCCTTCACCTCCTCATAGTGGCTGATGGCGCCCTGCACGCCGTACGGTCCGCGCCAGGAGTAGCCGGTCTGCCGCTCGGGCGACAGGTCCTCGAGCCGGTATTTGATCTTCCCGTCGCGGTCGCCGTAGATCGGCGTGTTGGTGCCGAGCTCGTACATGCGGGCCCAGGTGCCGGGGGCGATCTCCGACCGCCTGAACCAGGCGATCGCGCGCGGCAGGGGCTCGAGGTACTTCTCGTCTCCGGTTTCCAGATACAGGTCCACCAGCAGCCGCATCACGCCGACACTCTCGCCCGAGCACACGCTCGGCGGCTCGAAGGCCCGCGCCCACGCGGGCTGGAGCTGCGGATTGTACTGCTGCGCCCAGACCGGCTGCGGCTCCGGGAGCTGCGCCAGGAGGAGGAAGTCGCCGCCCTTGAGCGCCGCGGCCCGGTACTCCGGCCGGCCCAGCCGCTTGCCGGCGTCGAGCAGTGTCATCACGCAGTCGCGATGGGTGTTGTCGTTGAGCGTGTAGAAGAGGTTGTAATTGGCCTTCGGATACTCGCGCGGGTACGACGCCGGGATGCTCGCCGGCTGCACCGGGTACTCCCGGGGGTCGACCGGCTGGCCGCTCCAGCGCTGCGGCCAGCCGCCGTTGGGCCGCTGTGCCGCCAGCAGCTTGGTCAGCGCGTAATCGCGCGCGGCGCGAATGCCCACGTCGCGCGGCTCGTTCGAGCCCTTGGCCGCGTCCGCCACCGCGAGCAGC
>JAEUHA010000032.1 GCA_016793535.1 Opitutaceae bacterium | reverse complement strand
GGGAGCGCGGCCGTACCCGTCCGCATTTTCGAGCCTGCGGACGGGGACGTCCGCGCTACCAAGAGTCGGCGAAACTCGTCCCGTTCTGACTTCACGAGCCTGAGCCCTCCCGCCACGCTCCGCGCATGCCCGTAACCCTTTCCGACATCCGCGCGGCGCAGCGCCGGATCGCCGGCGGCATCTACGTTTCGCCCTGCCCCGAGTCGATTCCCCTGAGCGAGATCACCGGCGCCCGCATCGTCTGCAAACTCGACAACCTGCAGCGCACGGGCTCGTTCAAGGAACGCGGCGCGCGCAACGCCCTCCTCCGCCTGCCAGTCGCGCAGAAGCGGCGCGGCGTCATCGCCGCGAGCGCGGGCAACCATGCACTCGGCCTCGCGTACCACGGGCGCCTGCTCGGCATTCCGGTCACGGTGGTGATGCCCGACTACGCCCCGCTCATCAAGATCACCACGTGCGAGAAACTCGGCGCCCGCGTGGTCGTGCAGGGCCACGACTTCACGGCGGCCCGGGCCGTGGCCGATGAACACGTCGCGCGCGAGGGGCTGACTTACATCCACGGTTTCGACGCCCCGGACATCATCGCCGGCCAGGGCACGCTGGGACTCGAGATCCTCCGGCAGGTGCCGGACGTGGACGCGATCCTCGTTCCGATCGGCGGCGGCGGGTTGATCGCCGGAGTCGCCGTGGCCGTGAAGGCCCTACGACCCCGGGTCAAGGTCATCGGGATCGAGAGTACGCATACCCGCAATTTCGCCGCCGCGCTCCGGGCCGGACGGCCGGTCACCGTGCCGCGCCGACCCACGCTGGCCGACGGCCTCGCGCCGCTCATCGTGGGCCCGACGTCGTTCGCCCTCGCGCGCGACCGCGTGGACAAGGTTGTCAGCGTCAGCGAGCCCTTCATCGCGCTCGCCATCCTGCGGCTGCTCGAGCTGGAAAAGACCGTCGTCGAGGGCGCCGCCGCCGTGCCCCTTGCCGCGCTGATGGCAGGCAAGCTGCCCGAGCTGCGCGGCCGCCGCGTGGCTCTGATCCTCAGCGGCGGCAACATCGATCCGTCGATCCTCGGGCGCGTGATCAACAAAGGCCTCGTGCACGACGGCCGGCTCTCGCGCTTCACCGTGACGGTCAACGACCGCCCGGGCGGTCTCGCCCAGCTGACGCGCGTCATCGCCGACTGCGGCGCGAGCATCCAGGACATCGTCCACGACCGCGCGTTCGGCGGCCCGGATGTCTTCGCCGTGCACGCCATCTGTACCGTCGAAACGCGGGACCACGCCCACGTCGCCGCACTGCACCGGGCGCTGCGGAAGCACGGCTTCCCGCCTTCGGTCGCGGAATGGCGGTAGGATCGACCGTGTTCCCTGGGCCAACGTCGGCGCGTCAAGCCGCGAGCTTCACGCGCGCCGCGGAGCGGAAGTCACGATCCCGCCGCTGGCGGGTGTCCGTCACACCGCCCACCCACTGGCGCAGGAACGGCCGCACCCGGTGCAGCCGCACCTTGACCGTGGGCAGCGAGAGTCCGGTCCTCGTCGCGATGCCCCGATAAGTTTCTCCGGCGACGACCAGCGAAACCAGCTGGCGATCGATCGGATGCAGGCGGGTGAGCGCCCGATCCAGGGCGGTGAGGATCTCCGCACAGAGCCCCGGCTGGGATTCATCGGCAATCTCCGGCAGATCGTCGTCCATCGACACCAGGGTGGGACGGCAGCGCCGGCGCCGGACCTGATCGATGGCGGTGTTGCGGACCAGAGTGAACAGCCAGGGTTCAAAGACCCCCGGGTCCCGCAGGCGCGCCAGGCGGCGAAACATCTTGATGAACACCAGCTGCGTGACGTCCTCGACGGAATCGCTCTCGCGCACGATGGAGCGAATCATGCCAGCGATCCGCCGCGTGTAGCGGCGCACCAGCTCGGCCTGCGCGATCGCATCACCGGCGGCGGCGTGCACCACCAGCGCGCTGAGCTGGGCGCGCTCGTCCGCCAGCGGCAGTCCGTCCTCTGGCTCCAGAGTGCGGGCAGTGAGAGCACTCCGCCCTGACCCATCCCAATCCTCTCCGTGCCGATGACGAACGAACGATGCCCGTTGCATCCGTCCACGATAGCCGGCCCAGATGGCGCCGAATCGCACGAGTGGATTAAAACTCTGTCATTCTTCATCGGCCGGACGCGTCGATCGCCGCACCTCGACCCGCTGCCTCACGTCCGTGCCTGCCGGGGTTTCAACCGAAAGGTGCGCATCGGCGTGGCGTCCTTGTTGCCATAGATCACCGCCACGTCGGACAACCGCATCAGCACCCACGGGGCCCACAGGTTCACACCGTTCTTGGTGAAGACAAGGTCGCCCGCAATGTAGACGCAGGAGTGGATCACCTGACCGTCGCCGGACAGAAAACAGATCACATCACCGAGGAGCGCCGGGCGCTCGATCAAGTCGTAGGTTTGCGTCAGGGCCAGGTAAGCGGGCCGCGACTCGAGGTAGTAGGGCTGTGGCCGCTCGACGAAAAAGTTGAGCGAGGTCCAGTTGCAATCAGGCAGTCGCCCGGCCACCGCATCCGCCAGGGAAGGAAATGTGTAGAGTCGCTCCCGGCCGAGATCCGGCAGCAGCAAGGCGAGATCGACCGGTGCCGCCCCACGGCCCTCGAGCAGGGCACGCACCATGGGCATGACGTTCAGGCTTCGTCCTTCCGCGGTCCAGTACCGCAGGTAAGCGTCCGACGACACGCGTTCGCCGGTCTGGACCGATGCGCGCAGGGTTGAGACCCGGGTCATCACCCGCAAGGCCTCCCTGAGCTCAGAGGCTGAGGTGGCAAACGCGATGAGCGCGGAGACGTCGCTGAAGGCCAGTGCCGGTCCGCGTCGCCAAAGCATTCGGCGCAACAGTGCCTGCTGCTCTGCGGAGAGGCTACATCCCGACAACCAGCGGTCGAGGTCCCCGAATATTGTGAGCGGCGAACGGTGAAAGGGATTCGCCGCACTGCCGGCCAGCGCCTCGTAGATGATCTGCCGTGCGGAGGGCTCGAGCTGGAGCAGTTGCGGTCCGGACGGCAGTAGTTCGACTCCATCCGAAGAAACGACCTGGGCACCGGGCCGCTGGAACTCTGCGATCGCGGACTCGCTCAGTCCCGCCCGCCTCAGCAACTCCACGACGGCGTTCAACTCCCAGCCCGGAAAGCGCCAGACCGGCCGCTGGTCGGGCATGGGCGCATGGTCGAGCAGGGCGTCCGGGGCCTCGAGGTAGGCCGGCGTGATCTCGAGCCGCCCCCACACTCCCTCCACGATCTCGATGGGCCGGGCATCATCACCCGATTCGACGTTGGCCAGGCCGCGGCGGGCGGGCGGATCGATCGGCCTGGTCTCGAAGACCAGGAAATCAAACGCACACACGACGACGGTCGTGCCGGCGACAAGTAGAACCCGGCTGCTGCGCTGAAAAAGTCTCCACGCCGCCACCAGCATGCTCACCGGCCGGGGGCCGGTCGACGATGGGGCAAGAGAACTCGACTTGTCGGACGACAATCTTCGCTTCATGGCAACGCGCAGAGCGTGAAGGGAACGCCGGGAGCCCGCCGGGAGATGCCGCGCTCCGGCGTGGCCGCGCGCCTGTCCTTTTCGTCCCCGTGACAACTCATCGCAAGGGCGCCCCGCTCACATCGAGGTCAGGTTTCGTGTTCCAGCGCGGAGTCCAGCCCGGCTTCTCGATCCGCGTGCGGAAGATCACCGTGTTATCGAGGTCGAGGTTCTCCGTCCAAATGAAGGTCGCGCCCTTGAAATCCGCCTCGTGGTAGGGCTGCTTAGGATTCACGCGCGCCACGCTGTATTCCGTCGCTTGCGGCCAGTCTCGGTCGTCGAAGTCGACCGCGAACCAGTTCGCCGGCAGCGACGTGTGTTCGACCTGGGGATTCTTCGTGTCGCCGCGGAGCGGGCCGCGGAAGAAACTCTTCGCCTTCCACGTCGCGTTCGAGACCGTGCCGTCGCCGAACTTGATCACGAATCCGCCGTCACCGATCTGATTGCCGTACTCGAGGCCGGTCTTCGGGTCGGCGTTGTCCTTCGCCAGCACCGCGATCGTCATCGGATACTCGGGTAGAAGATCCACCGAGACGACGTTGTGCGGTGTGAAGGAAATCGAGTCCACCGCCGCGAGGCGGCCGTTGAGGTAGAGGACGAACCAGTTGTCCGCGTAGACGTTGACCCGGATCGTGTCGGCCATCGTCGGCTTCACGAGGTCCGGGCGGTCACCGCGCTTCTTCCCGCCCTTCGGCGCCGCCGCATCCGCGGCGTCCAGCAGGACCGCGGCCGCGAGGAGCAGCAGCGGAAGCGTGAACCCTCGGGTCAGGACGAAATCGCGCGGGTATGAGGTCATCGTGAGGTTTCAGGAAATCCTGTGGGAGGGGCTTTATGTCCCGACTCGAAACGTGCGCCGCAGCCCGTCGGGGCACAAAGCCCCTCCCACACCGCTGCAATTCGCAGTCTCATGAGTTTGAATACACCGCCTAGTTGCGCCGTGAAACGACCGCCCGTGGTGAAACGACATAGCGGTGACTGACGCTTCCCGTCCGGCGGGTGGCGTTCTCGGCACTGTCCGGATACGCGCGCACGTACTCCACGACGGCGCGTTCCGCTGCGACGCTCACCCGCATGATCCCCGACGCCCCCTGGATCACGCCGCTCTTGTAGCCGTACTCGGCCGCACTGCGGGTGTTGTCGAACCGCTGGTGTCCGGGCTGCGGCACGAGCTGGTAGATGATCCCGTCGCGTTCCTGCTGCGCGTAAAGGTGGTCGTGGCCGTGAAACACCACGCAGCCGCCACCGCGGCGCACGAGCAGTTCGTGGATCGGCGCGGTCCAGCCCGGCCGGTGCTGCGCAAAGGTGTTCCGGCCGTCGAGGTCATGCCCGCCCCACTCGAAGAACCGCGCGGCCTCCGCGCCGCCGCGTCCTTCCGGCGTCTCCCCGCCCGCGAGGTGGTGAATGAAAACAAAGCAATACTTCGCCGTGCTCTGCGCCAGCGTGCGCTCCAGCCAGCGGTACTGCGCCTCGCCCAGCGTGCGCGACCAGTTGCTGCCGTCGCGGCCCCGCGCGCGCGTCGAATACCAGAACGGATCGAGCGCAACGAAAAGCGCGTCTCCCCACTCCCACGCGTAGTAGTTTTCCAGCAGACCCGCGTGCCGGTCGGGCGTGGCGTTGCCGGTGTAGAACGCGTTGGGCACCGGGTTGGGAAAATACTTTTTCCGCATGCCGTTCGACCACACGGCCATCGATTCGGGCCCGTCGCCGCCGCGGCCCGGCTGCTCGCCGTCATGGTTGCCGAGCACGAGGAAGACGGGCGCGCCGGGGCCCAGCAGGCTGAAGTAGTGCCGCTGCGCGAGGTACTGCGGTGCGGCGGCCGTGAATTTCGGATACTTGTCCGTCATGAACGTGTCGCCGAGGTCGACGTGAAAATCGGTCCGCGCCGCGAGCGCGTTGGCCAGCGACTTCCGGTAGACGGCCGGATCGGTGCCGTAATCGAGGTGCGGATCGGCCTGCACCGTGAACGTGAACGCGGCGCCCGGCGGTCGCGCGGTCATGAACGTGCCCTCGACGCTGTCCTCCCACGCACTCGCGCCGACCGGGCGCGACCGCAGGCGGTAGTAATGCCTCGTATCGGCGGAGAGCCCACTCAGCTCGATCTCGACGGGCTCGCCCGCGGCGAACGTCCGCGGCGGTGTCTCCCGGTCGTACTTACCCGGCTGGGTCCCGTAAACGAGGAATCCCTCGCGCGCGGCGTAGGCGAGGACGCTGACCGTGATCGTGTCGCGCGTGGGCCGGCCGAGCACGAGGTCGTACGCCACCGCCGGCACCTCGGTGCGCATCAGCGTCACCGGCATCCGGCCTTCGCCCTGGCCGCCCCCGCCCTTCCGTCCCGACCGGGCCTCGCCCGCCCCGAGCCCGGCCACGCCCAGAAGCGACGCGATGACCAGAAGGTGGAGCAGCCTGTCCCCAGGCTGCTGAATTCCGCTGCGGTTTCGGCCCATGGGCAACGTCATGGCCGCTTCTTGCCGCCCTTGCCGCCGCGCCGCTCGGTCGCTTCCGCCGGCGCCGGCTGGCTCGGGTCGTAGTTCGGATTCGGCTGTGCCATCTGGGCGCTCACTTCCTTCAGGTAGGCGGTGAGCCGCGCATCCAGTTCGGCCGCCTTGTCCGGCAGGCTCGCCGCGAGATCCTTCGCCTCGCCGGGATCGCGCTCGAGATCGAAGAGCCGGCGCGTTTTCTGTTCGTAGTTCCGGACCAGCTTGTAGCCGCCGAGCAGGATCGCGGTCGCCGGTCCGCCGTTGCCGAGATCGTAATGGGGAAAGTGAAACACCAGTTCCTCCCGCGCCCGGCGGACGACGCCCTGCCCCGCAGGATCGCGCAACACCGGCACCAGGCTGCCGCCTTCGACGCCCGCCGGCAGCGCCGCCTTCACTTCGGCGAGCGCCGCCACGGTCGGCAGGATGTCGCACGCGGTGACCGGCACGCGCGAACAAACGTTGCCCGGGATGCCCGGCCCGCGCACGAGAAACGGCACCCGCAGTCCACCCTCGGTCACCGCTCCCTTGCCGCCGGAGAGCGGGGCATTGCCGGTGCGCCCCTGCCCGCCGTGATCCGCCGTGTAGAAGACATACGTGCTGCCCGCGAGCCCGAGCCGGTCGAGCGCCGCGAGCAGCTCGCCGACGGTGCGGTCGATCTCGTCGGCCTCCTTCGCCACCGTGTCCCGGTCGCGTCCGCCGCCGCCCTCCTTTCGCTCCTGGTTCGGATAGTGGGAAAGCTGGAGATAAAACGGTTTCCCCGCCGCCTGCGCCCGGGTCATGAACGCGATCCCGCGCGCCGTCATGCCGAGGGCCTGCTTCGGATTCGGACTCGCCACGTTGTCCGGCCCGCCGTTGCTCGTGGGCCCGTCGCTGTCATCGAATCCATGCCGCGAGGGATGGGTCCGCCCCACGTGCCACTTGCCGTAATGCGCCGTGGTGTAGCCGGCGTCCTTGAGCAGCTCCGCCACGGTGACCTCCGCCGCCGGCAGCTCCAGCACCGGCTCGGGCGGAATCAGCGCCGTGCGCACCGTCCCGCCGTCGCGCCCGATGCCCACGAACGTCATGCGCAGCGCCGCCGGACTCTTGCCGGTGAACAGCGCCGCCCGCGACGGCGTGCAGCGCGGCGAGGCCGCGTAGCCATACGTGAAACGCATGCCCTCGCGCGCCAGCCGCTCCACGGCGGGGGTGGTGAAGGTCCGGCTTCGCGACGCCGCGACGCGATCGTCCATCATCACCGACGTCTGCGCCCACCCCTGGGCCTCGGCCATGATCACGACGAAATTGGGCGGCGTGGATGGAACCGCGCCCAACGCGCCAGTCAGGAGGGCGAACCACGCGCCGGCCGCGAGGAGACCGCGGAGCGTGGACGTCGCGGGTGGCGTTGAGATTTCGGAAGGAGCGATCATGGAAATTCACCTTCAGCGCCCGGCGTCGGCCGGCCGGCTGTAAACCACCGGCAGCGTCGCGGTGCCGAGCGTAATGTCACGCATCGCCGCGAGCAGGACGTCGCGATCGACCTCGGCCGGCGGGACTGCCAGCTGCAGCGGCGCCGCCAGCGCGTAAAGTGTCAGCACGTAGGTCTTCTCCCCGGGCCCCTTCGAGTGCGGCGGCGCGTAACCCACGCGCCGGTTCACGCTGTTGGTGCCGGGGGTGCCGATGCCGCCGGCGTTGCGAGGCAAGGCACTCACGGCGGCGGGGATGTCGTACAGCGTCCAATACCACTTCGTTTTTCCCTCGGGGTCGACGTGGTGCATGATCAACGCGAAACTCCGGGTGCCCGCCGGCGCCCCGCTCCATTCGAGCGGTGGCGTGGCGCTGGCGCCGTCGCCGGTGAACTCGACCGGGAGCGAACCGCCCGCCGCCACCGCGGGGCTGCGCAGCGCGAAGCCGGAGGGCGCTGCCGCGGGCGCCAACGCCGGTGACGCCGGCGTCTCAGCGGTCGCCGCGGCGGGCTCAGGCGACATGCGGCCCTGACTCAGCGCGGCGCCGTCCGCGCCGGTCGGCGCGCGCTTCCGGCCGTTCTGATTGACGCGTCCTTTCTTGCCGCCCGCGCCCGCTCCGCCGCCACCGCGGCGCTCCCCGGCGCGATACGTTTCGTCGCGGATGCGGCCATCGGCGTCGGCAAAGCGGAACTTCCAGACTCCGTCGCCCGCGGTCGTGTAATTCACGGACGCCGGCTTGCCGTTGACGTTGTACCGGAGCGCGTAGGTTTTTTCGTCCGGCGTGACGCTGAAGTCGGTGATCTTCGCCCCGCGCAGGGCCGTCAGCGCCTCGCGCACGCCCTGGGCGCGCGGCTGCGGATCGACCTGGCCCTCGCGTTCCACGACCACGCCATGGAAACCCCCGTTGACGTAGGGATATCTCTGCGACGCGTGATAGTGATAGCCGAGCGCGGCGGTGGCGTGGCCGTTGAACGCATCGAGCCCCGCCGGCGCGGAACCGTCCGGCTCCGTGAGTCCGTAGATCGGATAGCCGTCGAGCGCATACGCGACCGGCAGCCCGGGCCCGAGCACGCGTTGGAGGTGCAGCGGCGCGATGTGGTAGTGATAGTCGTCCGCGCGCCCGCAGTGTCCGCCCCACTGGTCGAGTTCACCGATCTCCTGCGAGATCTCGCCGCGATTGTTCTGCGGGTTGAAGATCGGAATGCCGTTCGCCGCCAGGGCGATCGCGCCGCGCAGAAAACGATTCTTGATGGTGACGGGCTCCGCCGAGGGCTCGGGGTGCAGCGGAATCCGCCAGGCGTTGTCCCCGGCGTACGGCTGCGGCAGCGGCACCTGCTGCTGCCAGGCCGTGATGCCGACCATCATGCCGTGCGTGGGCAGGCCGTTGCTCTCGACATAGAGGAAACGATCGTCCCAGCGCAGCTGCACGCGCGGAGCGAAGGCGGCGAACGCGCGCGCCGCCGCCGGGGCCGCGAGCGTCGGCTCCGCGCTCCGGGCCTGGACGGCCGCCGCCACCGGCCGCGCCTGCGCGACCCGCCATGCGGGCGCGACGGTTTCCGGCGGCCGGACCGACCAGTCGTAGTGCGCGTGCGCCGGATCTCCGGTCAACGTGTGGCCATGGACCGGCGAGAGAAATGACCTCAGGCAAAGGAACAGCACGCCCGCCGCGAGGGCGGGAACGGAGCGGACGAGGTGAATTTCAACGGCAGCGTTCACGGGCTCAACTTACTCACAAAACATGAACCGCGGCCGCAGGCGAAAATGACAGTCCTGTCATTCTGACACGAGCCAGGCTGCACCACGCAAGGCGTGGGTGGACCCGGGCGTCAAGGTAGGGCATACACCTCGACAAGCGCGACACCACTCGTCCCGCCTGCGCCCGCCACGCGAAGGGTGTAGGCTCCGGGTTCCAAGGTGAGCACCAGCGCGCTGTCGCGGCTCCCGGCCGGCAGGGCAAACGCCCCTGCGCTCAGCGCGGCCGTCGCGACCGCCGCCGGATTGACCTGATCCTGCCAATTGTCGTTGGCGGCAAACGTGGCGGCGCCGCGGAAAACGGTGAGCACGGGGTCCGCCAACACGCCGCCGACCCCGAAGCCGGACAGGGTCGGCCCGACGGCACGCACCAGGACGCGCCGCGCGTTCGTGCCGC
>JAEUHA010000017.1 GCA_016793535.1 Opitutaceae bacterium | reverse complement strand
GAGCAGCCGGTGCGCGGTGTCGCGCCACCACCCGTGCGGACTCTCCAACGCCGCCACGAGGCGGCCCAGCAGCTCCGCCTGGTTCCAGGCCTGCGTCTCGCCGACCGCGAACGCCAGCTGGAGGCGCACATGCGGGTCGGGATCGCTGACGAGCCCGCGTACCTGTTCTCTCAGTACCGCCGACGCCTCGAGCCGCGACTCGGCGAGGCGGAGGGCGTTCACGCGCACCCCGGAGTGGGCATCGGCGAGCCCGCGGGCGATGACCGCGTCGTCCAGCGCCTGCAGGCCGCGCAACGACCACAGCGCGTGGACCCGCGCCTGCGGCGAGGCGCTGCCGGCGGCGAGCTTCGCCAGCGCAGAAACGGCGGTCTTGTCCTGCCGTTCGAAGAGAAGCCGGTGCGCGGTGTCACGCCACCAGCCGTGCGGACTCTCCAACGCCGCGACCAACTCGGTCACGGACGCTTGCGAGAGCCGCGGCGCCGGCGGCACGCGGAAGCCCGCCGGGGCGATCCGGAAGATGCGTCCGCGGTCGCTGCCGCTCGTGAGATCCAGGTGTTTCTCGACGTCGGCCGGAATGTTGATCGTTTCCGAATGCTCCCGCGCCATGTCGAGGCAGAGCAGCGTGCCGTCGGGGGCGTTCACGAGGTTCACCGGCCGGAACCAGATGTCGGACGAACGCACGAACTCCGTGTTCACGTCGACCCGCTCGGTGCGAAACGTGCCGCCCTCCGGCACGGGCACCCGGCGGTGGACGAGGTTGTTCACGCTGTCGCCGATGAAAAGATTGCCGTAGTAATCCTTCGGATACGCGCCGCCGCGGTAGATGGTGAGACCGGCGCCGGCATCGAAGACGTGATGGCTGACTCCCGCGCCGTCGGCGGCACGCACGTTCTCCGCCACGCGCCGGCTGCTGCGCAGGTGCCGCCAGCGCTCGATCGGACTGATGCGGTGGATCGGGGTCGGCGCCGGTGCCGCGCGGTGCAGCACCGCCGGCGGCGTGAAGTGCGGATTGCGCTCGAGGTACTGCAGCGGGAGCACGGCATGCACCGCCGGTTCGGACTGGCTGCAGAGGAAGCGGTTGCCCCAGTCGTCGAACGCCATGCCGAACTGGCGCGTGCCCGTCTGCGGCTCGAAGCGCAGCGTGACCGGGTCGAAGCGAAAGTCCCGTCCCTTGACGGAGACCGGCGGCGCGGCGGGATCACGCGCGGGCCGCACTTCCCCGCCGTTCACGGACGACGAACCGTAGATGCGGTGGTCGAGGCCCATGATCAGGCTGTTCACCATGCCCTGCTGATTCTCGATGCCGAAGCCGGTGAAGACCTTTTCGCGAATGTCCGCCTTACCATCGCCGTCGGTGTCCTTCAGGTACCAGATGTCGGGCGTCGAGGCGACGAAGACGCCTCCTTTCCAGGGCTGGATGCCGCCCGCCCAGAGCAGGCCGTCGGCGAACACGACGCTCTCGTCAAAGCGGCCGTCCCCGTCTGTGTCGCGCAGCCGCCGGATTGCGCCGCGCGGCCGACCGTCGCTCGGCGGCCGCTTCTCCTGCCAGGCCACCCGCACGGCCTGGTTGGTGTTGTACGGATAGTCGGTCATCTCCGCGACGTAGAGCGCGCCGTCCTCGTCGAAGGCCGCCACGATCGGGTCGTGCACGAGCGGTTCGGCGGCGACGAGCTCCATGCGGAAGCCAGGGGCGGTCTCGAAGGTCTTGAGCAAGTCGGCCGGCGACGTGGCCGGCACGGGCTGGAGAAACTGTTTCAGCTCGGCGTCGGTGGGATTCGCGAGGCTGCCGTCCACCGCGAGGTCGCGCAGTCCGGGCGCCGCGGCGGGCGCCGTCGCGGCGAGTTTGGCCGGGTTCGCATCGGCGGCGAGTCCACCCTGCTCCCGGATGCGCAGGAGCACGTCGCGGGCGCGCTGGAAGTAAGCCAGCACCTTCGCCCGTTCGGCGAACACGCGCTTGGTGTGGAGCGCGATCTGCTGGTCGATCCGCGCGACCCAGGCGTCGAGCGAGGCGCGTCGGAACGGAGCCCGATTATCGAGATAAACAAAAACCGGATTGGTGTGCGCCTCGGCATCCGGCTGCTTGATCGGCGCGTTCGAGTAGGCCCGGGCGGCGATCCAGCTCGACTCGGCCAATGCGAGCTCGTGGTCCAACTCGATCCAGCTCCCCTGCCCTTCAGCGCGCGACAACCGGCGGTGGGCGACGACCCGGCCGTTCACGATCAGGTCGATGTCGGTGACCGGCGTCACTTCGCACCGCACGCGCACGCGCGCCCGCACGCGATGCGGACCGGCGCCGGACTTGTGGAGCTGCGCACCGGGCTTCTCGCCATCAACCTCGAGCAGCACGAGCGGTCCGGTGGTGAAGAAACTGCGTCCACTGCCCACCGCTGCGAGCCATTCGGCCATCGACGGAGTTTTCGGCGCATACGCGTACGTGCGGCAATCGGCGAGCGTGCGGCAGGGCGGATAGTCCGAGGCGGCCTGCGCGGCGAAGCGATAGCCGCTGTTGAGCATGTTATACCAACCCTCGAGCTCGATCCCGCGGTACACGCCGAACTGCAGGAGCTCGACCGCGTGGATCGTGCCGAGCGCGGCGTCGGCCCAGATCTCCTGACCGTAACCGCCGTGCGCCATGAACGCATAGCCGCCGCGCGCCATCGTCTCGCGCCCCACCTCGCCGTAGACGGGCCAGTCGTTCGCGTTGTGCCGCTGGCCCGGGAAGACGAGGTCGTTCAGCAGGTACAGGTTGAGATGGCCATAGGTCGTGCTCCGGTACTCCTGGCCGGATACGATGTGATAGTTGCCGCGGGAACGCAGCGTGCGCGGCCCGATGCCCGTCTGCGGGTAGTCCAGCGTGCCCATCACGCCGGCGTACGGGCCGGCGGGCTCGTTGTAGGTCAGGACATAGCCGTAGCGAAAATCCTCCGCCTCCAGCAGGTCGAAGAGGATCCGGTCGTCCTCGGCATTGAGCCGGTTGAAATGCAGGTGCGAGTCGCCCGCGTAGTAGCCTGCCGGCGCCATCGGCGCGGTGCGCGTCAGGCTGATCTCCACGCGGCTCGTGCCCGTGGCGCCCACCTGGACGGTCGCGGTCTCCGGCCGGTATTCGAGCCCCTTCCAGACCTCCACGCGTACCCGGCCGGCGGATACCGGCACGGTGACTTCTCCGGTGGTGTAGAAGAAGCGTCCCACGTAGCGGAACGGCGCCTTGCCCACCCGGTTGCCCTTGCTGCCTGGCTTCGGCCACGAACCGGTGAGCGCATAAAGCGAGAGGTGGTTCCGCTGCGGCTGGTAGAAGTTGCCGTCGGGACCGACGACGTTGACGCGGCACGGCGTGACCTGCCCGGTGGCCGCGTCGCGGACCACAATTTGCACCTGCCCGGTCGTCGCGGGATCGGCCCAGACCGGCTGCCCTTCGCGCTCGAACCCGGCAGGGGTGAAGAGAAACGCCTCGTCGGCGAGCGTGGGTGGCGGCGTTTGCGCGGCGACAGGCGCAAGGGCAAGTGCCAGGAAAGTGCAGCAAAGTACCAGCCGGCGGCGCCGGGGAAAAGAGGGCGAGTCAGACATGGTCAGGCAGACGAAGGGACCCGCGTTCAATAACGACCCGAGAGCCCGGCGACAATCTTGGTGTGAAAGGTGCGGCTGGAGACGACGCGGTCAGCGTAGGCCGCGTAGACGGTGTTGAGCGGCACGGAGAAGATGTTCTCCAGATCGAAGAAGATGCTGAGGTGGCGCGATACCGCATAACGCGACTTCCAATTCCAGGTGGTCTTCGCCTCCTGGTACTGCACGAGGGCAGGATTGGCCGAGTTGCTGGTCAGGTACTTCCCGCGGTGGATCGCCTGCAGCCGCAAGTCGAGATCGTAACCGCGATAACTCAGACCGAGGTTGGCGCTGCGGTTGATGAAATTGGGCAGGCTCGACGTGGTGAGCACCGCCGTACCGCCGTAATTTCCTTCCGTCCGGAGCGCAGTCGCGTTCGCATAAACGCCGAAGCCGCGCAGCCAGCCGGGGAGGAAGCTGAGCTGCTGCTGGTAGCTGATTTCGAGTCCCTCGATCTTCGCGAAACCGCCATTGGCCTGGGTCGTGATGCGATAGCCCGCATAGTCACCATCGAAGCCATTGTCGGCGCCTGTCGGCACGAACTGGCTGCTGTCAGTGAAGATGTAGTCGGCAATCCGCTTGCGGAAGAGACCGAGCGAGACCATTCCCTGCGGGCGAAAATAATACTCGGCGGAGAAGTCGTAGTTGTGAGCGTACTGCGGCTTCAGCTCCGGATTGCTCACGGCCACGGTGCGATTGTCGTCGTTCGCAGTCGTATTGGGAATGATGTTACCGAAGCCCGGACGGCCCACGCCGGTCGACCAGCTGAGGCGCGTCAGGAATCCCGGCGCGATCTCGTACTTCGCGTGCAATCCGGGCAACACGACATCGTATTGGCCGCGGTTCGTGGTGCGCCTGCCGTACTGCGCCTCGGCGCGACGCCGGGTTTCGGCATCGGTCACAGGCCCGACCCAAGCCGCCCGCCGCGCGCGTTCTTCTGGAGAAATATAGCTGAGCGGCCCTTCGCCCGAGCCCTCCGTCCGCTCAAACCGCACGCCGCCCAGAACGGCCACCGGCCCGAGTTGGAGATTGCCGAGGGCGTAGGCCGCCGCGATCGTCTCACGAATCTTCCGCAGCGACTGGTAGCGAAGTTGGGCGCCGTAGGCGACGTCCTCCTTCCACAGCTCGGGGTAGTCCGCCTTGTGCCGGGCGATGCCATCGGAGTATGGCCAGGGGGGGATGCCACCGCGGTTGCCGTAGTACTTTTTCTGATCCGAGGTCGTGATGCCGGTGCGGTCGAGAAACTGTCCCAGGTCGCGATTGTCGTCGGCGGTGCCGAGAACGCCATCGACGCCGGTGTAATTGTAGCGGCGGGAGCCGTCCCAGAACTTGCGCTCCTGACGCTGTGCCGTGAAGCCGGTCTTCACGAATGCAGGAACGACCACCGGCAGATCCTTCCGCAGATCCAGCTTGCCGCCCATCACTGAGTCGTAGCCACGCTGGTTGCGCGACGTGAGCACCAGATTCGAATAATTGTTGAGCTGCAGCATGTCCGGTCCTGCGGTCTGAGCGATGAACGGATAGATCGGGTCGCCGCGGCGATCCACGGTCCAACCAATGTTGCCCAGCCGGGCCGTTGCGGTGCCCTTGTGCCGGCCGCCCGCCTTGCTGCCGTTGGCGTCGGTGTCGTAGTAAGTCGCCGCGTTGGAGTAGCTCAACCGGTAGTCGAGGCTGAGCCCCGGGAACCGGTGACGGACCGACGGGGAGAAGAGAAAAGTGCGGCCGGACTTGTTGTTCGTGCCGACGGAGAGGTCGCTGAACGACAGGGTGGG
>JAEUHA010000004.1 GCA_016793535.1 Opitutaceae bacterium | reverse complement strand
GGGATTCCTGGGAGTGGCGTGGCTAACCGGGTGAGTAACTACCCGCCGGGACGCGCGGACGCCCCCGGCCGCGCCTCAAACGCGGCGGACGAGGGCGTCCGCGCTCCCAGCATCCGTCCCATAATTCCTTGTCGGCTAACGACGCTTTCGCCGAGACTCGCCTGTTACGCATGAGGTTTTTCACGCTCACGGCCTTGCTGGCGGCGGCGCTTTTCAGCGTCGTCGTGGCGCTGCCGTTCCTGCCTGCGGCCAAGATGCGGCCGGACCTTTTCGTGCTCGAGGCGCGCGTGAGTTCAACCGTCGGTGGTTCGCTGCAGATCTTCTACGATGACGGTGCCGGCATGCGGGAGGAGCTGTCCGCCCGGGCATACCTGACACCGAGCTCCGACTTCGTCGCGCACCGCCTGCCTCTCCCGCCCGGCGTCTACAAGGCGATCCGGCTCGACCCGATTGATCGCGGCGGCACGGTGCGCATCGCGTCGCTCCGGATCATCTCTCCCACCGGACGCGGCGCCGGCGAACTCCCGCTGGCGGATTTCAAACCGACCCATCAGGTCCAGTCGCTGCAGCTCAGGGACGGCGCGCTCGAGATCGTCGCCGCCGCCGGCAACGACGATCCGCAGATCGGTCTCGTGCTGCCCGTGCCGCTGGTCGTCAGCGCCTCGTGGCGAGACTACGCCCGCGGCTCCCTGCCGTTGATCCTGCCCCTTTTCGCCGGTCTCGCCGGACTGCTGCTGGCCCTCGATCGCCTGCCGCGGCTGCGGAGCACGATCGCCGGCCGGGCGCGGGCGCTCGCGGCGCGGCCGGGCCTGGCGATCGGGCTCACGGCTGCGCTGGCGGTCGTCGCCAGCGCGTACCCGGTCGTCTTCCTCGGCAAGAGCTACGTTTCGCCGAATCTCGGGACCGTGCTGCTCTACGACACCTATCCCACGCTCCCCGGTTACAAGTCCGGGGAAGTGGCCGACGTGAAGCTTTCCGACATCGGCGCGGTGATGTGGCAGCACGTGCCCTTCTCGATGCTGCAGCACCGGGCGCTGCGTCAGGGCGAGCTGCCCCTGTGGAACCGCTACAACGCCGCCGGCGTGCCGCTGCTCGCGCAGGGGCAGTCGATGTTCGGCGACCCGCTGCACCTCTTCGTCGTCGCGGCCAACGGCGCAGCGTGGGCCTGGGACCTCAAGTACCTGGTCGCGAAGTGGCTGTTCGCGATGGGGCTGGGGCTGACGGTGTGGGCTCTTCTGGGAGCGCGGACGCCCTCGTCCGCATTTTCCAATCAGCGGACGGGGACGTCCGCGCTCCCAGGGGGAACTCTTCTCGCCGCCTTGCTCGTCGCCCTCGCGGCGCCGTTCGTCGGTTTCTTCCTCTACCGGATCAATCATCCCGCGTTCTTCAGCCTGTGCTACGCACCCTGGCCGCTCTACTGCCTCGTGCGGGTGGCGCAGGCGGAGACGCGCCGCGGGGTGGCGCTCTGGCTCACCGGCCTGCTGGTCGCGAACCTCGCGCTGATGAACAGCGGCACCGTGAAGGAGGCGTACATGCTGCTCGGGTGCGTCAATGTCGCCGGCGCGGCCGTGATCCTCGCCGCGCCGACCCCAGGGCGAGATCGCCTGGGCAAACTCGCGGCGCTGGCCTGGGCCGGGTTGATCTTTGCGCTGCTCACCGCGCCGATCTGGGCGACGTTCCTGCAAACGCTGAAGAACGCGTACACCGGCTATAACGCCGTGAGCGCGTACCAGATCCAGCCCACGCTGCTGCTGGGGGCGTTCGATGAGATCTTCTACCGGCCGCTCATGACGGAGAACCGCGTGTTCAGTCCGTCGCTCAATTTCCTGCTGCTGCTCGGCGTGCTCTACTTTCTCGCCACGCTCCGGATCCAGTTTTCCCATCGCGCCGCCGTCGCGATCGCGGTGGCTTCGCTGCTGCCGCTGGCGCTCGCATTCGGCCTCGTCTCGCCGCAGTGGATCGTGACGCTGCCGTTCCTCGGCAACATCGCGCACCTCGACAACACGTTTTCCTGCGCGCTGATCGTGCTCTGGTCGGTGCTCGCGGGCGTGGGTTTCGCGACCGCGGCGCAGCGGCTCGGCACGCGCGATGGCCGGCACGACCTGATCGTGGGCGGCCTGCTGCTCGGCGCGCTCGTGTTCGGTTGGATTGCCTTCCGCCAGGCGGCGCACCGGCCGATCCTCGGGCCGATCTTCACCGTGAACCAACCGGGCCAGGTGCTCGCGATTGCGCCGTTCATCTGGGACTACCTGATCGCGCTGCTGGTGGCGGCGGTCGGACTCGCCGTGCTGCTGCAGCGCGCCTGTGCCCGCCGCAGTCTCGGGGCGGCGTCCGGGATTCTCATCGTCCTCGGCGTGGCGGTGCTCTTGTGGCGGCACGGGCTGCATGCGGCGAACGTCGGCTTCGAGGCCTTCACCGCGCGGCCGACCGTGCGCGTCGACTTTCACGCCCGCTCCGGCGCGATGGAGTATGCGCGGGCGGCACACGCGCGTGAACCCGGCCGGGGTTACGGCATGCAGGGCAACTTCTTTCCCGGGTGGACCGGCGTCTACGGCCTCGAGACCGTGCACGGACCCGACGCGCTGGTGAATCCCTGGCTGCGCGAACTCATCGGTGTTTCGGGGCTCGAACGCATCTGGGACTGGCGACTCTACGCGGAACCCGCCAACGCAGCCAGCGGCCGGCCGTTTCTCGATGCACTCAACGTGCGTTTTTATTTCGATCTCAAGACGGTGCACCCGGCGCTGGCGGCCGGCTTTAAGTTGGTTCACCGCGACGACCTCGACGTCTACGAAAGCGCGACCGCGTGGCCGCGCGCGTTCTTCACGGATCGGCTCGCGCCCTATGACCAGCCGGGCGAGGTGGCCGAGAAATTCCGCAGCGCCGCCGGGCGGCCCCTCGCGCTGGCGCAGCGCTCGGATCGCGACGTCGGAGTGGCGCTCGCGCAGATCCCGGCCGATCTCGGCACGCGCACCAGCGTGCCGGCGACGGATTACCGACTGACGGAGAACAGTACGTCGTTTTCCGTGAAGGCGACGGGGCCCGGCGTCGTGGTGCTGACGGAGGCGTTCTGGCCCGGCGATTTCCGCGCCGAGATCAACGGCCGCAAGGTGCCGATCGTGCGCCTCAACCATGCGTTCAAGGGCGTCGTCGTCGAGCAACCGGGCGAGCTGCGGGTCACGATCCGGTACTGGCCCAGGGCCTTCCCGCGCAACCTGGCGTTGAGTGGACTCGGCCTGCTCCTGCTCGCGGGGTCATGGGGGCTGGCGCTGCGGCCGCGAAAGGAGCTGCGCGCATGAGTTCCTCCTCCTCCGGGAGCGCGGACGTCCCCGTCCGCTCCGACAAGACGGCGGGCGGG
>JAEUHA010000671.1 GCA_016793535.1 Opitutaceae bacterium | reverse complement strand
CGAAGGTCGAGCGGCGGGTGCCCGCGTCGCTGACGCGGCTTCGGGGACGGGTCGTGTTCCGGTTGGTCCTCAACCGCAGCCTTGGGGACAGACTGCTCCGCCGTCCCCGGCAGCAGTTCGATCGATGTGTGGCGGCCGGGGACGGCCGCGCTCCCAAGGGGGGGGCCGGCGGAGCAGTCTGTCCCCAAGGCTGCAGTTGAGGACCAACCGGAACACGACCCGTCCCCGAAGCCGCGTCAGCGACGCGGGCACCCGCCGCTCGACCTTCGCTCAGGGCCGCAACACGTCCTGCAGCCACGCGCGCAGCTCCCGTCGCGCGGGCAGATCGCGCAGCGTCCAATCGGGCGAGTGATTCCGAAACGGAATGTCCGCAAAGGTCCAACGGCCCGCGACGCCCGTGCGGCGCAGCCAGTCCGCGATCGGCGCCACCGAGCCCTCGTGGCTGATCCACTGCGGCCGGTCGCCGAGCCGGCGCAGTCGTGCCAAAGCGGATACACGGTCGGCGCCGGCGTAGGGCCAGCGTTCGCTCACGCCGTCGTAATGGCTGTGGCAGATGAAGGCCCGCCACACCCGGGCGATCTCGTCGTCGTGCAGGCCGAAGTAGTTCGCCGCGATCGCGCCGCGCGAGAAGCCGCAGAACACCACCGCCCGCTCGTCCCCGCCCCAGCGCGCCACGACTTCGCGCACGGTCGCGAGGCAGTAACGCTTCGATTCCGCGACGTCACCCCACCAGCGGATCGCGTTCGCCGGGCCGGTGGCGCCCAACTCGACGAACGGCAGGCAGAGCCAGATGAAGCCGCGGCCGCCGCTGATCCCGTAGCCGAGCCGCGCGCCCTCGACGGTGCCCTCCGACACATCGCCAAACGCATTCCGGTAGCCGCCGTTGCCCGCGTACTCGACCAGCACCGGATAACGCTTCCCGGGCGCCCAGTCGGTCGGAAGATAGAGCGTGTGCCGGACCGCCGGACCCGCCCAGCCCGCCGTGGTCATCACGCTGCGCACCCCCGGCGCGGGCGCGACCGCCCTCGCCACCGGCACCTCGAGATCGGCGGGCACCGTCGACAGGTCCGGCAGCGCCGCGGCCGGCGCCGCCGCTTCGCCCACGGCCCGCATCAGGAACAGGGCGGGGAGCAATCGCCTCAGGGCGGGGGTCGCACGCATGACCGCGCGGCTCAGCGCAGCTGCGTCGGCGCGATCACCATCGCCGTGCGATGGGCGTCCGCCGCCGCCTTCAGTTCCGCCACGACCTCGGGGTGCTCGGCGGCGACATCGAAGCGCTCGCCGGCGTCGCGACCGAGGTGAAACAGCAGCGGCGGCTCGTGGACTTTCGCCTGCGGTTCGCCGTAGCCGGCCTGGGTGCGGAAGTGCAGTTTCCATTCGCGCAGCCGGACCGCCATGAGCGTCTCGCCCCGGTAATATACAAACGGCTGCGGCGGGAGCGTCTCCTGGCGGAGCAGCACCGGAGTGAGGTCGCGGCCGTCGAGGACGCGGCCCTCGGGCCGGGCGGCTCCGGCGAGCGCCAGCACGGTGGGCAGGACGTCGAGGGTGCTGGCGGGTTGCGAGGTCACCGCCGGTCCGATCTTGCCCGGCCACCACGCGATCCCAGGCACACGCATGCCCCCTTCCCACGTGCTGCCCTTGCCTTCGCGCAGCAGGCCCGCGCTGCCGCCCTGGGTTTTCTGCGTGAGCCAGGGGCCGTTGTCGCTGCTGAAGAGGACGAGCGTGCGCTCGGCGATGCCGTTCGCGCGCAGCGCCGCGACGATCGCGCCCACGCTCGCGTCGAGCTCCTCCACCGTGTCGCCGTAGATCCCGCCGCGGCTGCGGCCCTTGAAGGCCGGCGACGCAAAGAGCGGCACGTGCGGGAACGAGTGCGCGAGGTAGATGAAGAAGGGCCGCGCGCGATTTTCGCTGATGAAGCGCACGGTCTCCTCGGTGTAGCGCGAGGTGAGTTTCGTCTGGTCCACGGGCCGCTCGACGACCTCGCCGTTGCGCAGGAGCGCGACGTTCCAGCCGTCGGCCGGTGGCGTCGGCGACATCGCGGCGCCGCGGGGCAAATCGGGCCGCGCGTCCATGTCGTTGGAATACGGCAGGCCGAAGCTGTGATCGAAGCCCTGGTCGTTGGGCCGCGAACCCGCGTGGATGCCCAGGTGCCACTTGCCGATGTGCGCGGTCGCGTAGCCCCGCGGCTTGAGCGCCTCGGCGATCGTGACTTCGTCCGGCGGCAGGCCGCCCGCGGAATTGGGAAACAGCACGCGACGCGCCCCCGCCATGCCACTGCGCGGGGGATAGCGGCCGGTCAGGAGGGCCGCCCGGGACGGCGTGCACACCTCGGCGGCCGAGTAGAAATCCGTGAAGCGCATGCCCTCCGCCGCGAGCCGGTCGAGGTGCGGCGTGCGGATCGTCGGCGAACCATAGCAGCCGAGGTCGCCGTAGCCCAGGTCGTCGGCGTAGATCACGATGACGTTCGGCGGCGGCGCCGCCGGCCGCGCCGGGGTCGTGCTGGGCAGCGTCGCCGAGGCCAGGGCGAACGGCTGGGCCGGCGCGCGCCCGAGCAGGTGCTGGTTGAACCACTCGACCATGCGCGCGTCGTCGTCGCGCATTTCCGCCCAGCCGCCGTGCGCCGCGCCCCGCCGCACGCGCAGCTCGATCGGGGCGCCGGCCTCCTGCGTCCGGTGGAAGAACCGCTCCGCCTGCGCCAGCGGCACGACGGTGTCGGCGTCGCCGTGCACGATGACGATCGGCGGCTGGCCGGCGTGCACGTGATACAA
>JAEUHA010000653.1 GCA_016793535.1 Opitutaceae bacterium | reverse complement strand
TGGCGGCTCACGGGCGGCTTCGACTTCTGAACCAGGCGGAACACGCTGCCACCTGTATCCAACCAGGAGATTCTTCCCGCAGGCCGCAGAAAGCCTGACGCGGCTGATCCGCGAGGGCGACGGCGGAGGGATTACCCACGGAAAACCCGGACGACACGAAAACCAATTGCTCTGCCGTGCAATCCGTGGCCCCGTGGGCCACTGGGTCGAATGACCTGGCATTCGCTGGCTTCTGTCCCCACCAACGGCGACCTCGCCGGCCCATGGCGCTGCCCTCTCAAATCCTCGTACCGTCCCCATGCGCATCCTCGCCGCGATTCTCACCCCCCTCGTACTTGCCGCCGTCGCCGCCGCGTCCGCTCCCGCCTGGATGCCCCCGCCGGGCTTCACCACCACGCGGGGCGGCGATGAGGGCCGTATCCTGGAAGTCACTACCCTGGCCGCGACCGGGCCCGGCTCCCTGGCCGCCGCGCTGGCCGCGGAGGGTCCGCGCCGGATCGTGTTCACCGTCGGCGGCGTGATCGACCTCGCCGGGGCCACGTTGCGCCTGCGCCAGCCGCATGTCACGGTCGCGGGCGAAACCGCTCCGAGTCCCGGCATCACACTCATCCGGGGCGGTCTCGGCATTTCCACCCACGACGTGATCTTGCGCCACCTTCGAGTCCGGCCCGGCGAGGCCGGCCGCGCGAAGAAGAGCGGCTGGGACATCGATGGGATCGCGACCGGCGACGGCGCCCGCGACGTGATCGTCGACCACTGTTCGGTCAGCTGGGCCACCGACGAGAACCTCAGCGCGAGCGGCGGCCGTTTCGGCGGCGACTCTCCCGACGACTGGCGGCGAAACTCATCACACCGGATCACGTTTCACCGCTGCCTCGTCGCCGAAGGCCTCCGCAATTCGACCCACTCCAAGGGCACCGGCCACTCGATGGGCTCACTGATCCACGACAACGCGAGCGACATCGCCGTCATCGGCAATCTCTATCTCAGCAACAACGCGCGCAACCCGCTCTTCAAGGGCGGCGCCCGCGGTGTGGTCGTGAACAACCTCATTCATAACTCCGGCGGTTCCGCGATCAGTTTCGGCCTCGTGCCGGAGGAATGGACCGGCAGGGAATGGCAGCGCGGGCAGATGGCCATCGTCGGCAACGTCATCCGCCGCGGCCCCAGCACGCCGGCCTCGCTGGCGCCGATTCGCTTCGGCTCGAACTGGGGCGCGCCCGAGTGCGATGCCTATGTGCACGACAATCGGTTCATCGACCGGGACGGCAGGGAGCTGCCGCTTCAACTCGCGGTCGAGGCGAGGAAGGGACTTGAACGCAGCGGTGAATTCCGCCTCGTCGCCGCGGCCCCGCTGTGGCCGACCGGCTTCACCGCCCTCCCCGCCGCGCAGGTCACAACCGCCGTACTTGCCGACGTCGGCGCGCGACCTTGGGATCGCGACGCGGTCGACCGCCGCCTGGTCGAGGAGGCCCGCACGGGCGGCGGCAGGATCATCGACAGTGAGAACGAAGTCGGCGGCTATGCGGTTCTCCGGGGAAACTGAACTGCATTGCGACCAAACCGGCTGACAGGAGTGCCCGAGGGACGCAGAGTTCGATCATGAGCCCACGCCTTTTCACCTTCCTCTCCGCGCTCTCCTGCAAGGTGGTGGGGTTCGTCCTGGCATCGGCTGCGCTGCCCGCCGGCACGCTCACGACCGCCGGCGACGGATTTCTTCTCGACGGAAAGCCCTTCAAGCTGTGGGGCGTCCGCACGGCCAGTGCCTCGCAATCGCCCGCCGCGACCCAGCACCTGATCGCGCAACTCGATGACTACGCCCGCCACGGCCTCAATGCCGTCACGGTCTTCTACCAGGGCTCCAGCGGCGGCTATTCGAATCCATTTTCCGGAGACGGCCTCGCCCTCGATCCCGCCCACCAGGCGCGCATGGTCGAAATCATCACGGCCTGCGACCGCCGTGGCATGGTGGTCGTCGTCGGCCTGTTTTATCAGCGGGCGGAGTACTTTCGCACGCCCATCGCCTGGGAGAATGCCGTCCGCACCGTCACCCGCCTGCTCCGCCCGCACCGCAACGTGATCCTCAACCTCGTCAATGAGCAGAACTCCTCGCTCTACCGGGACAGCAATTCCGTCTTCGATCTCGGCGACCCCGCGCGGCTCATCGCGTTGTGCGACCTCGTGCACGCCGAGGACCGGACGCGCCTTGTCGGCGCCGGCGGTTACGACCACGCGAAGAACATCACGCTCGGCCGGTCGCGCAGCGTCGACGTGCTGCTCTTCGATACCAACGGTCCCGAGGACAGCGGTGCGCTTTTCGATCGCTTCGTCGCCGCCGGCGTGACGGGCAAGCCCATCGTCAACGTCGAACAGTTCGGCGCGTATTCGGCGAAGGCCGACTTCCCCCAGCGCGCCGGCGTTTTCACCACGGCCAACCGCGCGCTTTTCCTCCGCGAGATCGACGCCGCCCGTACGCGCCCCGGGTTGCACACGTTCTTCTTCGACGTGCGTTGGCTGCAGGGCACCGGCCACGGCCAGACCGAGAACCGCTACGACCTCGGTGGCGCCGGCACCGAGGACTCGCCTGGCTGGCGCTGGTACGCCGAAGCCGTCCGCGCAGCCGCGCCGCCCGTCCTTACTCCGTAATTGTGTGGCCGGCAGCGCGGGCCTAAACGGACGCCATTCACCCGCATGAGCCCCGGTCTCACGTCCTTCCTCCGCCCCCGGCGGCCGCGCCGCGTTCACGGCCCTGCGCGAGGACGCCTGGCTCAAGGCGAAGGCGACGCCATGAATCCCGCACGCGGTATCCCGGCACCCACGACCGGCGCCATCCTCTCGCCGCATTCACCTCCCGATGAAATCCACCGTTAGCCGTCGTGCTTTCCTGCAACGCCTGGCCGCCGCAGGCGGTGCCGCCGCGCTCGGCTGCGCCACCCCGCTGCCCCGGGCGCTCGCCGAACATCCGCAGGTGCGGCGGCAGCGCTGGCGGATTGGACATCACTTCTGGAACTGGGATCATGCGTGGAACAAGGCTGAGTTCTTCGAACAGAGGCTGCAGCTCACGCGGGAGACCGGCTACGCGGGCTTCGAGGCCAAGCCCGGTGAGATCGGTCACGCGCCGGAGTTCGTGCGGGAAAAATGCGCAGAAGCCGGCATCGCGTGCGTCGCGATCGGCGCGGGGCCGCAGGAGGGCATTCCTTATGCCGCGGCCGCCGGGGCCCGGATCCTGCGCACGAGCGTGGCGCGGGAGCAGGCCCGGCGCTTCGTGGACGCCGCCGGCGAGCAGGGCATCATCCTGGTCGTGCATCCGCACCTCAGCACCCGTGGCGCACCCGATGCGGTCGAGACGCGCGAGGACCTGCTGCGTTATCTCGACGCGCGGCCCGGGGTGTTCGCGTGCCCCGACACCGGCCATCTCGCCCTCTGCGGTTCCGATCCCGTGCAGACCATCCGCGACCTGGGCTCGCGCTGCCGGTACCTGCACTTGAAGGACCTCCCCGCCCACCGGGTCGGAAACCGGACCGCGCCCGGCGAAAAATTCTGCGAGCTGGGCACGGGAGCCCTCGATCTGCCCGGCGTGCTCCGCGCACTCGAGGACATCCGCTACGAAGGCTGGATCATGGTCGAACGCGACAGCCGCGAACGCGACTACGTGCAAAGCGCGCGGAACATGCGCGCCGTGCTCCGCCAGTTCGGCTGCTGAGCGTCGTTCGGCCCATCCGCCGGGCGGCCGGCAACCACGTCGATGCCGCCTGGCGGAGGCCGGCGGCTTTGGTGGCGTCGGCCGTGATGGCCGCGTGAAGCTCGGGTGTGCGCGCATCGAACGGGCTCGCGCGTCCACCGCCGGGGCAATCTCGCGGGCAGCAAGGTCGCGCTCGGTGGCACGCTGTACCTCTGGCGTCACATCGATCACCTGCCGGGCGTGCGGCTCGGCGGGCCGGCCTGGCACCCGGATTCTCCGACCAGGTTCAGCCCTTCGCGTCTGCGCTCAGTACCAGCACCCAGTCCTGCCCTTCCCCGCTCGAGGGCGGGTAAAACGTGCGCGGCGCTGCGCCCGGACCGGCGGCAAGGTCACGCGCGAACCACCGCGGCTCGGGTGTCTCCCGGCTGTCAACATGCCAGCGGCCGTTCCGCGGGTTGAACCAGCGGGCGTTGAGCGAGGGTGCCGTCAGCCGGTCGAGTTTGACCCGCACCGGCCGGCCGCTCGCGGAATAGACCATCGCCCCACGTCCGCCCGCCAAGTGGAGCCCGATGCTCCGCGTCGATGTCGTGCGCCCGGCCTGGCCGATGTCGCCATCGAGCAGCTCCGGGTCGGGCACGCGGTGCAGGAGCTCGTCCGGCGCGAATCCGCCGAACAACGCCGAAAGGTGCGTCAGGCTGCGCGCGCCCGGCGCATCGAGGTGTGCCTTCCAGTCGACGCCGTCGTAGCCAAACCCAAAGACGCGTTCGTGTCCGTAGGTGTGACCGAACGCCCCCGCGAACACGGTCTGGTACGCCTGCTGCCGCACCTGCCACTCGCCCCAGTCGCCGGCCTTGTAGTTGGCTTTCCAATACCCTTCGTACCGGCCCTCGAAGAGCCAGGTGGGCTTGGCCGGCACCCGGGCCCAATCTTCGGTCATGTGCCCGATCTGCTTCTCCGGCCAGTCCTGCACGCTGTTGAAGGCGAGCCAGCCGTCGCCGTGAAAAAACGCCCCGGACTGCGGAGCAGACTTGCGGGGATGGTAACTGATCAACCGGCCCGGCGCGCCGTCCAGCAGTCCATCCGCCATGGCCCGGAAGACCGGCCGGTAATCGTTCGGGCCTTCCACCGCCGCCCGGTCGCCCCCGAGCATCCAGAGCACATGCGGCTCGTCGCGGTACCGCGCCGCCACCCAGCGTCCGTAGACGCGCGCGTTGGCGGCATCGAAGACGATATCGGAGCGATCCTGGCCGTTGTAGGATCCGACGACGCCGCTGCCCCAGGTCGGCAGCAGGATCACGTACAGGCCGAGCCGGCGGGCGAGCCGGACGAGATGGTCGGCGTGATCCCAGTAGTCGTACTGGGCCGCGTCCGCGGGATCGGCGCCGGGCGTGACGCGCGGTCGCGTCGGATCCGGCCGCTCACCCGCACGGTCGAAGGCCTCGTCGCCGTACGCGTTCGCAAGGCTGCCATGGAGTTCGGTGCGGCCGGGCGAAAAGAGCACGAAGGTCACGGCGTTGAACCGCTGCGCCAGGCGCCGGCGCAGGTAGAACTCGGCGTCCTCGCGCGAAAGCCGCAGCGCGAGGCTCCAGGCGGTGTCGGCTAGCAGGAACACCGGTCGCCCCTCCGCATCGACCAGCTGCCGGCCCTCCGGGCTCACGCGCAACGGCCGGGGTTCCGCCGCGGCGAGGCACGCGGCCCACAACGCGAGAAGGGACAGACACCGCAGCCAGGGAACGGGAGAGGAATTCATCGGCTCGGACCCGAGCCGAGACGGACGGGACGCCATGACAAATCATTTCCCACCGCGGCGACCGCCGCCCATGGATGGCGGAGATCTCGAAAGCCCGGATGCCCGATCGCGGAGCCTCGATCCCAGGGCGCCAGGGTGTGACCGCGGAGACCAGACCGCGCCGGCACGAGACCGCCCAGTGCTCCCGGCGGACGAAAATTCTCCTAAAAAATGTGCACGACCTCATGGACGCGCCCACGGCCGGCTGGCAGACTTCCGCCCTGATGTCCGCCGCCCTCCCGCCCCCCGGGGTCAACGCCTTCACGATCGCCGTCCTCCCCGGCGACGGCATCGGTCCCGAAGTCGTGGCCGCGAGCCTCGACGTGCTGCGCGCGACCGAAGCCCGGCTCCACGGTGTCCGGTTCGACCTCGAAACCCACGCGGTCGGCGCGGGCGAGTATCAAAAAAATGGAGACCCCCTCCCTTCCCCGGCGGTGGCCGCCATGCGGCGCGCCGACGCCATCCTGCTCGGCGCGATGGGCCTGCCGGACGTGCGGTGGCCCAACGGCGTGGAAATGACGCCGCAAATCGACATCCGCGAGCAACTCGACCTCTACAACGGCGTCCGGCCGATCCGGCTCTACCACCCGAGCCATACGCCGCTGAAGGGTTTCGGCGGCGCCGGCGCCCCCATCGATTTCGTGATCGTGCGCGAGAACTGCGAGGGTCTGTTTTCCGACCGGCTGACACCCCGCGCCGCGGGCCGCGACTTCGAGACCGACACGCTGCGGATCACACGCCGCGGCGCCGAACGCATCTGCCGCGCGGCGTTCCGCCTCGCCCGCTCCCGCCGCCGGCATTGCACGCTCGTCGACAAGGCCAACGTCCTGCCCTCGATGGCGTTTTTTCGCCGCGTGTTCGACGACGTCGCCCGCGAATTCCCCGACGTGCGGTCCGAACGGGTGTACGTCGACGCCATGGCCCTGTTCCTCGTGCAGCGGCCCCACGAGTTCGACGTGCTCGTCACCGAGAACATGTTCGGCGACATCCTCTCCGACCTCGGCGCCGGCCTCGTCGGCGGCATGGGCCTGGCGCCGTCGGCCGACCTCGGCGACGAACACGGCCTGTTTCAACCGGCGCATGGCACCGCGCCGACCCTCGCCGGCCGCGGCATCGCCAATCCGATCGCGACCATCCTGTCCGTCGCCCTGATGCTGGATTGGCTCGACCACCCGGAAACCCGGCGCGGCGCGCGGCTGATCGAGCACGCCGTCGCGACCACGCTCGCCGATCCCGCCCACCGCACCGCCGACCTCGGTGGCAACCTCGGGACGAAGGCGATGACCACGCGGGTGATTGAAGCCCTTCATCAATCGCCTGCCTAGTCGCAGCGCCACCACCGTCTCGCCATCGCCCCCCGATCCCCGATTCCAGGATCCAGATTCCCGCTTTCAGATTCCCGATTCCCAATCCCCGAGCTTTGTCCCCCACCCGGTGTCCTCCCCTCGCCTGATCGATCTCACGCTTCCGCTCCACCCCGGCGACCGCGGCGTCGCCTGCGACGCCGCGCGCACGCTGGCCCGCGACGGCTGGAACGCGGCGACATGGCACCTGTATTCGCACGCCGGCACGCACATGGATGCCCAGCTGCATTTCGGCGCCGGCGCCGAGACCATCGACACCAAACCGTTGTCCCAGTGCGTCGGTCCCGCCTGGGTGATAAACCTGACGCCCACCGCGCCGCGCGCCCTGCTCACCATCGCCGAGCTCGGCGAGGTGGCGGCAAAATTTCAGCCGGGCGACTCACTGCTGCTGCGGACCGACTGGCACCGCCATGCCGCGAATCCCGCGCTCTATCGCGACGCCCTGCCCCGGATCAGCGAGGAGCTGGCGCAGTGGTGCGTCGCCCACCAGGTCCGCCTGCTCGGCGTGGAACCGCCCTCGGTCGCCGACGTGAATCATCTGCCCGAAGTCACCCGTATTCATCAGATCCTGCTCGGCGGCGGCGTCACGATCGTCGAGGGCCTCGCCCACCTCGACCAACTCACGCAGGACAGGGTGCTGTTCGCCGCCCTGCCATTGAAACTCGCCGGTGGCGATGGTGCGCCCGTGCGGGCGATCGCAGTGGAGGGCCTCGCTGCGATTCCGTGGTCTCCCCTGCTCTCCCCTTCCATCTCCCCATGAAAACCCTCCGCGGCGTCTGCGTCGGCGCCGGCTATTTCAGCCGCTTCCAGTACGAGGCCTGGCAACGCATCCCCGGCGTGATGATCGCGGCGCTCGCCAACCGCGACCTCGCCAAGGCGCAGCACGCGGCCACCGAATTCGGCATCGGAGGGGTGTATGCCTGGACGGACCTCGCACGGATGCTGGACGTCGAACGACCCGACTTCATCGATATCATCACCCCGCCCGAGACTCACCTCGAGGTCGTGCGCCTCGCCGCCGAACGCGGCATCGCCATCATCTGTCAGAAGCCGCTCGCGCCGACGTGGGACGAGGCCGTGGCCGTCGTCAGCGCTGCCCGCGACGCCGGCGTCCGATTCATGGTGCACGAAAATTGGCGCTGGCAACCGTGGTATCGGGAGATGAAGCGCCAGCTCGCCGCCGGCGCGATCGGCGAGCTGTTCTCGATCGCAGTCCGCATGCGCGTGGGGGACGGCTGGCCGGCCGACGCGTACCTCGCGCGCCAGCCGTTTTTCCGCACGTATTCCCGGCTGCTCATGTACGAGACGGGCGTCCACTTTCTGGATACGTTCCGCTTCCTCGGCGGCGAGATCACGTCGGTCTACGCGCGCCTGCAAAAGCGGAACCCGGACATCGCCGGCGAGGACGCCGGCCAGGTCGTGTGCGGGTTCGCCAGCGGCGCAACCGCGGTGCTCGACGCGTCGCGCTTCAACGAAGCCGACACCGCCGATGCCCGGTACACCTTCGGCACCGTGCGGCTCGACGGCCGCCAGGGCCACCTCGAGCTCGACCTCGACGGCAATCTGACGATGAAACCGCTCGGCCAGCCCGCGCGCCGGCTCGACTACGCCCACGATCGGCGCGGCTTCGCCGGTGACTGCGTGCACGCGCTCCAGCGGCATTTCGTCGACCGCCTGCGCGACGGCGCCCCGTTCGAGAGCACCGGCGAGGACTACCTGCGCACCACGGCGCTCGTCGAAGCGTGCTATCGCTCGCAGGCCACGGGCCAGGTCGTCTACCCCAATCCGGATCTTCTGAAATCGGGAATCTAGCATCAGGCATCTGGAATTTGGAATCGATGAAACAGGCTGAACTATCGGATAGACTTTGGGCCTTCGCCGCACGCGTCGGAAATTTGGTCGACGAAGTCCCCAACACCCGGCTGGGGCGCCACGTCGCCGGGCAACTCGTACGATCAGGCACGTCGTCCGCCCCCAACTACGACGAAAGCGGTGGCGCGGAAAGCCGCGGCGATTTTAACGACAAACTCAGCATCGCCTTGAAGGAACTACGCGAAACCCGCGGCTGGCTCCGCTTCCTGGTCTCCGCCGACCTCCTGCCGGCCAGCCGCGTGGCGGACCTCATCGACGAGAGCGAGCAGTTGTGCCGGATCCTGGGAAAGTCGCGGCAAACCCTGCGCGGTGCGGCGGAACTCAAATCCAAGATTCCAGATTCTCGATTCGAGATTCCAAATCTCCGGCCCCTCACATCGACGACCTCATTCGGCTTCGACGGCCTCGACCACCTCGCCATCGTCGTTCCCTCGACCGAAGACGCGCTCCGCATCTGGCGCGACCGCCTCGGCTTTCCCGTGGTCCGCAGTGAGGTTGTCAACGGCGGAGTCGTCCGGCTCACGCATCTCGACCTCGGCAACACGCACCTCCAGCTCGTCGAGCCGCTGTCGCCGGACCATCCGTTGCGCGCGTGGCTGGCGCAGCACGGGCCCGGCTTGCATCACTTTTGTTTCAAGGTCGATGACGTCGGCGTCGCCCACGCGGAACTGGCCGCGGCTGGCCTCGCACCCGCCACTCCGCCGCCGCACCAGGGCACGCAGGGCAAGCGTGCGCTCTTCCTGGACAAGTCCGCCACCCAAGGCGTGCAGCTCGAGATCACCGGCCCATGAGCGGAGGACTCGACCAGTCCGCCGTGTTTGCCGCGCTTCCGCCGGTCTGGCCGGAAGACCTGCTGGCCTCCATTCGCCACTTCCCGAGTCTGGCGTCACGCAAGCTGGTCGTGCTCGACGACGATCCCACCGGAACGCAGACCGTCCACGACGTGCCGGTGGTTACGACGTGGGACACCGCCACCCTCGCCGCCGAGCTCTCCGACCCTGCGCCCTGCTGCTACGTCCTGACCAATTCCCGCAGCCTCGCGCCCGACGCTGCCGGTGCGCTGAATCGCGAGCTCGCGACTCATCTCCGCGACGCCTCGGCCCGCACCCGCCGGGGCTTCACGCTGGTCAGTCGCAGCGATTCCACGCTGCGCGGGCACTTTCCGGTCGAGACCGACGCGCTCGCGGCCGTCACCGGCCCGTACGACGCGACGATTGTCTTCCCGTACTTCGAAGCCGGCGGACGCTATACGATCCACGATCAGCACTACGTCGCCGAAGCCGGCCGCCTCGTCCCCGCCGCGGACACTCCGTTCGCCCGCGACGCCGCCTTCGGCTACCGCCATTCCGACTTGCGCGACTGGGTCGAGGAAAAGACCGGCGGACGGATTCGCGCCGCGGCGGTCACCTCCCTCTCACTTGACGTACTGCGTCGCGGCGGGCCCAGCGCCGTGGCCACCCAGCTCCTCGGCCTGGCCCCCGGCTCGGTGTGCGTGGTCAATGCCGCTGCACCGCAGGATGCCGCCGTGTTCGCCCTCGCCTCGCTCGTCGCCGAGGCGGGCGGGCGCCGCTTCCTCTATCGCACCGCCGCGTCCTTCGTCGCCGCCCGGCTCGGCCTCGCGCCCCGGCCGCTGCTGGGCGCCGGCGACTTCGCCGCGCAGGGAGACACGGGCGGACTGATCGTCGCCGGCTCCCATGTGCCCAAGACCACCGCGCAACTCGCCGCCTTGCGCGCCACCCATCCGGTCCACGTCGTGGAACTCCCGGTGGAACGGATCCTCGCCGACGGCCCGGACGCTCAGGTGGTTCTCGCCGCGGCCGCGATCGACGACGCGCTGGCCCGCGGCCGCGACGTCCTGCTCGCCACGAGCCGCACCCTCGTGACCGGCGCCGACGCGGCCGCGAGCCTGGAGATCGGCCGCCGTGTATCCGAGACGTTGATATCCATCGTCCGCCGGCTGCAAGTCCGTCCCCGCTTCCTGATCGCCAAGGGCGGCATCACCTCGAGCGATGTCGCGACCCGCGGGCTCGGCGTCCGACGCGCCCTCGTGCGCGGCCAGCTCCTCCCCGGCGTGCCGGTGTGGCGGCTCGGCCCCGAGGCGCGCTTCCCCGGCCTCGACTACGTCGTATTTCCCGGAAACGTCGGCGGCGACACCGCGCTCGCCGACGCGGTTGGCAAGTTCAGCGCCCCTTTGGCGACGTAAGCCCGTGCACGCTACCGCACCTCTGCCCTCCACCTCCGCCGCCACCGCACCGCGCCATGCGGTCCTCCCGCCCTTCCCATGCAACCATCCCGTCTCCTCCCGCTTCTGATCGCGCTGGGTTCAATCTTCGCCGGCCCGGCGCTCCCCGCCGCGACGACCCCGAAGACCATCGTCACGATCCAGGGCGACCAGTTTCACCTCAACGGCCAGCCGACCTATGCGGGCCGCACGTGGAAGGGAAAGAAGATCGAGGGCCTGCTGATGAACTCCCGCATGGTCCAGGGCATCTTCGACGACCTGAATCCCGCCACGGTCTCCCGCTGGGCCTATCCCGACACCGGCAAGTGGGACGCCGAGCGCAACACCCGCGAATTTCTCGCCGCGATGCCGGTCTGGCGTGCGCACGGCCTGCTCGCATTCACGATCAACCTGCAGGGCGGCTCGCCCGAGGGCTACTCGCGCAACCAGCCCTGGCACAACTCGGCGTTCCGGGCCGACGGCAGCCTGATCCCGGACTACCTCGCGCGCCTGAAGCGCATCATCGAGTTCGCGGACGACCTCGGCATGGTGGTCGTGCTCGGGTATTTCTACTTCGGCCAGGACGAACGGCTCACCGATGAAGCCGCCGTGATCCGCGCCACGGACAACGCCACCCGCTGGGTGCTCGAGCACGGCTGGCGCAACGTGATCATCGAGGTCAACAACGAGTGCAACGTGCGGTACGACCACGCGATCCTCCAGCCGGAGCGCGTCCATGAACTCATCGCCCGCGTGAAGGCGATGGCGGGTCCAGCCGGGCACCGCCTGCTCGCGAGCACCTCGTACGGCGGCAACACCGTGCCTCGGGAAAACGTCGTCCGCGCCGCGGATTTCCTGCTCCTGCACGGCAACGGCGTCAGCGACCCGAAGCGCATCGGCGAACTCGTGCGACTCACGCGTCAGGTTTCCGGATACACCGCCAAGCCGATCTTCTTCAACGAGGACGACCACTTCAATTTCGAGGTGCCGGTGAACAACTTCACCGCCGCGGTCGAGGAGTACGCCGGCTGGGGTTACTTCGATTTCCGGATGAAGGGCGAGGGTTTCGACGAGGGCTATCAGAGCGTGCCGGCGAACTGGGGCATCAGCTCGCCCCGCAAGGCCGGCTTCTTCCGGCTGCTCGCCGAGATCACCGGCCACCGGAGCGAGCACTACGCGAGCCCGCCGGCCCGATGAAGAAGCGGGAGTGCTCATGCCCATGCGTCACGCCGGAGGTGGCGGGAGCGCCCCCTCCCCTTGGCCACATGGGAGCCATGCCGGGTGTTCCTTGGGTCCGTCGGCCATCGCCGCCGGGACTCCTCCGGAGCTTGCACCCTCCGCGTTCGCCGTGCCTCATCTCCTTCCACCCCGCCGTCGCATGACGCCCCAAGCCCGCCTCGTAAACCGCCGTCATTTTCTCCGCGCCGCCGGCATCACGATCGCCCTGCCGCTGTTCGAGTCGCTCAACCGCCGTGTCTTCGCCGCCAGCGCTGCGATCGGCACCCGGGCCGGTGCGGCAATCGGCGCGACGCGGCCGCGCCGGCTGGTCGCGGTGGGCAACGTCCTCGGCTTCTACCAGCCGGACTTCTTTCCGAAGAACACCGGCCGCGGCTATGACCTCCCGCCGCTGCTCCAGCCGATGGCGCCGGTGCGCGATGACTTCACGGTGTTTTCCGGTCTCGACCACGGGGTGAAGGGCGGGCACTTCGCGGTGCATTCCTTCCTCAGCGGCGTGCGGGCGATCGATGCGAAGTCGATGCCCGAGGGCAACATCACGCTCGACCAGCGCGCCGCGGAGACCGTCGGTGGCGCCACCCGGTTTCCCTCGCTCACGATCGGGTCCGAGGACGGCATCCATGGTGGCTGCATGATGGCGTGGACGCGCAGCGGCACCCGCGTACCGCCGATCCCCGGCCCGCAGGAGCTGTTTCGCAAGCTCTTCGTCTCGGAAAACGCCACCGACGTCGCGCGCACGACCGACCGCTTCAACCTCCAGGGCTCCATCCTCGACGCCGTGAACGGCGACGCGAAATCCCTCAGCCGCCAGCTGGGCACCCGCGATCGCGAGAAGCTCGACGAATATCTCACGTCCGTGCGGGACGTGGAACGCCAGATGGAGCTCGGCCGCCAATGGGCGCAGGTGCCGAAGCCGCAACCTGGCATGGCCGAGCCCGCCAACACGAACTTCGTTTCCGACCTGCCGGTCTACTACGATCTCATCGCGCTCGCGCTGCAGACCGACTCCACGCGCATCGCCACCCTCGAGATCGCCGGCGGGTTCAACGCCTCCGCCTTCGGCATCCGCAAGGACTACCATGCGCTCTCGCACCACGGGCAGGAGCAGGAGTCGATCGAGCTGCTGGTGAAGATCGAGAAGTACCAGATGGAGCAGTTCGCGCGCTTCGTCGCCAAACTCGGCTCGATCCAGGACGGCGACGGCCGCCTGCTCGACCACACTGCGGTGCTTTTCGGCTCCGGCATGGGCAACGCCAACGCCCACACGAACACCAATCTCCCCATCCTGCTCGCCGGCGGCGGGTACAAGCACGGCGAGCACCGCGCCTTCCCGACCTCGGGTCCGGGCCGCGTGCCGCTCTGCAATCTCTACCTCTCGCTGCTCCAGCGTTTCGGCGTGGAGACGAGCCGTTTCGGCCTCAGTACCGGCACGCTCGGCGGACTCAAGGCCGCCTGAGACCGAGGAATGGATCCTCTGAAAAACCAATCTGCTTCTGCCGGAGCTCGCAGAGGACGCAGAGCAATGTGGGATTCGCCGCTCTCTGCGCCCTCACCGAGCTGCCGTAACATGGATCGATCCGTGCGCCCGGGTCGGGGCCGGCCTCTTTCAGCGGCTCCTCAACTGCCTTTCCCACCGTCATGATCCGCCGGGTCGGTCAGGTCCTCGCCACGCTCGTCTTCACGGTCGCGAGCGGATTTGCCGCTGAAACGGCCGCGCCGCACGCCGCGCAGCAGTTCTTTGCGGACTACTGCGTGAAGTGCCACGGTCCCGAGAAGCAAAAGGCCGAGCGCCGTTTCGACCAGCTCCCCGCCGCGATCGCGACGCCCGACCACCTCGCCGAGTTCCAGGACATCATCGACCAGCTCAATCTCGGCGAGATGCCTCCGGCGGAGGAAAAACAGCCGCCGCGGGCCGCGGTCAGCGCCGTCGTCGCGCTCCTCACGCAGCAGGCCGCCGCGGGCCGCGCCCACCTTGCCAGCACCGGCGGCCAGACGGTGCTGCGCCGGCTCAATCGCCGCGAGTACCTCAACACCGTCGGCGATCTCCTCGGGCTGAACATGCTCATGTTCGACCCGACGACCAAGTTCCCGCGCGACCAGACCGCGCAGCACATGGACAACATCGGCGACGCGCTGAAGACGTCCGGGTATCTGCTCGCCCAATACGTCGAAGCCGCCGATGCCGTGGTCGAGAAGGCGCTCGCCCAGCCGCCTCCACCCGCCCCGCAGACCTGGCGGTTCACCGGCAACTTCCAGCAGCAGCCCGAACTGCGCTACTCGCACGGCCGCGTGCAGAACTTCGCCTATATGTGCCTGTACGAGGGCCGCCACTCCGAGTCGCACGAGGGCGGCTACGGTCCGCTGCTCGCGTTTGCGCAGGGCGTGCCCGCCGACGGCTGGTACGAGATCCGCGTGCGCGCGGAGGCGAAGAACCGCCAACACCCGTACGATCCACGCATCTTCGGCTCCGATCCCGCCGCGCCCTTTCGCCTCGGCGTCGTGCCCGGCAACATCAAGTTCGGCGCGCTCCACCTCGAGCAGCCGGTCGAACCCGTGCTCGGCGAGGTCACCTTGCCGGACGAAAAGGTCGAGTGGCAGACGTTCCGCGTCTGGCTCGACCGCGGATTCACGCCCCGCTTCATCTTTCCCAACGGCGCGCTCGCCATCCGGCCGACGTACAACCGCATCCTGCGCCAGTACGCGAAAGACTTCCCCGCCGAACTCCGCGACCTCCGCGGCATCGTGGAAGCCCGCGTCACGGTGATGCGCCACGGTTTCCTGCCGCACATCCGGATTCATGAGGTCGAGATCCGCGGCCCGCTCGACGCCGCCGCACCCTCGGCCTCGCACCGCCTGATCCTGGGCGACCAGCCGTTCGCTCCCGAGCGCACGCGCGACATTCTCACCACGTTCGCCCGCCGCGCGTACCGGAGGCCCGCCACCGCGGAGGAGGTCGACCGCCTCATGGCCGTCGTGGCGCGGCGGCGCACGGAGGGCCGCACGCCCGAGGAGGCGCTGCGGGACGGGTTGAAAGCCGCGCTCTGCTCGCCCGCGTTTCTCTACCTCGCCGACCCGGCGCGCACCACCGATGCCGACGCGAACCGCCGGCTCTCCGCCCACGCCCTCGCCGCGCGGCTGTCGTATTTTCTCTGGAGCTCGATGCCGGATACCGAGCTCGCGCGGGCCGCCGACACCGGCGAGCTCCTCACCCCGGCGGTCCTGGTGGCGCAAACGCGCCGGCTGCTCGCGAGTCCGCGCGCCGACGCGTTCGTCGCCGGCCTGCTCGACAGCTGGCTGAACCTCCGCGCACTCGGCGACATGCCGCCGGATCGCGCCGCGTTCACGGCCTACTACGCGCAGAACCTGCAGGACGCGATGAAGCGCGAGACGCAGCTCTTTACCCGCGATCTCATCGATCGCAACGCGAGCATCGTCCGGTTTCTCGATGCGGACTACACCTTCGCCAACCGCCCGCTCGCGCGCCTCTACGGCCACGAGGACGCCGTGCCGCCCGAGGCGGCGCACGCGTTTCGACGGATCACGTTTCCGTCGCCCCGGCGCGGCGGCCTGCTCGGCCAGGGCAGCGTGCTGACCGTGAGTGCGAACGGCATCGAGACCTCACCCGTCATCCGCGGTGTGTGGCTGCTGGAGAACATCCTCGGCACGCCGCCGGCGCCGCCACCGGACAACGTGCCGGCGATCGATCCCGACGTGCGCGGGGCCAAGTCGATGCGCGAGATCCTGGGCAAACACCGCGACAATCCCGCGTGCTTTGAATGTCACCGGAAGATCGATCCCCTCGGCTTCGCCCTCGAGAGCTTCGATCCCATCGGCGCCTCGCGTTCCACCTACGCCAAGGGCGTGCGGATCGACACCTCCGGCGAGCTGCCCAACGGCCAGCGTTTCGACGACGTCGCCGGTCTCAAGCGGCTGCTCGTCGAACGGAAGGTCCAGTTTGCTCGGATGCTCACCGAGCGCGTGCTCACCTACGCGTGCGGCCGGCGCATCGAGGCGCTCGACCGGCCATCCGTCGACGCCATCCTCGCCGCCACGCAACCGAACGACTACCCCTTCCGCGACCTGCTCGAGCAGGTCGTGCTCAGCGACGCGTTCCGCTCGCGGTGAACGCGCGCGACGGATCTCACGTCCCCGTCTCCCAGCTCCCGACTCCGCCCCATGCCCCGCCCCCCCTTTCTCCCGGCCCTGATCGGCCTGCTCATCGCCTTGAGTCCCGGGCTCCGCGCCGCCGCGGGGAAACCCAACGTCCTGCTCATCGTCGCCGACGACCTCGGCTACCACGATGTGGGATTTCACGGCGGCCGCGACATTCCCACGCCCCATCTCGACCGGCTCGCGGCCAGCGGCGTTCGATGCACGAACGGGTATGTGAGCTACCCGGTGTGCAGCCCATCGCGCGCGGGCTTCATCACCGGACGTTACCAACAGCGGTTCGGCCACGAATTCAATCCGCGCTGGAACCCCGCCAGCCCGGTCGACGGACTGCCGCTCACGGAGTCGACGATCGCCGACGCGCTGCGCGGCGCGGGCTATGCCACCGGCGTGATCGGCAAGTGGCATCTCGGCGCGCATCCGCAGTTTCATCCCGCCCGGCGCGGCTTCGACGAATTCTACGGCTTCCTCGGCGGCGGCCACCGCTACCTGCCGGGCTCACACGTCGACGTCGAGGTGGGCGCAGGCCGGAAGATGGAGACGCACGCGGACGCCGAGCATGCGTCGCCGATGCTGCGCAACGGGATCGAGGAGCCCGAACCACCCGAGCTCACGACGCGCCTCGGCGAAGAGGCCGCGGCCAGCGTCACGCGTCACGCCCGCGCGACCAAGCCCTGGTTTCTGTACCTCGCGTTCAACGCACCGCACACGCCCCTGCAGGCGCGCCCCGACATGCTCGCGAAATTCGCCGGCATTGCCGATGAGCGCCGCCGCACCTACGCGGCGATGGTGGCCACGCTCGACGAGGCCGTGGGCCGCGTGCTGGCCGCGCTCGAAGCCACGGGACAGCGGGAGCGCACGCTGGTGTTTTTCTTTTCCGACAACGGCGGGCCGGTGACGAAGCGCAACGCCAACGCCTCGACCAACACGCCGCTGCGCGGACAGAAGGGCGACGTCTTCGAGGGCGGGATCCGCGTGCCGTTTCTCGTCTCGTGGCCCGGCCGCCTGCCCGCCGGCCGCACCTACGCCGAGCCCGTGATCTCGCTCGACGTGCTGCCGACCGCGCTGGCTGCCGCGGGTGCGAAGCGCGATCCGAAGCTGCCGCCCCTCGACGGTGTGGATCTGCTGCCTTTCCTGGACGGACAGAAGAACGGCGCGCCGCACGCACGCCTCTTTTGGCGCATGGATGGCGGCGAGGCGTTCGCCGTGCGCGAGGGCCAGTGGAAGTGGTTCCGCACCTACCAGAACGCCCCGCAGCTTTACGATCTGGCCGCGGACCCCGGGGAAAAGAACAATCTCGCGGCGACGCATCCCGACGTCGCCGCGCGCCTGTCTGCGGCCGCCGCCGAATGGAATCGCGGCCTCACCGCGCCGGCCTGGGTGAACAACCCCTTCGGCGGCTTCATCAATCTGCCGGGACCCGGAAAAACCGCCGTGCCGTGAACGCCTGCTCCTGCACCCCATGACCGAACCCCATTCAACCCCTGCTCCCGCCGATACCCCACGCGAGTCCCGCACCGGGCTTCCGCCCTGGACCACCGGCGAGCTCGCGGCGCCTCCGCGCCGGACCTGGCGCGACCTGCTCGGACCCGGGATCGTCATGGCCGGAGCCTCGCTCGGCGCGGGCGAGTGGCTGATCGGTCCCGCCGTGACGGCCCGCTACGGCGGCGCCCTGCTCTGGATCACCGTCGTCACGCTGCTCGCCCAGTACATCTACAACGTCGAGGCGAGTAGGTACACCCTCGCCACCGGTGAGGGCATCATGACGGGCAAGCTGCGGCTGAAACCCGGATCGCGTTTCTGGACCTTCACCTATGCCATCATCGACATCTGGACGATGCTGCCGTACCAGCTCGCCGGCGTGGCCGTGACGCTGGCCGCTGTCGTGCTCGGGCGGATACCCAACCCCGCCACCGAGACGGACCTGATGCGCACGATCACGTATGTCGTGCTGCTGCTTTTCCCCATTCCGCTGATCTTCGGCGGCACGATCTACCGCATGGTCAAGCGACTCGTGATCGTGAAGGTGTTCTTCGTCCTCGGGTTCACCCTGGCGATCGTGGTTTGCCTAGGTTCGTGGCGCACGTTTGCCGACGTGATGCTCGGCTTTCTCGCCGTCGGCTCGCTGCCGGCCGCCGACGGCTCCGTGGTCAACGTCTTCGGCTCGCTCTGGCGCGGGGAGGAGCTGCCCCGGCTCGATCTCGAGTCGCTCAAACTCGTCACCACGCTCGCCGCCATCGCCGGCATCGGCGGGCTCACCCAGGCGACGATCTGCGCCTACATCCGCGAACAGGGCTGGGGCATGGGGGGCAAGGTCGGGGCGATTCCCAGCGCGATCGGCGGACTCAACCTCGAGCTGGAACACAGCGGCACCGTCTTCAAGCCGACCCCCTCGGCGCTCGAACGCTGGCGCGGCTGGCTGCACATGGTGCGGCTGGACCAATGGTACGTCTGGATTCCCGCGTCTCTCATCGGACTCGCCCTCCCCGCGATGATCTCGGTGGAGATGATCCCGCGCGGCACCGTCGCGGACCGCTGGGTGCTGGCCGGCATGATGGCGGGCGGTGTGGGTGAACGGGTCGGCGGCGTGCTCGGCAACGTGCTCTGGTACGGCATGCTGCTCTGTGGCTTCCTGGTGTTCTTCCCGGTCGTGATCACGACGGTGGACGGCTTCCTGCGCCGCTGGGTCGACATCACCTGGACCGCCTACGGCCGCTTCCGGAAGGTCGATCCCCATCAGGTGAAATGGATCTACTACGGCTTCCTCGTCGTGTACGTCGTGATGTCCGCCATCTTCCTGTCGTTCGCCAACCCGCTCTGGCTCGTGATCGTGGCCGCCAACGTCTCGAACTTCGCCCTCGGTATCAGTTGCCTGCATACGCTGGCGGTGAACGTCCGGCTGCTGCCGCCCGAGCTCCGTCCCGGCTGGCCGTCCCGGATCGCACTGGGCCTGTCGGGGGTGTATTTCCTCACCCTCGCCGGCATCACGGCGTACATCGCGATCGTGACGTGGAACTGATCGTCCGACATGAAGACAACCGCGCTCACGCTCGCCCTCGCCCTCACCCTTGCGGTCACGGCGCGCGTCCTGGCGGCCGAACCGGCGGCAGTGGACGCCGTCTTCGCCCGCTTCACGCGGCCGGGTTCGCCCGGCGCCAGCCTGGTCGTGATCCGCGATGGACGGATTGTGTACGAGCGCGGTTACGGCCACGCGACCCTGACGCCAGCCCGGCCGGTCACGCCGGAGACGTCGTTCTACATCGGCTCCGTCTCCAAGCAGTTCACCGCGGCCGCCATCGCCCTGCTGCACCAGCGCGGCCAAGTCGGCCTTGACGACGATGTGCGTCGCTACGTGCCGGAGCTGCCCGACTACGGCCGGACGATCACGGTCCGGCACTGCGTTCACCACACGAGCGGCCTGCGGGATTACCTGGCACTCCGCGATCTGGCGGGCGCGGATCCCAACGCGACGTTCGGCGACGCCGAGGTGCTCGCCTTGCTCCGCCGGCAGAAGGGCCTCGGTTTCGAACCCGGGGCGCGTCATTCGTATTCGAACTCCGGATATTTCATCCTCTCGCTGATCGTCCGCCGCGTGACCGGCCAGTCCCTCCGTGACTTCGCCGCGGCCAACCTCTTCGGACCGCTCGGGATGACGACGGCACAGTTCCGCGACCGGCACACGCAGCCGATCCCGCACCGCGCGGACGGCTACAAACCTGCCGGGGCCGGGTTCGCCCTCGACAATCCCAACTTCGACGTCGTCGGCGCCGGCGGCGTGTTCATGACCGCGCGCGACTTCCTCGCCTGGGACCAGAACTTCTATTCCGCGAAGGTCGGCGGCCCCGCGTTCATCGCCCTCCTCCAGACCCCGGGCACGCTCGATGATGGCACGCGGCTCGACTACGCGTTCGGCCTGCGTGTCGGCCGCTATCGCGGACTCGATCTCGTCGAGCACAGCGGCGCCTACGGCGGCTTTCGGGCGCACGTGATCCGTTTTCCGGCGCAGCGCTTTTCGGTCGTCTGTTTCACCAACCTGAGCACCGCGCTGCCCGCGCGCCTCGTGCGACAGGTGGCCGACCTTTATCTCGCCGACGCGCTTACCGGGCCGGCGGCCGCCCCGGAGGCGGCCCCGGCCGCGCCTCCGTCGCCGCGCCGCGCCACCGCGCCCAGGGGTCCGGTCGACTTGGCGGCCTACGTCGGCGATTACCGGAGCGACGAACTCGATGTCACCTACGGGATCACGGCCGGCCGGAATCCGGGCGAGTTATTGCTCCGGCCCCATCGCCGGCCACCGATGAACCTCGTGCCCGCCGAGGGCGAGGCGTTCACGGCCACCGCGCCCGGCCATTCGCTTCAGCTCACGTTTCAGCGCGGCGCCGACGGCCGTGTGACCGGTTTCACGTCGGTCGCCGGCCGCGCGCCGGGGCTCGTGTTCGAACGGCAGTGAGGAGTCAGGCGGCGATGTCACGAAGGTGCCGCATGTCCCCACGCTGCTGGCCCGGGCGCCGGCGAGAGCGGCAGGCCCTTCGGACGTCCTGACCGCAGGCTGGGGACAGGCTGCTCCGCCTGGCGAGCTGTTCCGCGTTGCGAGCTGCTCCACCCTCG
>JAEUHA010000635.1 GCA_016793535.1 Opitutaceae bacterium | reverse complement strand
AAGAGGTAGAGCGGACTCGTCGTGAAGGGCTGGCGAATGGCCGTGGTGTGGCCTTCGCCGTTGGTGACGGCGACCGCGACGCCCGGCACCTGGCCGAGCAACTGGCCGGGATGCAGCGGGGCGGTTTCGCGAATCACCTCGGGTTGGATCGCGCCGATCGAGACGGGGGTTTCCGAGAGCAGCGCTTTTTCACGCGTGCCGGTCACCGTCATCGGTGACAACTCCGTGACCGGGGCCGAAGTCTGAGGAGCGGTCGCGGCGGGGGCGACGATGACGAGAGTGAGTGATGCAGCGTGCGCGAGGCGCCACCGCGAAAGGGAAGGGACGGAGAAGGAAAAAAGTTTCATGGACTTAGGAAGGATCGAAAGGTTGGAGGGATCCGGGTGTTCACAGGCGGCGGAGGAACTCGTCGGGCTCCCAGGTTGAGCCATCGACGCGGTGGGCGATCTTGCCGTCGCGGTCGATCAGCAGTGTCGCGAGCGTGTGCTTCCAGAGGTTGTCGCTCTTCTCGGCGATGACGCCGAACTGCGTCAGCAGGTCCCGGACGGCGGACTCCGGTCCGGTGAGGAAGCTGAAGGTGCGGGTGTCGATGCCGCGCGCCGCGGCGTAGCCCTTGAGCACGGGCGGCGTGTCGTACGTCGGGTCGAGCGAGATCGAGACGAGGTGGAGGTCAGGCACCTTCTGCTCCAGCGCGCGACGCTGCAGGGCGATCATCCGCGCCGTGGCGGCCGGGCACATCGTCGCGATGGGACAGCGGGTGAAGATGAAGTTCAGGATCACGCGCCTGCCCCGTAGGTGATCGATGCGAAAGACGTTGCCGTCCTGGTCGAAGAGCGCGAACCGGGGGACGACTTCACCGATCTCCCGATAAACCGCCTTGCCCCGGACAAAGGTGTCTTCCTTCAGGTCGCGCGCGGCCGCCGAGACGATCGAGTCCTTCACGGGGTCGAGCAGGCGGATGCCCTCGAGCCGGAAGTCGCCGTTCTTTTCGTCGACCATCGTCGCGGTGATCCGCTGGCCTTCCTTGAAGACGGAGATGTCGGCCTCGCCGATTTTGAACTCCATCGTCATCGCCGGCATGTAATTTGGAATCTCCTCGTGGTGGACGAGGAGCACCCGCTTGTCGGTGACCACGCCGACGATCTCACCGCGGAGGGCGAAGGACGTCGGGTTGGCCGCGGGCTGCGCTGGTTGGGCCGGTGGCGCCGAGGGTGTCGGTGAACCGACGCTTACGGCGGGCGGACGCGTGCAGCCGACGGCGAGGGTGAGGGTGAGGAGGGCCGTGGAGAGGCCGGCGCGTTGACGAAGCGTCGGAGGTCTCGGGTGTGACGACAGATGGAGTTCGGAGGACGAGAAAAAGGACATGGGAGGAGGGTGAGGGCCGAAGGCCTGCGCAGGCGCAAGGCGCGCCGGCGGGTAAGGCCAGTACCAATGAAACCGTCGTCCTTCCGCGGAAGGAGGCGACGGACGGTCAGGTGCGCGTCAAACGCGCGGCGGCGGACTCGGCGGG
>JAEUHA010000545.1 GCA_016793535.1 Opitutaceae bacterium | reverse complement strand
CGAGCAGGCGGTTGAAGTCTCCGATCTTCTCCGCGCCAAAGCCGTCGCCGATCTGCGCAAACGTGATGTGCTTCTTGTCGAACTCCGTCGCGGCGAAGAGCTGCACCAGCCCCTCCTCGAACCACGGCGGCGCCTTGTCGGACAATTGGCGCCGGATGAGAAAGCGGAAGTAGGCGGCGTAGAACGCCCGGTAGGGGTCGGATTCGAGGCGCGTGTCGTTGTCGACGACCAGCTCGGGCAGGGCAAAATCGATCACGATCGCCGCCCGCTCGGTATTCTTGAAGAAGAGGCTGTTCGTCCCGTAGCGCTCGATCGCGCGGTCCTGGGGCAGAAATTCCTCAAACCCCTTGCCGCGCCCGCACAGGATCAGCGCCGTGGGCACCGGCGTGAAGCTGCGCGTGAGGCCGGGCATGATCGCGTTGACGACCTCCTGCAGCAGCATGAAGTCGCGCACGAAACGCTTCGTCTCCCGCTCGGAGATCTTCGACAGGATCTCGAAGCCGGGGACCTCGGCGTAGAGCCACTTTTCCGGCGGCGGCAGCAGGCGGCTGTCCGTCACCTCGAACTTCGGCAACTCGACGACCGGCCCCTCAACCGGCAGCGGTTCCGCGGCGCCCAGCGAGCCGGCCAGGAACGTTCCGCTCACCGGCCACACACACAGCCGGAGGAAAAGACAAAGCAGGCGGGGTTTCATGGGTTGAGATGGCGCGGCCTGTCCCGAGGTCGCTGGTTTGGGCTCAGGGCTCTCCACCCCTTCTTCGGACACCCGGAAGCAGCCTGGGGACCGGCTGCTCCACCTTGACGTCGTTTTTAAGGGCGCGGCTCACTTCTTGGCCGGCGACTTGGTCGCCGCTGGCGTGGCTGCCGGCGCCGGATCCGGCTCAGCGGGCGGAGCGGGAGGCAGGGCCGCCTTCAGGTCCTCGAAGCGCTTCTTGGCGGCACCATCGGGCGCAAAGCGGATGCCGTGGTCGGCGAGGGCGTGGGCCGGCTGGAGTTCCTTCGCCTCGGAGGCGATCACGGAGGCGAGGAAGATCAGCTTGAGCCGCATCGGGAACAGCTGGGCTCCTTCGATCACCATCCGGGCATCCTCGCGCGTCGGTACGGCCGCGGACTTCATCCACGTCTCGGCGGCGGTTTCGTAAAGCGCGTACGAGGGCGGCGGCTGGCCGCGGGCAAGCTTGAGCGGCTCGAGAATCGCGGCGACCTGGGCGGCGGAGAAGCGGCCGTTGGGCGCTTCGGGCTTGGCCGTGGCGTCCGCCAAGCGGAAGCGCGCGAGTTCCACATTGGCGTCGATGCGCTTCGATTTTCCCGCGAAGGCCGCCTCCAGAAACTTCCGCGCCCGCTCCTCTTCGCCGTGGGCGCGTTCGTAAAGCCCAAGGGCGGCCAGCAGGTTGGGGTCGCGCTCGCCGCGGGTGTAGGCGGCGATGAGTTCACCGCGCGCCTCCTTCATCCGGCCGGCGAGGACCATCGCCTCGCCCTTGATCCGGCCGATTTCCGCCTGGGTGGCATCCCGCAGGTCGAGGGGCGGCGGCGGGATGATCACGTCCTCCTTCGACTTGTAGTACTTGGCTTCATACACCGTGAACTCGCAGTAGCTCCGGATCTCGGAGAGCATGGAGTTGTACGACATGTTGAAGCACTCCTTGAACATCGCCTCGGTCACCGGCTCGCGCGCGCTGCGCTGCATGAAGGTCGTGAACTGCTTCAGGTATTTCCCCTTGTACCCGTAGAGGCACATGTGAACGAAGGCGTACGCCTGCTTCGCCCAGACATTGTTGCCCAGCACGTTCGTGGCTTCGGGCGAGTCGTGTTTCACCGCGAAGAAGCGGTCGAACTTGATCAGGGCGCGGCGCCGCAACGCGGCGTTGAAGTCGCGGTCCTCGGCCGGCGCGCCGGGGAGCAGCGGGGAGTCCGGATCATCGGCCGCGGACAGCGCGTTCAGTTCGGCGACCATCGCGGCCTGGGTCGAGACGGTGTTCGGGTCCTCGATCTTCGCGAATTCGATCCAGCGCCGGTCGAACTGCATTTTCATGATGATCTGCGACAGCCCTTCTTCCAGCCAGGCGGGGAAGCGCGGTTCATTCTGGCTGAGCAGATACCGGACGTACTCGCGGTAGAGCTGCTTGTCGTGCTCGACCGAAATCTGCCCGCTGTCGGTGCCGGTCGCGGCGTCGTTCAGGCCGTCGACGTTGAGCACGTTGAGCGTGGTCGCCGCCAGGTCGATGACGATGGCCGTGCGATTGCCCTGCTTGAGGAACAAGCTGGCGAAGCCGGCGTCGGGCACGTTGCGGCCCGCGGGAATGAACCCGTTGAACTTGTTGCCACGGCCGCAAATGATCAGCGCCGTCGACTGCGAAATCCGCTGCGGAATCGGCCACACATGGGTCAGCGCCTGCCGGAACATGCCGAAGTCGCGGAGCAGCCGCTGGGTCGCGCGGTCGGAGGCGTTGGTGAGGATCTCGAAACCGGGAATCGTGGCGTAGCGCCACGACTCGGGGGGAGGAAGTTCGCGGCTGTCGGTCACCACGAACTTGGGCAACTCGACCACGCGATCGCCAGCCGTGGGAGTATCCTGTGCAGCCAGCAGGCCGCCAACGAGAAGGGATGCCAGCACACCGCAGGCGACGGACAGTTTCATGTCGGGTTGAGACGAGCGGGGGCGCGGAAAGTTGCCGAGACAAAAACCGCCGGCCAACGGCCGCTGGGGCGGAACGGAATCACTTCGCCGCCTGCAGGATAAGATAGAACAGCCCAAAGATCGCGCCCGAGACGCCGCAGCAAACGAGGAAGCCGATCGTATCGACGCGATCCCACTTGGTGAATTCCCAGGCCGAACGGGGAAACAGCTTGCGGTCATCGAAGCGGCGGGGGTTGCGCTGGGTCTCCGCCATCGCCGCGGCGTCCCGTTCAGGCACCGGGTCGACCGGGGTCTTCATCTTGCCGTAAAAGAGGTCGACCACGGCCGGAGGCGGATGGCGGGTGAACAGGCTCACCACCAGCAGGACGAGGAACGGGAACAATCCGTCGAAGAAGAACCGCACCGCATACCGCGTGCTCACGTCGAGCCGCGTGAGGTCGAGACCCAGCTTGTCCAGCACCACGAGTTCGAGGTGCAGACGGCCGCGGCCCTCGAGGGGACTGGTGAGGTCGTCCGGCTTCTGGTGCACGACGGCGTCCCAGAAGACCGCCGTCTTCACACCACCCTCCTCCACCTGCAGGACGAGGCCCTGGTGCGTGCGCCACGCATCGACGCTTTCGGCCACCTTGGGGCCGACAATATTGAGGAGGGAAGAGACGATCACCGCAGCCCACACCGCGGCGGCGGTGAGACGGCGCCAGAAAAACATCAGCATCACCGCGGCGCCGAACGGCACCTGCACTGTCAGCATCAGCTGAATCTGCGAGAATACATCCTCCATGTTCGCCGCCGCCACGACACCGATCGCAAGGATGACGACGATGGACCACCGGCCCGCGCGCACCATCGCGGCGTCGGTGGCGTCGGGCTTCAGGTACTTGTAGATGTTGCGCGTGAACAGCGCCGACACCGCCATCGTCTGGGCGGCGACGGTCGACATGTTCGCCGCCAGCAGGCCCGCCATCATGAGTCCCAGCGCGCCTGGGGTGAGCAACTGGACCGACATCGTGCCCCACGCCGCATCGGGGTCCGAGAGCGTCTTTTCGTCTGCGAACAGCGCGATCGCGATCAGGCCGACGACGGCCCACATGATGATCATGATGCGCTTGGCGTAGGTGCCGGACACCGCGCCAAACCGCGCGGCGAACTCATCCCGCGCCGAACCTGAAACCGTCATGTTGCCGATGATGCCGTTGATCTGGACGAGGCTGACGAAGAGGATTGCGAGCAGCGACCAGAACGTGATCTGCAACGTGCCCGGCGCGGGATTCAACGCGACGATCTGCAGCATGTGCTCCGGCACGCGAGCCTGCAGCGCGTCCCAACCGCCGATGGCGGCGAGGCCGAACGGGATCAGTATCCCCGAAAACACTACAATCAGCACGCCCTGGAACGCCTCGTTGAGCGCCGTCGCGGCGAGGCCGCCCATGACGATATAGGCGCCGACGATCAGGGTGTAGCCGAGGTAGTAGGCCCACTTCCCCGTCTCGCTGTGCAGCCACGAAATGTAGCTGCGCAGTTCCCCGCGCTTGTTCTGGTCGCGCAGCCGCGCGAGGCGCTCGCTGTCCGCGGCCGAGAGGGGCGCTGATTTCTGGGCGGCTTCGAGCCGCTTGAATTCCTGGTAACCTTCCGCCGACCGGCGCTCCTCGGCGGTCCAGCGCGCCTCCGGCTTGATCAGCAGCGAGGACGTCACCTTGTAGGAGATCAGATTGCCGAAGCCGATGATGACGGTGACGGTGGCGAAGATCTGGAAGATCGCATAAAAGCGCGCGAGGCCGCGGCTGCCGAAACGATCCTCGAACAGGTCGGCGACCGTGACGAGCCGCACGCGCCGGAACCAGAGATTCATGAACCAATAGTAGGGATTCATGAAAAGCGTCTGGAGCGCGTGCCACACGCCGGACGCGCCTTGCCGGTAAACGAGACTCGCCGTGCTGACCGCGCCGTTGGCGTCGGTCGCGTTGCCGAAGTTCAGGAAAAACTGGTACAGCTTGCCCAGCTTCCGGCCGGCCAGGAAGAAACCCTCCTCGCTCTGCGACCCCTTCGCGGCGCGATGGCCGAGATAGGTGACAGCCGCCAGATAGCCGAAGACGACGAGGATATCGATGACGTGCAGGCTGCCGAAAGTCATGAGGGGTTGCGGACGGGGTTGGCGCGGACGATGCGCCGACCCGCCGCCCCGGGCGAGCAAACTCAGCCGCGGACCGTCAGGTTCGGCCGGCGCCCCGGTGCGGAGCGACGCCCCGCCGCAGGTCAAAAACGGTTGCGTTCCACGCCGGTCAGTCGAAACGTGCGGACAGTCCGATCATGTCCGCTTCCGCTCCCACGCTTCGTTCCCTGGCCAAGCAGCTGGGCTTGTCGCGCACCACGGTGTCCGACGCGCTGCGCGGGTCGCCCCGCGTGGATCCGAAGACGGCCGAGCGGGTGCAGAAGGCGGCGCGCGAGGCGGGGTACCGGCGCAATCCGCTCGCCGGCGCGCTGATGTCGGAACTGCGCCGCTCGCGCGGCACGGCGTTTCGCGGCGTCCTCGCGGCGGTGGACTTCACCGAACCGGAGCGGCCCGATGCGGCGGCCCGGTTTCACCGCGAACTCGTGGTGGGAGCGGAAACCCGGGCGGGCGAACTGGGCTTCAAGGTCGAGAAATTCGCCGTGGGGCACGCCGGCCTGTCGGTGCAGCGGCTCGATTCCATCCTGCAGTCCCGCGGCATCCACGGCGTCATCCTGCTGCCAGCGTGGGACGAGCCGGATCTGTCGAACCTCGACTGGACGCGGTTCGCCGGCATCTACACCGACTATATCATCGAGCGTCCCGCGCTGCACTCGGTCTGCTCGGACCACTACCGGTCGCTGCTCGCCGCGTTGCAGCGGCTCGCGTCGCTGGGTTACCGTCAGCCTGGACTGTTCCTGCAGCGGCATCAGGACGAGCGTCTCCAGTTTCGCTGGGGCGCGGCGTTTCGCGCCTTCCAGGAGAATCAGCCGGAGATCCGGGCAGTCCCCCCGCTGATCGTCGACGCGTACACGAAGGAGGCGTTCGTGCGCTGGTTCAAGAAACACCAGCCGGATGTCGTGCTCGGCCACCACACGGCGGCGATCGACTGGATGGCCGATTGCGGCGCCGAAATTCCCGAGCGTCATGGCTTCGTGTGTCTCAACAAGAACATGACGACGCGCCCGTGCGCGGGACTCGACCTGCAGCCGCGCACGCTTGGCGCCCGCGGCGCGGAACTGCTGATCGCCCAGTTGCAGCGCAACGAAACCGGCATCCCCGAGTGGCCCTCGACGACGACGATCCCCGCGCGCTGGTCGGACGGACCCACGCTGCGCACCGGAAACGCGGGTCACGCGCGCACCCCGTGAACGCGGCCTGAGCGCGCCGGAGGCAGGTCAGTCGACGAAGTAGACCTCGACAATGACCTCACCGGCTCCGGTGCCCCGCACTTGGGCCGTGTAGGCACCCGGCGTGAGCGTGAGCACCAGCGCGGCATCCAGGCTGTCCAGTGGCAGCGCAAACGCCGACACCGCCGCAAACGTCGCGACGAGGGAAGCGCCGCCACCCCAGTCGTTGTTCGCGGCGATCTGCGTCGCACCGCGAAACACCGCGACCGATGGATCAGCCATGACCCCGGTGACCCCGAAACGCGTGAGCGTCGGCCCGACCGCGCGGACCAGCACCCGGCGCGGAACCGTCCCCCCGACCACAAAGCCCGGATTGAGCACTTGGCCGGCGGCGAGCGTAGCGCGCGTCGAAATGTTCACCAGCGGTGGTCCGGGCTGGGGAATCGGGGCGAGGGTCAGCGTGCCCGTCTGGGCCGCCGGCGAAATGCTGCTGGTGGTCCGAAACGTGGCCGTGAGGGGCGCGGTGAACGTGAGCGCAGACGTCAGCGTGCGCGTCGCGTCGGTCTCGACCAGCGTGCCCGTCGTGGGGCCGGTCTTGGTCCACGTGAAGCTCAGCGGCGCGGCGAGCGGCGCGCCGCTGCTCGTAAACCGGAAACTCTGGCTGGCGGTGAAAAGGCCGGACAGCACCGTGGCGGTTTCGCCCGCCGCAGGCGTGAGCGAGAAATTGGCGGCGTGGTGGGCGATCGATTCCGGCGCAAGATCCTGGGCAGACAGGACCGCGACTGACATGAGCAGCGGGACGAGGTATTTCATCGGGGTAGAAAGCGTCAGTTTCCGAACATCTGCGGGCCCGCGGCAACCTTGAATACGGCGCCGGCCAGGCAGGGTCCTCACCGCCGGAGCAACGCTCGAATCGCCGATATCGGCACCCTGCGCAGCGACTTGAGGGCGAAGCGGAAGATTTTCGCCGACAAGAGAACTTGCACCGGATGCGGGCGCTCCTTGCACTCGGGCGAGCCACGAGCTGATTTTCCTACTTTCGCCCCGGCGGGACTTTCCGCACGCGGGCCCGCCTCCATGTCCACCGCGATGATCTTCGACTACGCCGGCGCCGCCTGCAGTGGCCTGCTCGCGCTCGCGGCGCTGTCGCGGGCGGGCCGGTCGCTCACCCGCTGGGCGTTTGCGGCGGGCATGGCGATTCTGGCCGCGGAAAGCGTGTTCATGGCGTTCAGCCATGGCACGGATTCGCCCTCGCAGATCCTGCGCTGGCAGACCTGGCGTATGGCGGCACTGTCGCTGATCCCGGGGACGTGGATGCTGTTCAGCCTGACGTACGCGCGGGGGAAGGGCATCCGGTTCTCCTGGCGAACGCGGCTGGCGCTGACCGCGACGTTTCTCGTGCCGCCGGCGATCGCCGTAGGGTTCCGCGAGTGGCTGGCGATCTCGGTCCAGCCCGTGGGTGACGCCAACTGGATCCTCCGGCTGGGGCCGGCCGGCACCGCGCTGTTTCTCGTCCTCTTGGTCGGCGCGGTGTGGATCGTGGTCAACTTCGAGCGCACGTTCCGGGCCTCGGTGGGCACCATGCGGTGGCGGATCAAGTTCATGCTCCTGGGCGCCGGCATCCTGTTCGTAGTCCGGATCTATACCAGCAGCCAGGTTCTGCTCTTCCACGGCGTGGACTCCTCCCTCGAGGGCATCAACTCCGGGGCGCTGATCGTATCCACGTTGCTGATGCTCCGGTCGTTCTTCCGGACGGGCCATTTCGAGCTCGAGGTTTATCCCTCGCAGAAGGTCCTGCAGAACTCCCTGACGGTGCTGATCGCCGGCGCGTATCTCCTGATTGTCGGCGTGCTGGCCAAGGTGGTGACGCATTTCGGCGGCGACAGCGCCTTCGCGGCCAAGGCCTTCCTGGTCCTCGTTTCTCTCGTCGCCCTGACCGTCGCACTGCAGTCGGACCGCGCGCGGCTGGAGCTGCGGCGGTTCGTGAGCCGGAATTTCCACCGTTCGCCCTATGACTACCGGACGGTCTGGAAGACGTTTACCGAGGGCACGGCCTCGCGCGTCGAGGAGGCGGGACTCTGTCGTGAGCTGGTGCGGCTGACGGCCGACACCTTTCATGCCCTTTCGGTGAGCATCTGGCTGGTGGACGAAAAAGGCGAGTCGCTGAACGCCTCCGCCTCGACGTCGCCGCCCAGCGCAAAGGACGCCGCCAGTCCCGTGCGCGCCGGGGACGCGCAAGTCCTGCGGCAGTGGTTCACGAGTCACGCGGACCCCGTCGACATCGAGACGAGCGAGGCCGAGTGGGCCGAAGTCCTGCGCCGTTATCACTCGAGCCAGTTCGCCAAGGGCGGTCACCGGGTCTGCGTGCCGATCATCGGCCGGGGCGAGCTGCTGGGCGTGTTGTTGGTGGGAGACCGGGTGGGCGGGGTACCGTTCAGCCTGGAGGATTTCGACATGCTGAAGTGTGTCGGCGACCACGCCGCCGCCGGCCTGATGAACGTGCAGCTTTCGAAGAAGCTCCTGCAGGCAAAGGAGCTCGAGGCGTTCCAGGCGATGGCCGCGTTCTTCGTGCACGATCTGAAGAACGCCGCCTCCACGCTGAACCTCATGCTGCAAAACTTGCCGGTGCACTTCGACGACCCGGAGTTCCGCGCCGACGCCCTGCGGGGCATTGGCAAGACGGTGGGGCACATCAATCGCCTCATCGGTCGCTTGGGCCTTCTCCGACATGAGCTTAAGATCGAGGCCACGCCGGCCGATCTAAACGAAGTCGTCGATCATGTCCTGACCGGCATCGAACGGTCGTCGGCGTACGTCTTAACCAAAAACCTGCAATCACTGCCCAAGGTCGAGATCGACCAGGACCAGATGAACAAAGTGATCACCAATCTCGTGCTCAACGCCACCGAAGCCGTTCCCCCCGGCGGGGAAGTGCGCGTCAGCACGGGTCTGGAGAACGGATGGGCGGTGCTCACGGTATCCGACAACGGTTGCGGCATGAGTCCGGAATTCCTGGCGCATTCCTTGTTCCGGCCTTTCCAGACCACCAAGAAAAATGGCCTCGGCATCGGCATGTTTCAGAGCAAGATGATTGTCGAGGCCCACGGCGGCCGCGTCGCCGTCGAAAGTGAGCCGGGCAAGGGCACCCAATTTCGGATCTTCCTGCGCACTCCCGCCAACCGCTGATGAAATCGTCCCCTACTCCCCAGCCCGATACGGCCAGCGACTTGGTCGGGACAACGGCGCCGACGACGACGCGGACCGCGGCCACTCAGAAGCCCAAGCTCTTGATCGTCGATGACGACGACGAGATCCGCACGCAGATGCGGTGGGCCCTCGCCACCGACTACACGGTCATACAGGCCGCGGACCGGGCGGCGGCCTTGGAGCAGTTTCGCGCGCACCGGCCAGCGGTCGTGCTGCTCGACCTCGGGCTGCCCCCGAATCCAGGAACACCGGAGGAAGGCCTGGCCGCGCTATCGGAGATTCTAACCATCGACCGACTGACCAAGGTCGTCATCGTGAGTGGACAGGGCGAGAAGGGGCCAGCGCTCCGCGCCATTGGTGCGGGCGCGTACGATTTCCTGGGCAAGCCCGTGGAAATGGACGAATTGAAGCTGCTGCTCAAACGCTGCTTCCACCTCGCCCTGCTCGAGCGGGAATACCAGCAGATGCAGCAGACGCTGCGTTCGGATTC
>JAEUHA010000429.1 GCA_016793535.1 Opitutaceae bacterium | reverse complement strand
TGGGCAAGGCGGCGCGGGAGGGGCACCTGGGCAAGATCGGTGCCGTGCTCGGGGTGATGGTTGCGGTGGTCGTCGTGGTCCAGATCGTGCGCCGAAAGGTGACGAAGCGTGAAAACTGAACCGGACCCGGCCGGCGAGGGCGTGCGGCCGGAGAGCGTCAGTGAGTTCACGCGCCGCGTGAAGGTCCTGCTGGAGTCGGGCCTCCGGCCGTCGTGGATCCGCGGCGAGATCTCCAACCTGCGGGCCCAGGCGAGCGGGCACGTCTATTTTTCCCTGAAGGATGCCGGTGCGCAGCTCAGCGCGGTGCTGTTTCGCGGCGACGCGGCGCGCCAGACGGTCAAGCTGCGCGACGGCCTGCAGGTGATTGTTTACGGCGAGGTCAGCGTGTACGAGGCCCGCGGGCAGTATCAGCTCATCGTGCGCGTGGTGGTCGACGACGGCGTGGGGCGGCTGCAGCGCGAGTTCGAGGCGCTGAAGGCGCGGCTGGCGGCGGAAGGGCTTTTTGCCGCCGAGCGCAAGAAGCCCGTGCCGGAGATGCCGCGCACCGTGGGTTTCATCACCTCGCCGACCGGTGCGGCGGTGCGGGATTTCCTGCGCATCCTCACCCGCCGCGGGTGGCGCGGCCGGGCGGTGGTGCTGCCGGCGAAGGTGCAGGGCGAAGGGGCGGCGGCCGAGATGGTGGCGATGCTGGCGCTGGCGCAGGAGCTCGGGATCTTCGATCTGCTGGTGATCGGCCGCGGCGGCGGCAGCCTCGAGGACCTGTGGGCTTTCAATGAAGAGGCGCTGGTCCGTGCGGTGGCGGCCTGCACCGTGCCGATCGTGTCGGCGGTGGGCCACGAGATCGACTTCACCCTCTGTGATTTCGCGGCGGACGTCCGGGCCGAGACGCCGAGCGCGGCGGCTGAGCTCATCACGAGTCACTTTGTCGCCTGCGCCGAGCGGGCGCGCCAGGCCGGCGTCGCGCTGGCGGCCCGGGCCGGCGCGGGCTTCGAGCGGGCGGCGGCGGATCTCGATCATGCGCGCTCGCGGCTGCGCCTGCTCGCGCCCGCGGCGCGGATCGAGCGGGGCTGGCTGCGCGTGGATGACCTTTCCAACCAGCTTGCGGCGGCCCTGCGGCATGCGGTGCAGGCCCGGCGGCAGCGGCTGGCGGAGGGCCGCGCGGCGTTTGCGCGCCACGACCCCGAGCGGCGCGTCCAGACCGAATCGCACCGGTTGCTCGCATTGTGGAAGCGGTTGCAGGCGGCCAGCCCGGCATCGGTGTTGAACCGCGGCTTTGTGATCATCCGCGACGAATCCGGTCGCCCGGTGGAGCGGCGCCGCGGCGTGGCGCCGGGCCAGCGGCTCGAGGCGGAATTCGGCGACGGGACGCTGCCGGTCCGGGTGGAGAAGCCGTAGCCGGGTCCGGGCAGCCGGGAGCGGTTCACGGTCGCTCCCGCCTCGGGGCGGCGTCGGCCACGTTCCAGGGCGACGTTCCGGCCCGGGCGGGCGCCGGGAATTTCCTTGGCAGTTCGGCAGTCTTAATACTTATCAACTCACCCACCCCCGCCCGCCATCCCGGCGGCCGCGGCCAAAACCCTGCACCCATGATTCCTACCTTGCCTCCATCGGGGCGTGCCGCCGCACGCCTGTTTCTCGTTCGCGCCGGCTGGACCGCGCTGGCGCTGACGGCGCTGACGGCCCGCGCCCAGTCCGGCAGTCCGGCTGCGGCCGGTGCGGCCGGCGATGTCGTCCGGCTCTCGGAGTTCCAGGTCACGACCTCGGCCGACAAAGGCTACCGGGCGGGCAATTCCGTTTCGGCTACCCGCATCGACACGCCGATCAAGGACCTGCCGTTCGCGATCAGCGCGTTCACGCAGCAGTTCATCACCGACATCGGCGCCCGCGATCTCTTCGACGTCGTGCAGTATGCGCCGAGTGTCACGAGTGCGGGCCGTGAGTTCAACGCCGGCAACGCGGTCTACACGATCCGCGGCTTCGACCAGACGCCGCAGCACAACGGGTTCGTGGGCGAGGGTTACATCGACACGGTCAGCGTCGAGCGCGTCGAGGTGGTGAAGGGTCCGTCCTCCATGCTGTACGGCCAGGTGGCGCCCGGCGGCACGGTGAACTACATCACGAAGCGTCCCGGCTCGCGGGCGTCGGCGGTGTGGAACGCGCAGGTCGGCTCGCACGAGTTCTGGCGCACCTCGCTGGACCTGAATCAGCCGCTCGTCGGCAAGAAGCTGCTCGTGCGGTTCAACGGGGCCTGGGAAAACGGCTTCCAGTACATCACGCCCGGCGAGCAGCGCACGACGGTGCTCGCGCCGGTGGTCACCTGGCGGGTGACGGAGAAGGTGGCGGTCACGGTCGACTACCAGTGGTTCTCGCGCCGCGAGACTCCGCCGTCCGCGCACATCAAGCCGAACATCGAGATCGTCGGGCCGGTGCCCGCGAGCGGCTTGTTGAGCGCCACGGGCATCCTGATCCGCCCGGACAACAGCGACGCGGGATTCCTCAGCTCCTACCCGTTCTCGCCGAAGTTTAATTACGTTTCGAACAACGACCATCGCTTCTCCGATTACGAGACGCTGAACACCGAGGTCACCGCGAAGCTTTCCGACCATTGGTCGGCCCGGTTGAACTTCAACTGGAACAAGCGCCGCACGGCGCACAAGCTCACGGGCCTCGGCGCGGTGAGCATCACGGTGCCGACGAGCTATTATCCGGCGGGTGCGACGCTGCCGATTTCCGCGGCCAACTACCTGATTGCGGCGCAGGCCTACGCCGCCGACCTGCTCGGCAATCCCTCGCTGGCGCTCCTCGCCCCGCAGGCGCAGCTCCCGCGCCGCAAGCGGCTGCAGGAGGATTTCGGACACGGCAAGGCGTGGCAGGGTGAACTCGCCGGCAACTACGCGCTGTCCGGCTGGAAGCTGAAGCCGCTGTTCGGGGCGTTTCACAACCAGTCGCGCGGCTACGGCCGCCTGCGGCAGAGCCCGACGGCGGATTTCTTCCCGGTGTGGGACATCAAGAATCCCGCGACCTGGGACTACAACACGGACTTCAATCCCGTCACGCTGCCGTTCTCGACCAACAACCGTTCCATCACGCGCAACAACGCGGCCTACGGCGTCCTCAACGCGAGCTTCCTCGACGACCGCCTGATGGCCGTCGTCGGTGCGCGGTACAACAAGTCCTCGGGTTCCACCGACAACTTCCTCAATCCGGCCACGAGCCTGAAGAAGGTCTCGAGCACGAAGACGACCCCGCAGGTCGGCCTCGGCTGGAAACCCACGCGCGACTTCATGCTGTACGGCT
>JAEUHA010000427.1 GCA_016793535.1 Opitutaceae bacterium | reverse complement strand
GCGATGGGAGTCTCATTGCCCTGCGGCCCGGCGTTGGCGGGCGTGGGGGCGGCGGGGCGGGCAGCCTGGCCGTGGACGGCGACTGGAACGAGCAGGCCGCAGCAGAGGCCCGCGGAGACGGAGAGTCCGGGCAGCCGGAAGAGACGTGGTAGAAGGTGGCAAGGGCGCATGGCGAGCGTGGGGTTGGGTATTCGGCACCGCGCGAGCGGGCGACGGCACCAGGTAGGAATGAAGCTAGCAGCCTTCGCGGCGCTCGTCTTGTCGGTGCGGGCAACGGCCATTGTGGATTCGGGCGAGCGCGAACCCAGTGGTCGGCCGTGTCGATCGGCCGGGACCGGTTCACCGCTGCATCCGCCTCCCCGGGCCGGCGGCTCACCGAGCGGAGTCGCGGCGGCCTTGGAGCTGCGAACCGAGCGGGAGCCAGGATCGGAGGGCTGCGCTTCTTCGCCGCCTCGGCGCTGACGAAGCTGCGCCGACCAACGTACGGTGGCACTTTTCCTGAGGCGGCGTTGGGAACGGAACGCGTGCGATTCCGAGCACGCGGCCGGATTCGGTTGCGCTGCCGACGGACGTTGATCTTGGATTTCGGCAGCGAATGGAAAACGAGTCGACCCGCGCGACCTCACTCCAGTCGCCGGACAAATGACAGCGATTATGTCGATCAAGGTCGGTGAAGTGGAGGCGCTCTTCCGTTATCCGGTGAAGTCCATGCGCGGTGAACCACTCGCGGTCGCCGCAATGGGCTGGCACGGGCTCGACGGTGATCGCCGCCTGGCGTTCCGTCGGGTTGAGGATCGGAGCGGGTTTCCCTGGCTGACGGCGTCGAAACTGCCGGAGCTGATCGGTTGTGTCCCCTTGCGCCGGGGCGGGGACGGCCCGGGGGACCTGCCCACCCACGTCCGCCTGCCGGACGGAGAGGAGTGGCCGACGTTCAGCCGCGAGTTGGCGGCGGAGGTGGGGCGTCGGCACGGTTCGCCCGTGGAGTTGGTGCATCTCAACCGGGGCATCTTCGATGAAGCGAGCATCTCGGTGATCACGTCGGCGACGGTGGCCGAAATCGGCCGGCTCTCCGGGCAACCCGGCGATGTCAGGAGGTTTCGCCCGAATATTCTCATCGCTTCAACGCGCCCGCTCCCCTTCGCGGAGGACGCATGGGTCGGCGGTGTCCTTACGTTTGGCGACACCGAGGCCTCCGCCACCGTTTGCGTCACCAACCATGACGAGCGCTGTTCCATGGTGAACTTCGATCCGGAATCGGCGCGCTCCACCCCCGAGGTGCTGCAGGCGATCGCGCGGGTGCGCGACAACAAGGCTGGCGTTTACGGTGCAGTCGCGCGCCGCGGACAGGTGCAGGTGGGGCAACCCGTGTATTTCACGCCGGTGGCGTCGCCCTCGAGGCTTGCTTGAACCGAATCCGAAATCCGGCGGCCCCGTGCAGCCACCCTTGTTGGCTCCAGGGCGGGAGCTTCTCCGTCGTGACGGAAGCTCAATGAAGGTCGTCCCGTGCTCCTCGACCGCCTGGCTGCCGATGGCCGAGGCACGAACGCTGCCCCGGAACTTCGCTTCCATCGCGACGCTCTCGGAACGCACGTCCTCCCTCGCGCTCGGGTCACGTCGAAAGCGGCACCTACGAGTCCATCATCGAAGCGCGTTCCAGCGGGCTCCACTTCACCATCCACACCTTCGCGCGTCCGGCACCTTGGACGAGTTGCCTTGACCGCCACATCCTCACGGAGCCGTACCAGGCTTGGCGCACGCGTCAGGCGCTGGAGAATGTTTGCCGCGTCTTTGCCGCGGTGAACGCGGGGTCGCGCTGACCCGGCGCCGGCGTCCCCACCGGACGGTAGGGAGAACGTGACGACGTTTGTGGCTCGACGGATCCGTTGGAGACGACAGGAACGGGGGCAGACATGGAAGCACTCGCTGCCGTCTTGATTCCGATCCTGGCCGCCGCAGCCGCGGTCTGGTTCATCGTGTGGATTCGCCGCCGGCGGCGGAAGGCGGGAAAACGGGACGACGAGATCCAGCCGATGGGTCCTTGAGATTCTTGCGCCGGGTGGATGCAGGAGCGGATCGAAGCGCGCTCGACGAGCGGGCCCGGCCCGTTGAACACGAGCCCGGCCCGCCGCGGGCGCAGATCCAAGCCGGAGGCTGAGGCCCGACGCCGGATCGCGGCGGAGTCGGGCCCGTTCACGCGCCGCCGCTCTCGTGCGCGTCCAACTCGGCGGTGCCCTCTCGTCGCGCGGCCTTGTGGCGCGCGTGTTTCTCCCGGCGGGCGCGAACCCACGGCGGTTCGGGCGCTTCGCCGGCCATGATGCAGCCCTGGGGCTGGATTTCGCCGACGACCTTCGCGAGGCCGAAGCGGGTGATCTGGGCCTTGACCTTGGTCGCGTCCTTGTAGGCGAGCGGTGACTCCGAAAGGTCCGGTGCACCGCCGTACCAGCGGATGTCGAGCCCGGTCGTCGCCGCGGCGATCGTCTGCTGGACGCGCGCGGGGTCGAGCTCGCCGTCCGCATCCTTGTAGGGGGCGAGCATCGCCGTGCGGGACAGGTTGCGGCCGGCGCCGTGCGGGCAGAACGACAGGTAGTCGGCGTTGTCCGACCCGAGGACGAGCAGGATCTCGCGCGCCATGTTCAGCGGAATCAGACCGAGGAGCGGATGACCGCCCGCGTCGCGCCACGCGGGAGTGGCGCCCTTGCCGTGGAAGAACGAGTCACCGCGCTTCCAGACGAAGTTGTGCTCATTGCCGATTTGCACGAGGGCGCGCTGCCCCAGTCGACGCAGCAGGGCGTCGTGGAGGACGGCGTGATTCTGGCGCGTCCAGCGGCTGACATACTGGAGCGCGTCCCAGTAGTCGCGGCCCGCGGGCGAGTCGCCCGGGAGCCAGACCGCGGAGTCCGGAATGTCCTGGGCGTTCTCATCGCACCACTGGCGCGCGGCCTTCTGGCCGCGTTTGTAGACATCGGCGCCGAGGCCGCGCGATCCGTGGTGGGTCACGAGGACATTGAACACGCCGTCGCGACGCACGATCCACTGGGAAAGCTCGGCGTAGCCCGCCGCCTCGAGTGCGGCGCGCTGCGCTTCGGTGAACTGGATCCGGCCGACGTACGCGAAGTGGTTGCCGTCGCCCTGCGTGCCGAGGAAGTCCTGCGCGCGGCTGCGGAGGCCGGAAAGGAACGGGTTGTCCCACACCGGTTCGTCGAGCACGGCGGCGCCGAGCTGCTGGCCGCGCGGGCGGCCGCCGGCGCCAAAGTGCGTCGTCTGGTGGAGATGGTCCATCATCTCGCCCACCGGATGGTTGGCGGGAAAGAAGGTGGCGAACATCGAGCAGCAGATGTCGGCCGAGTGGGCGCCGGGGATGATGGCGTTCTCGACCTCGATGGCGCCTCCGACCGGAATGGTCGCGCGGCCGCCACCCGTAGGGCAGGCGTCCGGCATGATCACACCGCGTTTCACGACCGGCAGGTGCAGCAGTTCGATCATCCGCTGCCGCGCGACCGCCACGTTCGCGGCCTCTTCGGGCGTCTCGGCCTCGATGGCTTCGGCCAGAGGGGCGGGGGCGGGACGGAGGAGAACGGCGGTCGGCTGCTTGGGATGCTCACGCTCGAGCGCAGCCAGCACGTCGGCTCGCGCCAGCCCGGTCGCCTCGAGGTCGCGGGCCCGGCGCAGCGCCGGACCGAGCCGGCGGCCTTCGTGCCAGCCGGCGGCGATGAGATCGCGGGCCTTGATTTCCATGTTCATGGGCCGAGACGTTAGCAGGCCGCACCGGAGGTGAATAGTGCAATGCCCGTACCATGCCTGACTGTGGAGTCAGGTCTGATCCGGGCGGTCTCCTCACGCTGTCGCTGCCGCGAAGGAGCAAGCAGGCGTCGCGGTCCCGGGTGGATGCTAAAGTGCGCTTGCCACGTCCCGCGGATTGCCCAGCGATGAGATCATGATCGCTCTCCGGGGCGAATATTCCTGTGGCGTCGAATTCCCGCCCGATGCTTTTCGCAGTCAGCCCCGACTACAACCCTCAGCCCCCGCCCTACCATGAGTTCACCACGAAATCCCGTCGGTTGGTTCGAGATCTACGTTCAGGACATCCATCGCGCGAAGGCGTTCTACGAGGCCACCTTCACCGTAACGCTGGAGGCGCTGCCAAGCCCCGGGATCACGATGCTCGCTTTCCCGATGCGGCCGGAGCAGCCCGGTTGCGGCGGCGCGCTCGTGAAGTACGAGGGCAAAGCGTCCGGCGACGGCGGTACGCTGGTGTACTTCTCGTGCCAGGACTGCGCCCAGGAAGCGGCGCGGGCGGCGCGGCACGGCGGACGCGTGTTCAAGGAGAAGTTCTCCATCGGGCCGTACGGTTTCATCGCGCTCATCTTCGATACCGAAGGCAACATGATCGGCTTGCACTCAATGCAGTGACGGGCGTCCGCACCGCCTGGGGCGGAAACCTCTCCGAGGGCCGGCTCGGTGACGCTTCCAATTGTTTTGCGCTCCCGTGACCCGGCGTGGTCATGATCCCGCACCGCTCGTCCGCCCCTTCCCTGGCCTGCGCTGCAACCGTCCCCGCGTTTCTTCTCCCATGAACTCCTCCACGGTCTTCCGCCTGGCCGCTCCCGGCCTCGTCCTGCTGGCTTTTCTCCTTGGCGCCGGGCCGGTCTCGGCGGCCGGCGCTGCTCCGCGCGTGTTCAAGGCGGGCGCGGCCACGAGCAACATCACTCCGGCGCTCGGCGCCGGCATCGTGGGCGGCTGGAGCGCTCCGGCGGCGACGCACATTCATGACGAGCTTCATGTCCGGTGCCTCGCGCTCGACGACGGCACGACCCGGCTGGTGTTCGCCGTCGTGGACAGCGTCGGCGTCTCGCGCGAGGTGTTTGACGAGGCCAAGCGGCTCGTGCACGAGGCGACGGGCCTGCCGACCGCGCAGATGATGATGTCGGCGACGCACACGCACTCCGCGGTCAGTTCCGGCAGTACCCGGACGGCGGATACGGCGAACCCGCTGGGCGACTACCGCGGCTTCCTGATCCGGCGGATCGCGGACGGGGTCCGCCGGGCGATCAACAACCTCGAGCCGGCCCGGATCGGCTGGGGCGCGGGGCAGGTGCCGCAGCACCTGTTCAACCGGCGCTGGCTCCTGCAGGACGGGAAGAAGGCCGTCAACCCGTTCGGCGGCGAGGATCTCGCCGTGATGAACCCGGGCGGCCGGACCGACCTGCTCAAGCCCGCCGGGCCCACGAATCCGGAGGTGTATTTCATCTCGATTCAGTCCACGAGCGGCCGGCCCATCGCCCTGCTCGCGAACTACTGGCTCCACTACGTCGGCGGCGTGGGGCCGAACGACATCTCCGCGGACTACTTCGCGGTCTTTTGCGATCGCATCCAGGAGTTGCTCGGGGCCGACCGGCAGGATCCTCCGTTCGTCGGCCTCCTCGCCAACGGACCGTGCGGCGACGTCAACAACAACAACTACACGCCGGGTGCCGCCCCGGGTCCGCGTTATGGCCGGTACGAGAAGATGCGGGTGGTGGCGAACGACGTGGCGCAGGAAGTCATGCGGGTGCACCGGACGCTGCGGCATCACGATTGGGTGGAGCTGCGGGCGGCGCAGGCGGAGCTCGAACTGCGGATGCGGCGACCGACGCCCGCGATGGTGGCGCGCGCGCAGGAAATCCTGGCGCGGCCCGCGACGGTGTCGCCCCTTCACCGGCGTGAACTGGACTACGCGCGGCGCACGGTCGCGGCGCAGGAGTGGCCGGAGTCGGTGAAGATCGTCCTGCAGGCCTTCCGGCTCGGCGGACTGGGCGTTGCGGCGATTCCGTTCGAGGTCTTCACCGAGACCGGCCTGGCGATCAAGGCGAAGAGTCCCTTCGCGGATACGTTCACGATCGAGCTCGCGAACGGCAGCTATGGCTATCTTCCGACGCCGGAACAGCACGCCCTCGGCGGCTACGAAACCTGGCTCGGCACCAATCGCGTCGAGCTCGAGGCGTCGCGCAAGATCGAGGCACGGGTGCTCGAACTGCTGGCCGCCCTGAAGTAGTGCCGGGGCCGCCGGCACGGCGCCGGGTTCCTCAAAGGCGACCCAGGATCTCCTTCGCCTTCTGCTCGAACTGCTCCTGCCACGCGGGTGCGAGCAGGCAGTCGCTGTCCTCCTGGGCGTGGCCGACGTTCCGGAGCTGTTCCGCGGTGGGCGCGTAGTAGAGGTAGCCGTTGGAATAGCCGGCGATGAACGTGTGTTCGTGCGGCGACGCGCGCTTGAGGTTGAGTCCGATCTGCACGGTGAGTTCACCGGGGAAGCTCACGAGGTGGAATGTGCCCACGCGCAGGCCGACGATTTCCGCCTGCACCGGGTTTCCGCCCGCGGCTTCGTACCGTTGCTGATGCCGTTTGAGCAGCGCGAGGTTCGTCTGCACGCGCGTGAGCTCCTCCATCGTGTGGATGTTCTGCAGGTAGGCCGCGACCTGCTTCCGGTTCTCGGCGTCGAGGCGCTGGAAATCCGCACGCCCGGCCAGCGCCTCGCTGAGGTAGTGGTGGGCATCGGCGGACGGACGTTCTCCGGCGAAACCGTCGCGCGTGTGCAGGGCAAGAAATGTCTTCAGGTTGAGCGTGGTGCCGCGGAGCGAGCGCACGAGGCGTTCCCGCTCCTGCTCGAGCGCGGCGATGCGCGCGGTGTGGTTCGCGCGGGGCAGGGCGATCGTTTCCATCAGCATGTTCAGCGTCGCGCCGTCCTGCGGGGAGATCTTGCGCAGCGCCTGCAGCGTGCTGAGCCCGAGTTGCTGGCCGAGCGGACGGGCGTCCCGGGGCAGGTATACATCCTTGTACAGCACCGGATTGATGTCGCCGCCGCAGCCCTGCACGAAAAGCGCCACCGCGCCCGGCGGGAGGTTGTCCTCGATGACCTGGGAGGCGAATCCGGTGATGTCCGCGGTGTTGCCGCCGTTCGGCACGCCCTGAATCGGGTGGCCCGCGTAGTTGTAGAGCACGGCGATGGTGCGGCCCGCCTGGTCGTCGAGCCGCAGGATGCCGATCTCGGGATCGATCGGGCCGACGGCTACGACCTGGTCGTCCGGCGGGAGTGGATACGCGTGCCGCACGTCGGCCTCGCGTCCGCTCTTCAGTTTCATCCGCCGGTTCTCCATCACGCGGTCCTCGGTCCCGGTGCCCACTCCGACGCGCACCGGTACCATCGCGCCGAACGCCTGCCGGATGGCTGCGACGGTGAGCTGGTCAACGTCCGCTCGCACCACGCCGTGGCAGTGGCTAGCGTTGATGAGCAGGCTCGCGGGGTCGATCTTCAGCTCGCGCTGAATCTCGCGGCGGACCTTGGGGAGGTAGTCGTTCTTGATCGGTCCGATTTCCCCGATGGCGACGGCGTCGACGGTGACGACGACGGCCACTCTCGTTTCATCCGAGAGGACGAGCGCTTTGACGTAGAGCGGGTCGTTGACGAGGCCGGACCGCTCCGTGATGTCCACCTTGGCGGCCCCGGCCCACAGCGCCGCCCGGGCGTCGGCAGCGCCGAGAATGAAGGCGACGCCCAGCGCGCGCGCGAGGGAACGAAGGGACCGCGACTTTCGGCCCGGGGGTGTTGTACTTCCGGGAAGAGAGTTCTGACGGCGGTATGGTGTGAGCACGAGCGGAGGGGAGATGCGAGGGGCCGGCTTCGGGATGCGAAGGTGCGAACAGGCAGAGCGGATTCAGCGCGTGGTGCCGGTCAGTTGCTGGTGCAGTTCGTGAACCTTGCCGACGATCTTCTCCTCCACGGTGGAGTCCCATCTGTTGGGGTGCAGCACCCGATACATCGTGTCGCGCCAATACGTCATCGCGCCGCCGCCCTCGTAGCCGCCCTCGTCCCAGATCCGGCGGCTCGGAATGTAGCCCATGAAATCGTTGCAGTAGCCGGCGACCCAGACCGCGGGCATGTTCAGCTCGCGTTTCAGCCGCAGGGAAAAGTCCACGACCGTCTCGCTGGCGAGCCCCACGAGCGCGAGGTCCCGGCCAAAATGGATGACCTGCACCGGATACGGGTAGTGCTCCGGCAGTCGTCCGTCGCGGGTGAGCCACTCGAGCAGCACCCGCGCGTAATCGCGGTCGGCTTCACTCTTGGCGCGCAGGCGTTCCTCGAGTTCCGCCCGGCTCGGCGCGGGCAGGTAGGACAACGCCACGTCCTCGAGCCGGCTCGCGACGGGGCCTGTAACCGGCCGCGGATGGGCGTTCAACGCCGCTGCCACTGCCGTGGCCAGCGCGACGCCGTGACGCCGGGCGAGGTCGAGGGCGGACTGGCCTGGCACCATGGGCCCGCGCGGGTACGGGTTTTGATCGCCGCCGCAGCCGGTCATGAACAGGGCCACCACGCCGGGATACGTCTCCTCCAGGTTTGCCTGGGCAAACCCGGCGTAGTCTCCGTGGAACGCGTAGTCGCCACTCGTGGTGTTGTGACACGCGTAACCGAACAGAATCGCCTGCGTGCGGCCGCCGCTGTCGGTGGCGATCAGGACGGGAACGTCGTGATCCACCGGACCGTACGGATTCGGGACCTTGTCATAGCCCGGCGATCCCGGCGTCAGGCGGTAATCCTTGCGCCGGTTCATCGCAAAGCCCGCGCGCGCCTTGCTGAACGCCAGCGTCGACGGTTTCCGGCGTTCGAGGGCCTGGCCAATGACGGTGACGATCCGCTCTTGCACCTGGGCCTGGTACGCGGCCACGCGTTCGCTGCGGGCAGGATCGAGATCGTTCAGCGAAGTCCGGACGCCCCGCAGTTCCGGTCCGCTGTGGGTGTGCGATGCATTCAGCAGCAGTTGCTCCCGCGCGAGTCCGTAACGCTTTTTCGCCTCGGCCTCCACGGCCAGCCGCAGCACGCGCGGAATGCCGAGCAGGTCGGTCGTCACGATCACCACGCGTCCGCCCCCCGCATCCTCGATCGCGAGCGCCTTGGCGTGCAGGGGCAGCGCCACCTGTTCACCGGGCTTCTTGCGGGAACCGTAACCCGACATCCACATCGGCAGGTCGGGCGTGATCGCGATCGAGGCGGCACCGGTCTTCCAGCCGGCGGCGGGCGCGGCAGCGACATCGAAGGGCAGGAACAATCCGAAACCGAGGGCGAGAACAAGGGCGCGGGGGAACATGCGAGGAGGGGCGAAGCCTCTCGTGTGACGCGTCGGGGCCGCGCGGGCAATTCTTCCGGTGAACCGATTTGCTCCACCGCCCGGGGTGGAATCAACGCCCGTTCCGGAGCTGGCGCTGGGGACCCGTTCCCGTCACGCTGCCGAAAACCGCGTGCTCCCGCCTTCGCCGCGTCCCGTCCCCATGCTTACCCGTTCGCCTTCGCCCTGCCTTTTGCGCTCCGGATTTCCACGGCTGCGGTGGTGTGCAATGCTGCTGCTCGCCGGCCTCGAAATGATGCAGGCGGCCGACGTCGCGCCGGGACTGCGCGCCGGGGCGGATCGCTCGGACGTCACGCCCCATCTCGGCGTGCTGATTCCCGGCGGGTTCGTGGCGCCCTACGCCACGCGCGTGCACGATCCGCTGAACGTCCGCACCCTCGTCCTCGAGGAGGGCGGCACCCGCATCGCGTTCGTCGTGGTCGACAGCGGAGTCTTGCCGCGGGTGGTGTGCGACGAAGCCAAGCGCCTCGTGCTGCAGCAGACCGGGCTGCCCGCGTCGCACATTGCGATTGCCGCGACGCACACGCACAGCGCGGGATCGGCGCTGCGGATGTCGGGTCCGGATCTCACGCAGTGGCTCGATCGCGACGGGCACACGCAGTCGCAGGAGCCGTTGTCCGAGTACCAGACGTTCATCATCCGGCGGATTGCCGACAGCGTGCAGTGTGCGATCAACCGGCTGGAGCCGGCGCGCGTGGGCTGGGGCGTCGGGCGGGTCGCGGATCAGGTCTTCAACCGGCGCTGGTTCGTGAAAGCCGAGGCCCTGCGGAGAAACCCGTTCGGGGGCGTCGATGCGGTGCGGATGAACCCGCCGGTGGCTTCGCCCGAACTGGTCGAGCCGGCGGGGCCGACCGACCCGGAGGTGTGCTTCGTTGCCGTGCAATCGTTGTCCGGGCGCCCGATCGCCGTACTGGCGAACTACGCGCTCCACTATATCGGTGGTGGGCTGGCGGCGGAGATCTCGGCCGATTACTTCGGCATGTTTGCCGAGCGGCTGGGCGAGCTGCTGGGCGCGACGACGCAGGATCCGCCGTTCGTGGGCATCATGTCGAACGGCACGAGCGCCGACGTCATCGGGCGCGATCCCCGCGTTCCGATCGCGCCGGAACCGCCCTACGCGAAGATGCGGCGGGTCGCCCACCTCGTCGCGGCGGAGGTGCACCGGGCGTATCAGTCGGTCAAGTACCGCGCCGACGCGAAGCTCGACGTCCGCTACGAGGAGCTGCCGTTGCAGCCGCGGCGGCCGACGCCCGAGATGACCGCCTATGCCGCGCGGGTGCTCGCCGGCCGCCCGCCGGGCGAACGTCCGTGGCACGCGCAGGAGCGCACCTATGCGGAGATGGTGCGGCAGGCCCAGGACGCGCCGGCCCAGCTGCAGGTGCCGGTGCAGGTTTTCCGGATCGGCGACCTGGCGATTGCGGTCACGCCCGTGGAGACGTTCGCCGAGATGGGCCTGGAGCTCAAGGCGCGGACGCCCTTCGCCAAGGCGTTCACGATCGAGCTCGCGAACGCCTGGTATGGCTACATGCCGACGGTGCGACAGCACGAGCTCGGCGGCTACGAAACCTGGCTCGGCGTGAATCGCCTCGAGCGGGACGCGGCGCCCAAGATGCTCGACGCGTTGCTGCGCCTGATGGAATCGATGCGACCCTGAACCGGACCGGTTCCGGGCAACGGGCGACCGTCACGCCCCTGGCGCGGCCTCGTGGCGCAGGTCAGGCAGGCAGACGGCCAGCAGCCCGAGCAGCGGGAGATAGCCGGCGACGCGGAACACGTATTCGATGTTCGTGAGATCGGCGAGCCGGCCGAGCAGCGCCGAACCGATGCCGGCCATCCCGAAGGCCAGGCCGAAGAAGAGTCCGGCGACGAACCCGACGCGCCCGGGCAGCAGTTCCTGTGCATACACGAGAATCGCGGAAAACGCCGAGGCGAGCACCACGCCGATGACGACGCTGAGCGCGACGGTCCCGGCGAGGCCCGTGTAGGGCAGCGCGAGCGTGAACGGCGCCACGCCGAGGATCGACGCCCAGATGACCTTGCGCCGGCCGATCCGGTCACCCACGGGGCCGCCGATGATCGTCCCCGCCGCCACGGCGAACAGAAACACGAACAGATACACCTGCGCGGCGGGCACGCTCACCCCGAAGCGCGCGATCAGGTAGAAGGTGTAGTAGCTGGTCATCGCCGCCAAGTAGAAGTACTTCGAGAGGATCAGCACCCCGAGCACGCCGAGGACGAGCGCGACGCGCCCGCGCGGCAGCGGACCCGGGGGAGGCCGGAGTGCCGCCGCGGGACTCCGGCGGCGCACGTCATTGAGGTGTTGTCGATACCAGTCACCGAGCCGTACCAGCAGCACGATCGCCCCGAGCGCGAGGACGGTGGACCAGAGCAGGTGCGCCTGTCCGCGCGGCGCGACGATCAGGGCGATGAAGAGCGGGCCGATCGAACTCCCGAGGTTGCCCCCGACCTGAAACAGCGCCTGGGCGAAACCGTGCCGGCCGCCCGAGGCCAGGCGGGCCAGCCGCGAGGCCTCCGGGTGGAAGATCGCCGAGCCAGTGCCCGTGAGCCCGGCCGCGACCACGAGGGTGGAGTACTGCGTGGCCCGCGCGAAAAGGACCAGCCCGACCAGCGTGAACACCATGCCGCCGGCGAGCGACTGCGGCAGCGGCCGGCGGTCGGTGAACGCGCCCACCAGCGGTTGCAGCACCGAGGCCGTGAGCTGGTACGTGAACGTGATCAGCCCGATCTGCGCGAAGCTGAGCGCGAACGTGTCCTTGATGAGCGGATACAGCGCCGGGATCAGCGCCTGCAGGACGTCGTTCAACAGGTGCGCGACGCTCAGGGCGACGAGCACCCGCAGCGCCCCCGAATCGGCGGCGGCCGGCGTGGGCGCGGTGGTGGACGACATGTGCCCTTCATGTGTGGCGGACCGGCCGGGGGCCGCAAGTCGCCACCGCGGCGGTCGGCTGGCGCGGACCTGGCCGCCCGCCCGGTGCCGGAGTCCGGCGGGGACAAACGTTTCGATTGCCCGCGAGCCGCCGATGTCCTGCACTGGGACCCACGATGCAGCGTGTCCCTGGCAGGCCAGCCCGTCGATCCCCCGGTCCGGCAGCGACCGCCGGCGGGTGCTTGCCGTCGCGGGTCGACCATGGGCTGCGACGAATATTCCGATGAGCGCAGACGACGATTCTGAGGCGGAGGGCGGCGAGAAGAAGGAATACAGCTTCCTGATTCGCTTTGCGGTGTTCGCCTTCATCGCCGGCCCGGCCAGCGTGTTCGGGTTTGGCCTCTATGGGCGCGTCGGCCTGCAGAATGCCCTCACCGCCGCCGAAAAGGGCGATTACTCGCCGGCGGCCATCCTGGGGCTTTGGATCCTCGGCCTGATCGGCACCGCGGTCATGGTCTTCAAGAAATGACCGGCCCTGCACCCGGAGTGTCGGCATGAATCCGATCGACGGATACCACCTCGTCCGCCCGGAGGATCACGCGTGGAAGGTCGCGAATCCCATGAAGATTCCGTACGCGGATCTCCTCGAGCACACGAAGAGCGAGATCCTCGGCGCCCGGTTGTGGCGGTTGCCGCCCCGGAGCGCGAACACGCTGCACCGGCACGTCAAGGCGGAGGAGTTCTATTTCGTGCTCGAGGGCGTCGGACGCATGCGGGTCGGGGACGAGACACTCACGGTGCCGAAATACGGCGGCGTGCTCGTCGGGCCCGCGCTGATGCGGCAGGTTTTCAACGACACGGACGCGGACGTGCTCTGGCTCATCACCGGCGCGCCGGAGCAGGAATTCGGCCCCGGCGAGAAATTCGACCTCCGGCTTTTTTGGCCGACGAACCCACGGCAGCTGCCGCCGGAACTCGCGGGTGTGACCTGGCCGCCCAAGCCGGGAACCTGAATGGGGTTTCGTACGCTTGGCCGCCGGGTTTGCGGAGACTACTGGGGCGGGCGTGACGGCGTCCGGCTGGCGCGGAACCTCAACGTTTGAGCGCGCGGGCCGCGGCTTCGGCTTCGAGCTGCCGGATGTGGTGGATGTGGTCGCGGACGAGGGACACCTCCCAGTCGTCGCCGGCCGGAGCGGGCGCGGGGCGGGGCGCACTGCGGGCCTCGGCGACCTTGCGGGCGATGAAGGACTGCACGTCGCCCAGAGTGTGAAGCTGGGTCAGCTCCTCGTTCGCGACCGTCAGGGGCAGGACTTCCTCGGCGAGCATCACGATCTCCATCATGGTGAGCGAATCGAGCCCGAGGTCTTCGCGCAACCGCAGGGCGTCGCCTCCGGCGGCGATGGCGCCGCGATTCGAACGTTCCACGAAGCGTTCGATCACGCCCGTGACGAGCACGCGCAGGTCCTCCGGACTGGCCGTCTGGCGGAACTTGCAGGCGGCGTAGTAGGTGGCGGGGGAGCAGCGCTTGAGCGCTTCGCGCAGGGCCGGGTCATCCTGGGGCGTGGGAGTGGAGGCGGTGGTCACGGCGGGAGGAGGTTTGTCCGACACGACAAGCGCCGGCGCCAAACCCGCTATCCCGGATGTCGCGAAAGATTCGACCGGAGCCGTTCGCCGCGTCTCAAAACGCGGTCGTGAGCGAGAGCGAATACGTGCGACGCCGCCAGTCGCCGTACGTCTGCACGCCGGCGCCCGAGGAGTCGTGCACGGACTTGGGGAACGCCTCGCCGAGCACGTTGTTGACGCGGAGCTGCAGGTTCAGGCTGTGGGGCAGCCAGCGGGCCAGGCGCGAGAGCGAGCCCTGCACGAAGGCGTCGCACTGCCAGTAGGGGCGGATGCGGTCGCGCCCCTGTTCCTCCCACTGCGAACGGGGGAGGACGCGCGAGTGGAAGTAGTGGCCGTCGAGGCCGAAGCCCCACGTCTTCCCCGACCAGCCGGCGCCGAACTTGGCGCGGTAGCGGAGCAGGTTGTTGGCGGCGCCCTCGGGGTGCGAGAGTTCGTCGATGGCCGTCGCGCCGGGCACGAGCAGGTGGTCGTAGCGGGTGAAGTAGATGAGGCGGCCGTAGGCTTCGAGCGTGCCGCCGAGGAAGTGGGTCCACGCGTAGTCGACCGACGCATTCCAGTTGTGCGAGCGACGCCACGCGGAGTTGATTGCGCCGGTGACGACGGATTTCACGGTGCCGGCCGCGCCGCCGGCGTCGGCCTCCGGGCGGCGAAACACGCGATCCGGAAAGAGGTGCTCGAGGTTGAGGATCGTCTGCACGTCGAGCGTGACGAGTTCATTGACCTTGCGGGTCTCCACGAAATCGAGCGCGACGCGGAAGCGGTGGGTGTCGCCGCCGCGCCACAGCAGGCCGGCGGTCTGCGTCAGCGCGTCCTCGGGCTGGAGGTCGGGATTGATGAAATCCTGCTCCTGCACCGTGTACGTCTGCTTCTGCGCGGGATCGTAGGCCTGGCGAAAATCGATGCCCGCGGTCGTGGGCCGCGAACTCGGGCCGGCGAGCGTCACCCGGCTGAGCTGCGGCGTGGGATAGCGGCTCGAGGTGCTCACGCTGCCGCGGAATGCGAGGCCGCCCGCGAACCGCGCCTTGAGGGCGAAGGTGGGCGCGACGTTGGCCTCGGCGGAAAGCCGCGACGCGATGTAACGCACCGCGAAGTCCGAATCGAGTCCGCGCAGCCAGCCCGGGAGCCAGCGAGACGGCAGCAAGGGCGCCTGCACCTCGCCGAAGACGCTGTAACGCTCGATGGCGCGGCCGAGGTAGCGGACCGGATCGGCGGCCAGCGTGCCGTCGGCAAAGACGCGTTCGTCGACGTGGGGCGCGAGGGCGTTGTGCCGGTAGTCGGCGCCGACGTTCACGGCCGCGGGCCCGGTCGGGAGCGAGAGGTTGCGGTGCCCGAGGCGCATCGAGGCGTCGAGGGTGGAGTAGTCGCCGACCGTGATGAAGCGGCCCTGCCCGCCGCGGAAGATCAGGACGTGATCGTAGAACTCCTGGGGCGGTGCGTAGACCTGCGGGTCGCGCAGCGGGTTGTAGCGGCCCTCGTCGATCAGTTTCTCCCACCGGGTGGAGTCGGCTCCGGACAGGCCGCGGTACTTGGCCAGATTGCGGCCGTACTGGCCGTCGGCGAGCAGCGTCCAGCCGCGCGGCAGCTTGAGCAGCGCGCTCAGCACGCCGGAACCGAACTCGAGGCGCGCGCGGCTGTAGTGTTCGCCGAGGCGCGGCGCCAGCTCGAGGAGCGAGAGCGTGATGTCCTGCCCGAACGGATTGAGCGGCGCCCCGGCGCGCATCCGCAGGTCGGCGGCGATCACGTCGTAGCCGCGATGGATGAGCGTGCGCGTGTACATGCTGTCGAGGCCGAGCTGCAGCCACGGGGCGACATCGTAGACGACCGAAGCGAAATACGCCGTGCGCTCCTGCTCGCGGCCGTAGGGGTAGTTCAGGCTGTCGGTCGACGACGCCAGTCCGCCCGGCGCGCGCAGCAGATCCCAGTTGCGCACGCCGGCGCGCCCCGCAAACGCCGCGAGCCCGCCGAGGCCGCTGGCGCCGGGGGCGACGGACGTGACGGTGGCCGCGCCCAGGCCGAAGAGTGGCGGGAGGGGCGGAGGCGGATCGCTCGGGGCGGCGTCGTCGGGCCGCAACGCCATGCTGCGGATGTTGGGCGTGGCGCGGTAAAGGGACGCGGTGAGCGGCAGCGTGGGGCGCGGCCGGCGCTGCCGGTACCCGAGCTCGGTCTCGTCCGGCGGGATCGTGTGGGCGACACTGGCGTTGAAGCGCACCCGCAGGGCGCCGCCGAGCAGCGAACGGCTGTGCATGAGCGAGGCCGAGACCTGCGCGGCGTCGTAGGGGGCCAGCGCGTTGGTGTAGGTGAGCGAGGCCTCGGTGGCGTTGGCGTCGACGGCGGGACGCAGGACGATGTTGACGATGCCGCCGACCGCGTTGCCGCTGTAGAGCGCGGCCGCGGAGAGCGGCAGCACCTCGATCTGCTGCACGAGGCTGATCGGGATGAAGTTCACGTCGGGCGTCTGGCCCTGCGAGCCGCTCACGAGCGCCTCGGGCAGCCGCCGGCCGTTGACGAGCACGATGGTCTGGTCGGAGCCGAAGCCGCGGAGGTTGATGTTGGTGCTCCCGGCCTGGAAGGCGGGGATGCCGCCGTCCTGCTCGGGCGGACGCGTGGCGGCGTCGCTGTCGAGCACCTCGCGCTGGAGGAATTCGTTCAGGTTCACCACGCCGCTGCGCGCGATCTGGTCGCGGTTGTAGATGTTGAACGGGATCGCGTCGTTCTCGGTGCGGGCGAGATCGAGGTGATCGCCCGGACCGCGCGGGCCGGCGCGGGTCTCGCTGCGGTCGAAGGGATTTTCCCGCGTGGTGCGGTCGCGCACGAGGTACGGCGCGAGCTTGGCGGGGACGTGGGCGAGTTGGAGCCGTTGCGGCCCGAGCTGCAGCACCTGGTCGGCGCCGACGGCGACGCCCTTGAGCTCCAGCGAACGAAAACCCTCGGCGCTCGCTACCAGGCGATGGGTTCCGGGAGCGACGCCGTGGAACTCGAAGCCACCGTCCGCGTCGGACACCGTCACCTGCCGCGTCGGCGGCAAGGCGAGTCGCGCGCCCGCGATCGCGGTCCCGTCGGGCGCCAGCAGCCGGCCGCGAATGCCCCCGGTCGGCGCGGTGGCCGGGCCGATCACGAAGCGATCGCGGCCATTGGGCCGGGCGGCGAAACCGGTGCCGCGCAGGAGCCGCGTGAGCGCCTCGGCGGGTTCGAGTCGGCCGGTGACGGGGGCGGACTGCACGGCGCGCAGGGCGTCGAAGGAAAACAGGACCTCGATCCGGGTGAGTTTGGAAAAGGCCAGGAGGGCCTGCGCCGCGGGCTGCGGCGGCAGATCGAATTCGACCGTGCGCTCCGTCGCGGCGGCCGCGGAGGAGGCCAGGCCCGCGAGGGCCAGCACCAGGGCGGGCAGGACGGACGCGCGTCGCACGGGGGCAGGGGGCCGTTTCAGCGGGAGGGACGTGGCGCGATCGTGAGCGTGCCGCTCAGGTCCTCGCTCACTTTGACGGGCACTGGCAGGTTGGTGCCCTCCAGGCCGGCGACGAACGCGCGCAGATCGTCGAGGCGATAGAATCCGCCCAGGCGCTGCGCTGCGACTTCCGGCGCCACCACGATGCGACGCCCGTGGTAACGGGCGAAACACGCGGTCGCCTCGTGGAGCGGGACATCTTCGAACACCGCGTAGCCCTCGCGCCAGGCGAGCGCGTTTTCGATGGCCGACGTGGTCAGCGCGTGCACGTCCACGCCGCGCGCACCGGCCGAGAGGCGGTCGCCCGCCTGGAGGGAAAACGGCGCGCCGGCCTGACCGGCGGTCGTGGCGCTGGG
>JAEUHA010000416.1 GCA_016793535.1 Opitutaceae bacterium | reverse complement strand
AAGACCATCTACATCGAGCCCGGCAGCCCCTGGCAGAATGGTTTTGTCGAGTCGTTCCACGGACGCTTCCGCGACGAATGCCTCAACCGGGAACAACTTTGGACGCTCACCGAAGCGCGCGTCGTCATCGAAGACTTCCGCCTCAAATATAACCATAAGCGGCCACACAGTAAGCTCGGGTACCAACCTCCCGCTCGCTTCGCGGCCAATCTATCTCGATCCCTGGCTACGGTAAGGCCCGCCGAGCCGGGCCTTCCCTCCGCCAGGGATCGACAACCAACGTCAGTGATATCAACCTCACCCAATCACCCAGACCGAACCTAGAGGTGGCTCGAAAATCCGGACCCGATCACAACCATTCCCACCATCGCGGGAAGATCGAGTGATCCGACTGGTCTCATAAGCCATGTTGCCGTGGGCGCGACTCCCACTCCCGCATCCAGTTTCGGAACGTAGCCTAGCAGTCAGGCACTCGGCTTGGGACCGAGATCACGCGTGTGCGAGTCACGCCGTTCCGACCATTTTCAGGTGTGTGGCTCAGTCAGCAGAGCACCGGCCCGTGAAGCCGGGGAAGCGGGTGCGAATCCCGCCCACCTGACCAATTGCTCGTGGAGATGAAGGAGTCGACGGAGCGTAGCGGAGATGGGGCCGCCGCAGGCGGAGGGCGAAGCCCCGAGCGCGGCGAGCCAATCAGCCCTCTGTCGAAGGGAAGTCAGTCGGTGCGAGTCCGATCACGAGCGCCGTTTTCTGTCGAGGTGTCGCCTAGCAGCTATGGCAGCTGGCCTACACCCAGCCTAAACGGGGGTGCGAGTCCCTCCACCTCGACCATTTTCGTTCCAGAGTAGGCTAACGAGTAGGCCGGCGAGCTGTTAATTCGTGTCGGTGAAGGTGCGAATCCTTCCTCTGGAGCCATTGGGGATTGGCGTAACAGGAGCGCGGCGGTTTCTGAAACCGCAGACGAAGGGGCGGCACCTTCATCCCCAACCATTTTTCGTCGGCGAGACAGCCAGTGACGTCACCTGCCCGACATGCAGGCATCGCTCGGTGCGACCCCGAGGCCGACGACCACTTTCGTGCGTGCTCCGTTCGGGGGCTTGCGCGACGAACGGCCGAAGCTCTTCGGAGCAAGGCCTCCCAGGACAGAAAGGACAACGACATGATCGCTGCCCTCGTGGTCGCGTGGCTCGCGGTTGTCGGTCTCGTGCTCATCGCACGTGCCGATTACGGCCGCCGCCGGCTGACTCGCTAATGACAGAAAACAACACCGGCCCGGAGCGCACGTGCCTCCGGGCCGGTGCCATTTCCACCTCGGGGGGGCCAAGTAGGCGGCGTCTCCCCTCGGAAGGGAAATCATTGAGTCGCCCCGTGACTCTGCTCGGGGCCCGAGTCTGTCGAACGGGCAGGTCCTTTCGCCCTGACCAACATCTTCCGGCCTGGTGTAACAGCAGCACAGTGGCCTTTGACGCCGTCGGGCGCTGGGGCAGAACCAGCCGCCGGAGCCAATCTTTTCGGGGATCAAGCCACAGTAGACGGGCAGCCGGCTCTTACCCGGCATTTCGTGAGGCTGCAACTGCCTCGGTCCCCACCAATCTGGCTCGATGGCGCAGCAGTGAGCGCAGCTCCCTCATAAGGAGACGGTCGCGGGTGCGAATCCCGCTCGAGCCCCCATCTCTTTCGAAGCATGGCAGACGGAGCGCGCAGCGCGGAGATGGCGGAGCCCCGAGCGGAGCGAGTGGGTGAGCCGAGCGGGTGCCCTCTGGGCGGCAAGGCGAACAACAGCAAATGCAGCGCGCCGTAAACGCGATGCCCTGAGGTGCTACGAAGGTGCAAGTCCTTCCGCTTCGACCATGCATCCAACCCGTAGAAAGCGACGGACTGTCTTGGTAAGACAGACAGCGGGGCGCACGTCCCCGTGGATGCTCCATTCTTTGCGGACGTGGTGGAACAGTAGACACGTCGGTCCGAGAAGCCGACGGGCGAGAGTCCATGAGGGTGCGATTCCCTCCGCCCGCACCACGTGTTTTTCGGCGAGTGGTGGAGTGTATACACACGAGTCTCAGAAACTCGCGGGCGAAAGCCCATGCAGGTGCAAGTCCTGTCTCGCCGACCAATGCCCGTCAGACGTAGGGAGCGACGTGCCGGTCTTGTAAGCCGGACGAGGCCGGTGCGACTCCGGCGGCGGGCTCCCATTTTCTTCCCGTAGTGAAAGAGCGATCACACGGCTCTGCGAAGGCCGAGTTTCGGGTGCGATTCCCGACGGGAGGACCATTTTCCTCGCGTGGTGAAATTACAATCATGCGGCGCTTCGAACGCCGTGTTGTGGGTGGGAGTCCCGCCGCGAGGTCCACTTTGTTCGCCGAGCTGCCCGAAAGCGGGCACCCGTTCGGCTCACCCTCGCTTTGCTCGGGCTGCGCCGTTCTCGCGCTCCCGCGCTCCATCTCCGCGTGGCCGAGAAGCTCAGGCCTCCGCCTTCTAAGCGGATCGACGCAGGTGCAAATCCTGCCGCGGAGACTTTTTGAGGCGACGGAGCGCAGCGCGTCAAACCGGCAGAGGAACCGGCGGTCGTTTGAAGCAGATCGGTCCTGCGCCAGAGGGATAGGGACGTATTACCTCCCGCATCCGCCAACTTTTCTTGGAGAGCAAAGCCGCGCAGCACGGTGATCGGTTGGAAGCCAATTCGAGCCGCGAGGCCTGTGGGGCAGGACCACTGCTTTGTTCGTGACGCCGCCCGCTTCGCGAGCACCCGCGTCACTCACCCCTCGCAAGCTCGGGGCTGCGCCATCTTCGCGCGGTGCGCTCCGTCCGCCACTTTGGAGAGTGAACCCGCCGAGGTGCGGGCACTGTTTCGAAAGCAGATGGACCGGCTCCGCCGGTTGAGGCGCAAGTCCTCCGCTCTCCGCCAGTTCTTCCGCCTGTAGCTCAACAGCAGAGCAGCCGATTGATAATCGGCCGAACCTGGTGCGACTCCAGGCGGGCGGACCACTTCGGAGGGCTAATTCCGAGAGTCGGGAGCCGCGGTGCTAACGCGTGCGGCGAATCTGTCGCTGAGGGGCAGGACCTCAGCCCTCCGCCATTGCCGGGTCGTCTAACGAGTAGGACGGCGGTCTCTGAAACCGCGAATGCATGTGCGAATCATGCCCCGGCAGCCATTCGACGCCCGGAGCTTGCTCATGGCCCTGAGCCTGCCGCCGGGCCCTTTCATTCTCTGCAAGCATAGGCAGCGATGCAGCGGTTTCGTAAACCGCAGAGGCCGGCGCACGCCCGGCGCGGAGATCCAGTTTCTGGCAGGTCGCAAAAGAGAACACACACCGACGTTGGGCGAACTGTGCCCTGTGTGAGCCCTTTCAAATCTCAACCGATTCTTCCCATGAACACCGACGTCCTCGACAAGCCCATCGTCCTCTCGCTCAACCGCGCGTGGCAGGTCATCGGCCATCGCACGGTCAAGCAGGCGCTCATCGCGCTCAACGGCGGAGCGGCGGGTCTGCCGCCGGCGCTCGGTGTAGACATCGCGTATCCGAAGCTCGAGGACGGCTCCTGGAACTTCGACCGGCCACTCTATTTGAACCCGATCCCTTGGGACGAGTGGGTGAAGCTGCCGGTGCGCGATTTCGATTTCTCGATCTCGACGCCGAAGCTCCGAGTCCGCGTGCCGACGGTCATCGTGTCGACGCAGTTTGATCGCATGCCGGTGCGCGTCCCACGTGTCACGCGCCAGGCGATCTTCGAGCGCGATCGGGGTGTCTGCCAATACACCGGCGAACATGTCGGCAAGAATGGCGGCAATCTGGACCACGTCGTCCCGCGCGATCGCGGCGGCCGCGATTCGTTCGAGAACCTCGTTTGGTCGAAGAAGGAGATCAACGCCCTCAAGGCCAATCGGCTCCCGCACGAGGCTGGCTTGCGCCTTATGCGCAAACCGTCCGCACCGAAACCGCTCCCGTTCTCTGCCACGGTGCGCGAGGCACGTCATCCGGACTGGCGACACTTCCTGCAATGTTGATCTCGGCAGTGCGGCGTTCTTCGCCGCGCCGCTGTCCCTCACGCCAATGCGTCCCGAATCAGACCTATGAATTCTCAACTGGGCTCTCCCGCTCACCATGACTCTCACTCTCCAACACCCACCCTCGGCTGCGCTCGCCGACACCCTCAGTGTCGTCGACGCGGTGCTCGACGCCATCCACCGCCGGCTGCCGGCGCATGTCTCGCGTGACGACCTCGCGAGTGTCGGGAAACTCGCGCTGGTTGAGGCGCTCTTGCGCTTCGACGGCTCGGCAGAGCAGGCGCGTGCGTATTGCTACGTGCGGGTTCGTGGGGCAGTGCTCGACGAACTTCGCCGACTCGACCCCCTGTCGCGTCACACGCGTGCCCAGGTGACGTTGGTGCGTCGGGCTGCTGCTGCCCTCGAACGCGATCTCGGTCGGGCTGCCAACCCGCTCGAGATTGCCGAACTGACTGGTTTGACATCGACGGCCGTGACCCAGCTCGAGCAACTCGCGGCCGCCGCGCAGGCCGTTTCCGTCGATGAGACCGACGCCAACGGCGAGCAACTCCACGCGGTAATCGATAGCGATGCCGTTTGCCCGGCACGCTCGGCGGAGACCGTGGACACCTACGCGTCGCTGCACGCCGCGCTGGATCAACTGCCGCCGAACCACGCGCGTGTGCTGCGCCGCTACTATCTCGAAGAGGCCACGCTCGATGACATCTCTGGCGAACTGGGCGTGTCGATCGAACGCGTCCGTCAGATTCGCGAGGCCGCGGAGAAGAAGCTCCGCGGAGAATTCGTCGTCCTTGCGTTGTGGCAGTCGGTCATGAGTCGCCACTGATCCTGAAACCACTACTCCGCCGGCGCCCGAAAGGGCGTGGGCGAATCCTCCCACCATGGTCTGTCCTATCCCGAAAAAAGTCCCCGCCATGCCAAACGTCGTTCTGCGGCGGTCCACGCTGCCGCTCCGGCTGGTCCCAATCCCTGTCCCGCTTCGCTTCTTTCATGAGATCCTTTTTCCAATCCAAACCCGCGGAACTCACGTCCGCCCACGGATTCACCACGCCTTTCAACGTGGAGAGTCCCGGGCCGGCGCGGCGGCGCGGCCGCGAACCCGTGCAACCGTGGCAGGATGAGCGCATCCTGACCTCGAGCTACTTCATCGATCCGATCCCTGGAGCCTTGCCAAACATCTCCGCGCTCCACAGCCAGCCTGAAGTCAGGTTCTTCTAGTTGAATGCTTGAAGCGTCACGGAGCCACGTCTGTCGTGCGGCCCACTTCCACGCGAGGGACCATGGGTTTTCAGACCCTCCCGGGCACCTGAGCAAGCAGTCATTGAACGTGCGACCAGCGCGCTGTTCGCGCCAACTGCACGCCGACCTTCTGTCGAGTCATGAATATGGAAATAGAAGCCTGATCTCATCGCTGCCGGGTGGCATGAAGTCCGCCGCATCGCCGCGCCCACGTCTTGGAGCCGACGGTCTTGGCGCCAGCGGACGTCGTGAGCGCCTCGGAAATCGGATTTCACTCACAGCGTCTGGCAATCCCGAGATATTTCCTGCGGGTGTATCGCTGACCTTTACGCGTGCCTGCGTATAAAGTGGAAGGACAAGAACCAGTGCCGGGACATGTCACCGCTCGTGCGTTTGCCTACCATGGCGAATGAAGCGATGGAATGGAGATCGGGATGCGGCATGCCTTGCTCCCGGTCGCCTCATCGCTCAGCGTTGTGGTTGGGCCAACGACCATGTCACTCGAGCCTCCCTTCTCCATCCGTCGCCTTACGCGCAACGATCTTTCGCTGATGGAGGGGATGTTGTCCCTCTTTGGCGAAGCGTTCCAGGACGAGGCCACCTACGGGGCGGCGAGACCGGGCGCGGCGTACCTTGAAGGACTGCTGGCGGGAGAGACTTTCATCGCGATCGTCGCATTGAAGGCCGGGGTTGTGATCGGCGGTCTCGCCGCGTATGAGCTAAGGAAATTCGAACGGGTGCGAAGCGAGCTTTACATTTATGATCTCGCGGTGGCCGCCGCCGAGCGCCGGCAGGGAGTCGCGACCGCGCTGATCCGGGAGATTCAAATGATCGCGAAGGAGCGTGGCGCATACGTGATCTTTGTTCAGGCGGACCGCGGTGATTCGGAAGCTGTGGCGCTCTATTCGCGACTGGGCGCGCGGGAGGACGTGCTGCATTTCGATATTCCGCCGCTCCCGTGACACCATGAACAAGACATGGCGCTAGCGTGCGCCGGATCTGGTCACGCCGCGTGCGACCGAAACTATGACTGCACCGAAGTTTCAACTTTGACCCTTCGCCAACGACGATGCGTGCGAAATCCTGGCGTTTCGGTCTGATGGCCTTCCTTTGTGTGGGAGTCGCCGGTTATGCGCTCTGGGCCTACGGCGGCGGCGTGCAGCGGGTTCCGGTCCATCCTGACATGGTGGCGGTCTTCGATGCGCATCGAACATTGATCACCGTGCATGCGGTTGGCGCATCGATTGCCCT
>JAEUHA010000410.1 GCA_016793535.1 Opitutaceae bacterium | reverse complement strand
CTATCAGGCCACGTCGAACCTGTCCCTTGACGCCCGCCAGCAGCACCACGCCGGCACCGTCCCGCCGATGGGTGTGCGGCTGGCCTGAGTTTCCTGGGAGCGCGGACGTCCTCGTCCGCCGTGATCGACGCATATGCGGACGGGGACGTTCGCTCTCCCAGTGGGAGATCGCGCCATGTTTCTCCCGTAGGCGCGCCCGATCGCCACGTGGACCGCTTTGCCGCCACCGGCCGGCTTTTTTCTGTCCAAGAACTCGATCGCCGGACCTCATGGGGTGCCCTTCGCGTTTCCCGCGCAGTGAGGGTTTTGTATTTCCCCACCCTATGAAGTACCCCCACCCTCATTCTTCGTCGATGGTCGGCTGTTGTTTGCGCAGCGGCCGGTTGCTGACCCTGGCGCCGATTTTTGCGCTGATCATGCAGGCGCAAACCGTACCGTCCGCGGCCGGCAACGCGTCGCGGCCTCCGGCGGCGACCGACCAGACCATCGTGCTTTCCCCTTTCACGATCACGTCTGAAAAGGACGTCGGCTATGAGGCCAGCGAGTCGCTCGCGGGCACTGGCCTGCGCACGAAACTCACCGATCTGGGCGCTTCCGTCTCCGTCATCACCTCGAAATTCCTCAAGGACACGGGCTCGAAAAACCTCGGCGACCTGCTCGTTTATCAGACCAACATGGAGGTCCGCGGCTTTGGCGGAAACTATTCCGGTGTCACCCCGTCGGGTGGCGGTTTCGCCTCCGAACCCAGCCTCGGCAACGGCCCCACCGGCACCCGCGTGCGCGGCCTCGCCGAGGCCACTCAGGCGCGCAACTTCTACCGCTCCATCATCCCGATGGACGGCTACAATACCGACCGCGTCGAGATCAACCGCGGTGCCAACGCGCTGCTCTTCGGCGTCGGCAGTCCCGCCGGCATTATCAACACCAGCACCCTGGCCGCCGAACTCCAGCGCTCGCGCGGCGAAGTCGAGGCATCCGTCGGCAGCTTCGGGAGCTATCGCCTGACCTTCGACTACAACGCCGCACCGCGCCGCGGCGAATTCGCCGTCCGCGTCGCCGCGGTGAAGGACGACGAGAAGTACCAGCAGGAGTTCGCCTTCACTGACACCGAGCGCAAGTTCGCCGCCGCCACCTGGGATGTCGCCCGGCTGCGCAACCGCGGCGTGCTCGATTCGACGGTCATCCGGGCCTCCTACGAACGCGGCCGCATCGTCTCGAACAATCCCCGCCTGCTGCCGCCTGCCGACCGCCTGTCGTCGTGGTTTGACGCGACGCTACCAGCCGGCCTCAAGGCGCTCGGCGCCCGTGGCAAGGTCACCTACGATCCGGGCATCAATCCCGGTCTGTTCAACGCTGCCCTGCGCAACGCGACAATCGGCACGGTCCAGCAGGTCAACCGGTCCGCGACCTTCGTCTTCGCCAACCCCGACGCCACCGCGCCGCGCGACACCATCGCGACCTCTCCCACCGGGCAGACCGTCCTCGGCCGCGCCATGGTTTCCAACAATGTGTATTTCCCCTGGTCCGGCCTGACCAACACCGCGCAGCACGCCGCGACCCGTGACATGGCTCGCGTCCGCCTCGACTACGCCTTCCCCGATCAGGCGTTCTACACCTCGGAGAGCCTGACTGATCCCACCGTTTTCGACTTCTTCAACAACCTCATCGTCGGGCCCAACTCCGAGCAGAAATCCCGGCTCGAAGCCATCGACGTCTCGCTCCAGCAGCTCGCGTTTCGCCGTACCCTCGGCTTCGAGATCGCCTTCAATCGCCAGCGCTGGACCGAGAGTCTGCAGAATCTCATCAACGAGGCTGCGCCCTACATTTCGATCGACGTGAACACCCGGATGTGGACCGGTGAGCCGAATCCCAACTTCGGCCGCCCCTTCATTTCCGAGGCCGGCGGGGCCAGCTATAGCCGGCAGGAGATCGAGACCTCGCGCGCCAAGCTTTTCTACGAGCTGAATCTCCCGGAAAAAATGCCCGGCCGCTTCGGCCGCGTACTCGGCCGACACGTGTTCTCGCTCCTCGCCCAGCGCGAAAAACTCTCCACCCGCAACCACTCCGGCGGCAGCCTTTTCTACACGCCCGATTTCTGGGTGAACGGCAACAACCAGAGCCGCTCCGCCCCGCAGAGCAAGGAGCCCGTGGCTTGGATCTACATCGGTCCCTCGCTCGCCAATGTCGACACGCCCGCCGGTGCCAACCTCTCCGGGCTGCGGGCCAACCTCATGAACTTCCACCAGGAGGTGACCGGCCGGGGCGTCGTCCTCACCCGCACGCCCGCGCCCAATGTCGCCGCGGCGCAGTTGCCCCTACACGCTCCTTTCTACACCCCCATCGACCTCCGCCGCGAAGACGAGCGCGTGACCAACACGGCCACGGGCGCCGGACTCAACCGCCGAATCCTCGATTCCCAGGCGTTCTCGCTGCAGAGCAACTGGCTCGCCGACACCTTCGTCTCCACCGTCGGCTGGCGCAAAGAAAAGTCCTCCATCCGCGGCATCAATGCTCCGATCATTGCCAACGGCGAAAACTACGCGCTCGTGGATGATCCGTCCTTCTCGATCGGGAATCCCTCGATCGTTCCCCAGAATTTCGAGGAAACGCTCTTCGCCTGGAGCGCCGTGGCCAAGACCCCGCAGAAGTGGCTCCGTCGCGTGCCCCTCGTCTCCGCGCTGAACGCCTACTACGGCGAGTCCGAAAACTTCAGTCCGCCCGCCGGCCGCACCGTCAATGCGTTCGGCACCGCGATCGCCCCGCCCGCGGGCATCACGAAGGAAAAGGGCATCTATCTCGAGGTGCTCGATGGCAAGATCAGCGCGCGGCTCAATTTCTTCGAGACGACGCAAACCGGCAGCTTCAACAGCTCGGTCGGCGGTCTTGCCGCGCAGATCGTCAGCCTGCACACGGCCGCCTACAATGCGGTGTTGAACCGCTGGATCCCGGCGGGCCCGGGCGGGTTCCCGGTCGGCTACGTCGCGCCGCCCGCGGAACTCCTTCAGCTCTTTAACTGGCGCCTGAACAACGGCACGCCCGCGTCCACCAATCCCGGCGTGCAGGACACGAGTGACTTCGTCACCAAGGGCACCGAGATCGAGCTCATGTTCCGCCCCACGCGCGGCCTCTCATTCCTCTTCAACGTCTCCGAACAGAAATCTGTCCGGAGCAACACCGGGGCAGTAACCCGCGCCCTAATCTACAACACCCCTACCGCTTCCGGCGATCCCCTCGCCACCGAGTGGCGCAAGGACTGGACTTACCAGATCCCGCTCTCGCAGGTGGCGATCAACTTCCTCGGGAGCCGCACCGACATCAACATGTTTGGCGTGTCGTTCCAACGGAATGTGCTCAACCCTTACAACATCGCCGCGTCCGCCGACGGTGCCGCCGTCCATGACCTCCGCCGCTGGCGCGCCAATTTTGTCGGCAACTATGAGTTCCAGGGCCAGACCCTGAAGGGCTTTGGTGTGGGCGGCGGCGTCCGCTGGCTCGACAAATCCGCGCTCGGCTACCCGCTCGCCAACTTCCGCGCCGACCTCACGCCCATCCCCGACGGAGCCCCGGCGCAGCCTGGCGACATTCGCATCTCCGATGTCCGCAATCCGTACTACGGTCCGGCCGAGACGCGCTACGACGCCTGGGTCTCCTACGGCACGACTCTTCTCCGCGGCAAATACGGTCTCAAGCTCCAGCTCAACGTGCGGAATCTCCTCACGGAGGACGAATTGGTGCCGGCGGTGATCAACCCTGACGGCTCGGTCCCGGTCTATTCGATCGCCGAGGGCCGGAAGTATACGCTCACGGCGCGGTTCTCGTTCTGACCCCAGGAGGACTGCGCTTTTGAGCCCTTCACGGAGTGCCGCCCAAGCCGATTGACCGCGGATATCGCGGATGACGCGGACCCAACGCATATCCGCGTCATCCGCGTGATCCGCGGTTAAATCCATGAGCTGGAGGCGCGTGGTATGAGTGGTGGATGGCGTCAGCATGCCGGTGCTCCGCCGCGCCTCAGCCGGAATCATGCAGTTGAAGGTTGAAAGATCAGAGTTGAAAGAGGTGCCGCCGCGGACGCCGGCTGGAATCGCTGCCAACCGGCAACCCGCACCGAAAGGTGTAGGCGGCTTCCATCTGCCAACCGGTTGTTCGTCCCGTCAGGTTCGGGTCTTTCAGCTTTCAACCTTCAACTTTCAACTGCAT
>JAEUHA010000394.1 GCA_016793535.1 Opitutaceae bacterium | reverse complement strand
GGCATAGCGAGCGTCGCCCACTGGGAGAGAAACTACCCTTTCGCCGCTTCCACCGCAGCCCGCGTCGGCATCGCCGCCTGCGCGCCGATCGCCAGCGTCGACAGCGCCGCGGCGATGTTTGCATGGCGCAGCGCCCGCTCCCACACGAAACCGGCCGCGAGTTGCGCGGCCAGCGCGCCGGCAAACGTGTCGCCGGCGCCCACCGTGTCGCGCGGCGTCACCGGATACGTCGGCACGCGCCACACCGCCGTCGTCGCGAGGAGCAAGGTGACGTCCGCGCCCTGCGTAATCACCAGATGACTCATCCGGCGCTCGCGCAAAAACTCCTGCCGGGCCTGGTCCGACAGCGCCGCCAGTTCCGCCGGCGACCGCTGAAAGCAGTCCACGCACTCGTGCTCGTTCACGATCACGGTGTCGATCACGTGCCGGCCCCAGGGAAAATCGGGCTGCGGCGGCGACGCATTCAGGATGCTGCGCACCCCGCTGGCGGCCGCGAGCCGAAGCGCCTCGACCGCGACGGGCAGCGCGCACTCGAGCTGCACGACCAGCGCATCGCTCGTGTCGAGCAGATCCGCCAGCGGGGCCAGATCCAGGTGGGCGTTGGCCCCGCGATCGACCACGATCAGGTTTTCCCCGCGCGGATCGACGTAGACATGAGCCGTGCCCGTGGCGACGCCAGGAATCGTCGTGATCGCGCGGACCTCCAGCCCTTCGCGTTGCAGGTGTTCGCGGTACGCGCGGCCGTCGGCGTCGTCACCCACCGCGCCGACCAGCGTGACCCGCGCGCCCTGGCGGGCCGCGGCCACGGCTTGGTTCGCCCCTTTGCCGCCAAATTGTCGTTCCACCTGATCGGCGACGATCGTCTGCCCCGGACGCGGCAGGGCGGGCACCTGCCAGACCAGGTCGACGTTGAGCGTTCCCACCACGACCACGCGGGGCGGAGGGCAATCCGATTCGCTCATGGCGCCGCGAGGATCACGTGCTTCATCCGCGCACGGTTCCACGTATACGTGATGTGCACGCGCCCGTCGGCCGCCTGGATGATCGCCGGGTAGGCGTACCCGTGCCGGTTCGGCAGCGTGTCGAGCGTGGCCACCGTGCGCCAAGCGCGGCCGTCGGTGGAATGGGCGACGAGCAGCGGACGCCGTTCGCCCCAGGACTTGGGATCGGCGTTCTTCTCCGACGGATTGTAGACGAGCAGGAAGCTGCCGTCCTTGAGCGTGAGCGCATCGATGCCGGAGTTGGGCATGTAGATCTCGGAGGGCTCGAGCGGCGACCAGGTCTTGCCGCCATCGGTCGACCACGTCTGCGCCATCACGCGCACGCTGCTGCGGCAGAGCGCCTGGAGCCGGCCGTCGCGATGCTGCAGGATCGTCGGCTGGATGGCGCCGAGCTGCTTCGGGTCGGCCAGGTCGCCGGTGGAACGCCAGCGGCTCAGCGACTCGTCCGTGAACTCCATGCGCACGACCCAGTGCCGGGCGTTGTACTCGACGCTCGTCGGGCAGAGCAGCGTGCCGTCGGCGAGCTTGATCGGCTTGTTCTTGATGGGACCGAGCATGCCGTCCGGCAGCCGCTTGCGGTCGGTCCAGGTCGCGCCGTGGTCCCGGGAGACGATCACTTCACCCCACCAGGTCTCGGGCGACGGCCCGGTCTTGAAGAAGAGCAGCAGCCGGTCGTCGGCGGTGCGGTGCAGGACGGGATTCCACGTCGGATAACGTTTGCCATCCGCGGCCGTCCCCTCGGCGACGATCCGGCCGGGCGACCAGGGAGCCGCGCCGCGCCGGCGTGACACATAAATGGATACGTCGTCGTTGCCCTCCTTCGTGCCGCCGAACCACGCGGCGACCAGCGTGCCGTCGGCGGCCTCGGCGAGCGTCGACGCGTGCACCTCGGGCACGGGCGGAGCGGCTTCGAGAAACTCGTTCTGGACCACGCGCCATGCCGGCGTCGCGGCCCGCGTGACGGCAACGAGGCTTACGAGGCAGACGGCAGCAGAGAGGAACCGGAGGGGGTTGGAGGGCATGAGTCGTGGGCGCGGCCTCACCCGCGCGGCGGGCGGCTTCACGGCGCCGCGACGGCGGGCGCCTCGCGTTTCAGTTCGCGCGTCATCAACGCGGCAATCGCGGCGGCGGGTTTCTTGCCCGCGAAAAGGATGGCCTGCATTTCGCGCAGGATGGGGGCGTCGATGTGGCGCTCCGCGCACAGTCCGGCGAAGGATTCCGTCGTCTGGTAGCCCTCGACGACCGTCCGGCGGTGCGCCAGCAGGTCGGCGGCGGTGCCACCCTCGCCGATGCGCTGGCCGAATTCGCGGTTGCGGCTCCAGCCGCCGTAGCAGGTCGCCACCATGTCGCCAAAACCGCTGAGGCCGTAAAACGTCTCCGGCCGCGCGCCCAGGGCGACGCCCACCCGGACCATTTCGGCCAGGGCGCGCGTGAGCAGGGCGGCCTTGGTGTTGTCGCCGAGCTTCAGGCCGTCGCAGCAGCCGGCGGCGATGGCATAGATGTTCTTCAGGCAGCCGCCAAATTCGACGCCGGCCAGGTCATCGCTCGTGTAGATGCGCAGCGTGCGGCCGCTCATGGCGGACTGGAAATCCTGCAACGGCGTGGTGGGCCGGTTGGCAGCCAGCACCATCGCCGAAGGCTCGCCGCGGGCGACGCCGAGGGCGTTGGTCGGGCCGGTGAGCGCGCCGACGAGGACGCCGGGGAGCACGCTCGCGATAACCTCGGACGGACGGGCGTGTGTCTGGGACTCGAGGCCCTTGGCGAGGCTCACCACAAACCGTTCCGCTCCCGCCGACGGCAGGGCGTGCCGGAGCCGGGTGCTGGTTTCGCGCAGAGCCTGGGCGGGGCAGGCCAGCAGGATGACCTCGGCCCGGGCCACGGCGGCGGCGAGATCGGGGGTCACAACGAGCGCGGGCGGCAGGGCAACGCCGGGCAGGTACTCGGCGTTTTCGCGCTGGGCGCCAATCGTCTGCGCCTGTTCGGGCCGTCGCGGCACGAGGGCCACGGTATGCCCGGTGCGCGCCAGGTGCAGCGCGAACGCCGTCCCCCATGCCCCGGCGCCGACGACCACGAAATTCATGGCGACTGGTTAAGCACGAAACCCGCGAAAGACACGCAAAAGCGACACGCGAAAGAGCCGATCAAATTTGACCGTGGATTACGCGGAGTTCGCGGATAAAGGCCGATCGGTTCCACCCGTTCGCAACCGGCTCGATCCATCTGCGCCATCCGCAAATTCCGCGGTCAAAACCGCTCTTGTCCCTCAGGTCAGGAAGGCGGGGATCTTTTCGCCGGCGATCATCTGTTCGAAACTTTCGCGGGCGTTGATCAGTTCGAAGGCGCTGCCCTTCACGAGCACCTCGGCCGCCATGCCGCGGGTGTTGTAGCGGCTGGCCATCGTGTAGCCGTAGGCGCCGGCGCTCATGAAGGCGATCAACTCGCCCTCGCCGACCTCTTGGATCTGGCGATCCTTGGCGAAACAGTCGCCGCTTTCGCAGATCGGGCCGACCACGTCGACCGTCAGCGCCCGGCGGGATGAATCGCGGCGCAGCGGCACGATCTCATGAAAGCTGTCGTACATCGCGGGCCGCACGAGGTCGTTCATCGCGGCGTCGACGATGAGGAAGTTCTTGCCGGCACCGCGCTTCAAGTGCTCGACGCGCGAGAGGAGCACACCGGAGTTGCCGACCATGAAACGGCCGTGTTCGAGCAGGATCTTCAGCCCGAGCGGCTGCAACCGCGGGACCAGGGCGGCGCCGTAGGTTTCGGGCGTGAGCGGACGCTTCTCGAGCGGTTGGGCCTCCCACCAGGCGGCCTGGCCGCTGGCGAGGGCGTCCTTGTAGATGATGCCCATGCCGCCCCCGATCGAGAAATAGGTGATGCCGAAACGCGCCTTCAGATCAGCGGCGAACGGCCCGACCTTTTCCACGGCCTCCACGAACGGCGCCACGGACGTGAGCTGCGAACCGATGTGCATCTGCACACCCTTGATGGCGATGTTCGGGTACTTCGCGGCGGCCTCGTAGGCGGCGGCGGCGTGCTTGAGCGGGATGCCGAACTTGTTGTCGCTCTTCCCCGTGGTGATCTTCGCGTGCGTGTGGGCGTCGACATCGGGGTTCACCCGGATCGCGATCGGCGCCTTCACCCCGAGCGTGCCGGCGACGTGGTTGATGCGGGCCAGCTCGGGCTCGCTCTCGACGTGGAAGGAGAAGATGCCGTTCTCGAGCGCCAGCTTGATCTCGGCCTCGGTCTTGCCGACGCCGGCGAAGACGCTCGTCCGCACGTGCGAGCCCGCGGCGATCACGCGCCGGACCTCGCCGCCGCTCACCAGGTCGAACCCGGCGCCGAGGTTCGCGAAGTGGCGCAAGATGGCGAGGTTCGAGTTCGCCTTCATCGCGTAACACAGTTGGGCGTCGAGCCCCTTGAGCCCTGCCTGCAGCCGGCGGTAGTTGTCGGCCATCGTCGCCGCGCTGTAGACGTACGTCGGCGTGCCGTAGAGCTTGGCGACCGCCGCCAGGTCGACGG